>DASZVD010000041.1:0-6176 GCA_035547375.1 Steroidobacteraceae bacterium
CCCTGCACCTCAGTGGCGCGAATGTTAGCAATTACATTTTTTACAGGATAGTAAATTTGCTAAAAAACAACATCACAGTGGATAACAAATCAAGCTGTTTCAGCTCGATTTTGTGAATTTCTCCCACGGCCAAGCTTAAAGCGTGGCTTTATTGTACGAGTATATAAGCGGGGGCGTTGCAGAAGAGCAACGCAAGAGGAGGGATAGGGCGGGCGAGCAACAAACCGGGTTTTCTCAGGGAGTGAGCGTCCAGGAAACCCGGTCGCCGACCTTGAGGTCGAGGCGTTGCGCCTCGCCGCCGCCGATTTCCAGCACGGCGGTCACCGGCTTGTCCGAGTTGAGCTTGTCCAGCGAAAGCGGGCGGGCGTGCTCGATGATGCGCTCGATCGCGCCTTTCTCACCGATGAACACCAGATCGAGCTCGACATAGGTGTCCTTCATCCACATGCTCATCTTCCGCGGCTTTTCCTGTGGGAACAGCATTCCCTGCCCTGGGGGCACCGCACGCGCGAACATGAATCCCTGCTCCTGGCGGGCGGGCGTGTCGGCCACCCAGACGTCCAGGTGCCGCGGGTCCTTCTTTTTCTTGCCGTGCAGGATCTCTACCGCGGCGCGTGGGAATTTGGCGAGATCCTCCAGCGGGCCGGACTGCGCGCGCAGCGTTGTCGTGAGCACGAGCGCACAAGCGAGAGCGGCGCAAATGATCCTCAGCGGCCCCGTGACCCCGGAAGAGCTTTTCTTCAGCATGAAGGTTTTCCGTTATTCGTTGTCTGCGAAGGTAGCGTTGCCGGCGAAATCGAAGCGACTCACCAGGATCCGGCCGTCTCCATTCAGTGTGCTCGCGGGTGAGACGCAGAATCCGCGTGCGACGATGCGGTACGTGCGTGTTGGGCCGCCGAGAGCGCCGACTCGTTCTTGCTGGAGGTCGTCGACCGTGCAGTGATCATCCCCACGGGTTGCGAACAAGCGCTCTTCACCTTCGAAGATGACCGTGAGGTTGGTGGGTAATTCACGTCCTGGGCGGCCTTCTTTGGCGGCCACCACGCCAAACACCATGCGCAACCGACGTCCATCCGAGTGCTTCGGTCCGGCAAAACTGACTCGGATGCCGCTTCCGTCCGGCCGCACGCCGCCCTCGCACTCGATCTCGCTGTTGTGCCAGTCGATGTCGAGATTCAACGTGCCGCGGATTCGCGCGCGCAGGTAGCCGTTACCGGCCTGCAGGCATCCCGTCGTACGGGTGGTGGAGGGTGCTGCGCTCGTTTGAGCACTGGCGCTGGGCAGAACGGCGAGGAAGCCCGTGGCGCAGCACGCGGCAACAAAAAGTCGATCCATGGGCGGCAGTTTAACAGGGGACGACAAAGCGGCCCGTTAAACCCCGTCACGTTCCATCAGCGCGCTTCAGGTAGCGAGCCGCGGGCCTGTCTGACTCCTGATGCAACTGCTGCGGCGGTCCCCACAGGCTCCTAGGCTTCGACGAGCAGCGCTTTCGCCAGTCGCGCGTGCGCACGGCCGATGCCTCGCGCCAGGTGCATGAGCAGCGTGAGCACGAGGATGCCGATAGCCAGGAGGACGAGCGAGAGGATCCAGGAGTGGGACGTCAGGCTGAGCTCGAGAGGACCGAAAGCGAACGGCAGGCCTGACTGGCCGGTGCTGAGCCACCCGGCCGCTTCCGCGAGCACGGCGATTGGGGCAGCGGCGAGGTTCACTCCGATCGAGAGGCCGACGGCGGCGATCACGAAGTAGATGATACCCAGCGGAAGCATGAGCACCAGATAAAGAAGCGTCGTCCAGGTGCGCGCGTCGCTGAGCATGGCGCCAATGCGAGCCCACCAGCCCGTCGCCGGTCCCGGGTGCACGGGGCGTCGCGGCATGCGCTCGCCGGTAATCGCCTCGATCAGCCGGCCTTCTCCGAGCGAGATCACACGTGTGATGCCGATGAAGGCCAGAAAGAAGGGGATCCCGATGATCAGAATCGAGAGGCCCGCCGAAAGTGAGATGCCAACGACAACCAGGGTGAAGTAGACGATGCCCGTCGCGAGCGTGAGGAGCATATAGAAAAGAGACGTGTAGGCCCGAGGGTCCAGGAAAATTCCAAAGAATTTCCGTGCGGCCCCGGCTTCACTCGTCGTTCTTCTGGGCGCAGGAGTTTGCAGCGCTGCCTTCACCTTTACTTCGGTGTCACGGTAGGCCGCTGCGACCTCTTCCGGGGCTCCATACGTGCTCGCGATCAGCTCGAGCACATCGGCCTCGGACTTTCCGGGGTGAGCCGCAACTTCGGCGCGGAGGTATTCCTCGGCGTCGTACAGCGCATCCTGGATGAGAGCGGGATCCTCACCTTCCAGCGCCGCTCGCAGTTGCTTCAGGTATTCCTCGATCGACCGGGGTGCGGAGTAATTCATGAAAATATCCTTCATTGGCCGAAAGACGCCCGGGCCGCGCAGGCTACGGCGCTTTCAGCGGATAAGCCCCTCGTCTTCGTTCGGCGGCCAGCAAAAGGCGCGACTTTTGCTCGGGGCGCGTAGCTGGCAGAACGCGGCCACTCGGCGTAGCGATACCGTTCGCACGTTTCACGACGCGGTTCCTTCGATGAAGCGATCGACGAAGTCGCGGGTCTGGCGCCAGATGCCGGTCCATTGCCGCAGGACATTCCGTCCCTCGTCGGTGATGCGGTAGTAACGTCGCGGCGGACCGGAGTAAGAGGGGACGATGCGGCTCGTCAGGAGGCCGGCCGCGCTCAAGGCGCGCAACACCGGGTAGATCGTGCCTTCCTTGAACAGCGCGTCGCCTTCGTTCGCTCGCTGCAATCGCTTGGCGATCTCATAACCGTAGAGATCCTCCGGACTGCGCTCCAGAACCGCCAGCAGCACCAGGGCGACCAGGCCCGCGTTCAAGTCTTTCTGAAACTTCCGGGCCGGATCGTCCATGCAGCTACTGTAGACTCCACAGTATTAGCCGTCAAATAGTATTAGCGGCTTGCCAGATCCCGACGGCTTGGCCGGATCCTCCAGACTCGCAGGCCTCATCAAGGTGCCCAAAATGTGCTGTTACACTCCCCACCCCGCGTTTTCCCGGAAAAGTGATGAGAAACCCACTGCTAGAGGTCACTCCGGTCATTCCGGCCCCGCTCGCACGCCTGTCGGAGCTGGCTGGCAACCTGTTCTTTAGCTGGCACCGTCCCACGCGGGCCCTGTTCGAGGATCTCGATGCCGAGCTGTGGCGGCAGACCGGCGGCAATCCGCGCCTGATGCTGCGTTGTGTCGCCCAGGCGACCCTCGACCGCGCGGCGCAGGACTCCGTCTACCTCGGCCGTTATCGGCAGGCGGTCGAGACGCTCGAGGCCTACCTGTCCGCGACCGCACCGAGCGGCGACCCGCCGCTGACGGCCTATTTCTGTGCGGAATACGGCTTTCACGAGAGCTTCCCCATCTACTCGGGCGGCCTGGGCGTGCTGGCGGGCGATTACACCAAGGCCGCCAGCGACGACCGGGCGAATTTCGTCGCCGTCGGCTTGTTGTATGGACAGGGCTACTTCACCCAGACGGTCGACAATGATGGCATCCAACACGCCGGCTATCGCGAGCGCTCGCCCCGCGACCTGCCGGTGGAGCCGGCCCGCAGGGGCGACGGCCAGTGGGTCCGGGTCGCGGTGCGGATCGCCGGCCGCGACGTCTACTCCCGTCTGTGGAAGGCACAGGTCGGGCGGATTCCGGTCTACCTGCTGGACACGAATACTCCCGAGAATGCGCCCTCCGACCGTGACATCACGCACCGTCTCTATGGCGGTGACGAGTCGACCCGCATTCGGCAGGAGATGATCCTCGGTATCGGCGGCATACGCGCTTTGCGCGCGCTCGGCATTCAGCCCGGCGTGTTCCATCTCAATGAAGGCCACGCCGCGTTTCTCATACTGGAGCTGCTTCGCGAGCACCTGGCGGCCAGCTTGCCGTTCGCGGCCGCGCTGGAGGCGGTCGCTGCCAGCTGCGTGTTCACCACCCACACGCCGGTCGCCGCCGGGCACGATGCGTTCGGTCACGACCTCGTCCTCTCCCATTTCAATGACTTCGTGCGCGAGCTCGGCATCCCCGTCGATCGGTTCCTGGAGCTGGCGCGCGCGCCGGGCAATCCCGGCCTGTTCAACATGACGCGCCTGGCGCTGAACGGGACGCGGCACGTGAACGCGGTGAGCCGCATTCACGGCATCGTGTCCGCGCGCCTGTGCGCCGATCAATGGCCGGAAGTGCGTCCCGACGACAACCCCATGGGCTTCGTGACCAATGGGGTCCACGTCCCCACTTTCCTGCACCAGACCTGGACCGACTTCTTCGATCGCGAGCTGAGTCGGGATTGGCGCGAGCGCTTGAGCGATGCGAGCTTCTGGAGCGCCCTGGACCAGGTTCCCGACGAGCGTTACTGGCCCACGGCCCAGTCCGTGAAATCCCGCATGCTCGCCAGTGTTCGCGATCGCCTGCAGCGCGAGTACGCGCGCAAGGGGATGAGCCCCGCGCAGCTGCGCCACGTCACCCGGCTGCTCGACCCCCTGCGTCCCAACGTGCTGACGATCGGCTTCGCGCGCCGCTTCGCGACCTACAAGCGGGCGACGCTGCTCCTGCGCGACCGCGCCAGGCTGGCCAAGCTCGTCAACAGCCCGACGCGGCCGGTGTTGTTCCTGTTTGCAGGCAAGGCCCATCCGGCCGATGAGCCCGGCAAGCACGTGCTGCGTGAGATCCGCCAGCTGATGACGACCCCCGAGTTCATCGGCAAGGTGATCTTCCTCGAGGACTACGACCTGCAGCTGGCCCGCTGGCTGGTATCCGGCGTCGACGTCTGGCTCAACAATCCCATTGCGCCGCTGGAGGCCAGCGGCACCTCGGGGATCAAGGCCGCCATCAACGGCCGCCTGAACCTGAGCATCCTCGACGGCTGGTGGGCCGAAGGCTGGATGCAGGACAACGGCTGGGGCATTCCGCCCGCCAACGTCCAGGATCCCGAGCGCCGGGATGCGCTCGAGGCGGAGCTGATCCTCGATACGCTCGAAGAGGAAGTGCTGCCGCTGTATTACGACAGCAACGAGGAAGGCTACTCGCCCGAATGGGTCCGGCGCAGCAAGCGCGCCATGATGACCGTCATCCCGCAGTTCAACATGCGGCGCGTGCTCTCGGACTACACGCGCGGCTTGTATGAGCCGGCGGCGAAGCAGTACCGGCGGCTGGCGGCCGACAGCTTTGCCGGCGCGAAGCAGCTCGCCGACTGGAAGCAGCGCGTGCGGCAGGTCTGGTCGCGTGTCGGGCTGCGCACGCTGGTGGATGGGGTCCCCGACCTACCACAAGGTGAGCGGCTGCGTCTGCGGATCGCCGCGCAGTTGAACGGCCTGCAGCCCACGGACGTGCGGGTGGAGTTCGTTGCCAGGCGCCTGTTGCCCGAGACCGACCTCTCGCCGCCGCCTCTGTCATCGTTCAATCAGCCGCCCCGCGCGGGCGTCTGGACCACCGCGCTGGATGCCACCGGCGAAGTGGACTCCGATGGCTCGAGCGTGTTCGCGCTGGATGCGGTGCCGCACGAGTGCGGGCAGTTCCACACCGAGGTCCGGATCTATCCCTGGCACGAACTGCTGTCACACCCTTACGAGATGGGGCTGATGAAATGGTTGTGACCGGCGCACGCTCGCGTTGTGTTTCGTCGCTGACCGGCGGCTCGAAACGTCCTGTTTCCCGGTGGTATATTGCCTGAGAGACCCAGCCCCGACGGATGATCATGCCCCGACAGCCCGCGCGAGCCTCTTCCGGACGCTACGTGAGTCGCCTGACGGGCGGAACTCTCGCCATCATCATGGCCGGCGGCCGCGGTGAGCGGCTCAAGGATCTGACGGCCCATCGCTGCAAGCCGGCGACGCCGTTCGGCGGCAAGTTCCGCATCATCGACTTCGTGCTGTCGAACTGCGTGAACTCGGGGATCCGCCAGATCTCCATCCTCACGCAGTACAAGGCGCAGTCGCTCATTCAGCACGTGCAGCGCGGGTGGAGCTATCTGCGCGGCGAGTTCGGCGAATTCGTCGAGACCATTCCGGCGCAGCAGCAGATCGGCCCCACGTGGTACCGCGGCACCGCGGATGCGGTCCATCAGAACATCGATCTCATTCTGTCGCACCGGCCGAAGCACGTGCTCGTCCTGGCGGG
>DASZVD010000042.1:0-6079 GCA_035547375.1 Steroidobacteraceae bacterium
CCTCCACCGCCGCCGCCGCCGCCCCCCTGCTCGGGCGGCTTCTGCAGGGCGTCGATCTTGCGCTGGACGAAGTCGCGGTTGTATCGGCTATCGACATCCTTACCGTTCAGCTCCAGCGCAGTATCATAGGCCTTCACGGCCTCGGTCCATTTTCGAATCGCCTCCTGCGGAGCAGACTTCTCGGATTGCTGACCCGCGCGATACAGCGCATTGCCGAGGTTGTAATAGGCGTCCTCCTGGTCCACCAAACGCCTGGTATCGCTCGCCGGTGCGGCTCTGATCGATTTTTGGAAGGCCTGAGTCGCCTCTGAGAACTGCCCGGCCCGATAGGCCCGGGTCCCGGCGTTATATTCCACCCGGGGCGCTTTCGCATCGACCGTTCCGCCGGAGCTGGCGGCCCCGTCCGCGCTCTGGGAGCGCATCGGGAACAGCACGAGCGGCAACGCGACCAACATGACGGTGGCGCGCGTCACCGCCCCGACTCGCCGCCGGCTCGTGCGACGTGTACCCAGGACCTGACTCACCAACAACATCACCAGGGACGCTGCCAAGGGCCACTGGAAGCGCTCGGTGTAAATCCTCTGCTGCCTGTAGAGCAAGTCATGCTTCGACACGGCGCTGAATACCGTTCTCAAGAATTCTTCGAAATTCTCGCCCTGCTGCTCCAGGTGCACATAGGCGCCGCCAGTAGCGGCGGCAATGGCCTTCAACCCGTCCTCGTCCAGATGGGATTTGACCAACGCGCCCTTCTCATCCTTGACGAAGCCGCCGCCCTGATCCGCCGGTAGAGGAATCAGCTCGCCCTCGGCGGTTCCGATGCCGACGGTGTAGATCTTGAGTCCATCCTGCAGCGCCGCCTCCTTGGCCGAGGCCAACGCGTCTCCCTCGAGATTCTCGCCGTCCGTCACCAATATCAGGATCTCGTCGTTTCCGGGATGGCGTCGGAGCGCCGCACGTGCAGCCTGTATGGCGCTCGGGATGTCGGTGCCGCCGTGCGGAATGGTGTGAACGTCGATCGCGTCCAACGACTGGTGGAAAGCGCCGTAATCGAGCGTCAACGGACACACCAGAAAAGCACTGCCCGCGAAGGCCACGATGCCGATCGCATCGCCATCCAATTGCCTCGCCATGTCGTCGATCGCGAGCTTCGCACGCGTCAACCGGTCGGGCCTGACATCCGGAGTCAACATACTGCGCGAGGTATCGATCGCGAAGACGACCTCGTTGCCGCGACGGCTGATCCGTTCCCAGTGGTATCCGAGCTCGGGCCCGGCCAGCGCGGCAAAAAGACACGCAACCGCGGCCAGGAACAGGCCTCGTTGTGCGAATCGCCGGGCACCGGACAAGGAGCCGGTGAGCTCGAGCCTGAGATGCGGGGCGACGAATCTGTTCAGCGCCGCCTGTTGCCGGACATCGTACCGGCGCCACAGCCCGACGAGCACGAGACACGTCAGCAGGCCCGCGAGCAGCCAATATGGATCGCTGAATCTCACGGTAGCCTGCGGAACCTCGTCTGCTGCAAGATCACCGCGAGGCCCAGCAAGCCAAGCGCCGGAAACAGCGCCCACCGATAGAGCTCCTCCACGCTCTCGAATTTCTGTATGGTCTGCGCGGACTTCTCGTAACGATTGATCTGCTGGTAGATGTTTTGCAGCGAGTCCGTGTCGGTTGCCCGATAGAATCGCCCTCCGGTTTCGGCGGCCACGGCCTGCAGTGTCTTTTCATCAACGTCCACGGTCGCCATGATCACGTGCATTTTGCCCTTTTCGTCCCTCACGGGAATGGGGGCCTTGCCGCGCACACCGACTCCGATGGTGTACACCTTCACACCCAGTGCTCGGGCGGCTTCCGCGGCGGCGAGCGGAGGAATTTTCCCGCTGTTGTTGACGCCGTCGGTCAAAAGAATGACCACTTTGGACTTTGCCGCCGTCGTGCGCAGATGATTCACGGCAGCCGCGATCGCCGAGCCGATCGCCGTGCCGTCGTCCCCGATGCCGACGTTGACACGCTCGAGGTTCTGGAGCAGCCAGTCGTGATCCAGGGTGAGCGGACTTACGATATAGGGAGAGGCCGCAAAGGCGATGAGCCCGATGCGATCGTTGGGGCGCTCGTCGATGAACTTGGCGACGACCGCCTTGACCACCGCGATGCGATTGACACGGGTGTTGTCGACCGCGAAGTCGAGCGCCAGCATCGAGCCTGAAACATCCAGCCCGAGGACGATGTCGATGCCATTGGCCGTGACTTCGGTACGGCTGTGGGTGCGCTGCGGCCGGGCCAGCCCCGCGATCATGAGCGCCGCCGCGACGACCGGCAGCAGCCACACGATGCCGCCGATCCGGCTCCGAGTCCCGCGCGCCACCTCCCGCGCGAGACTGACATCGGAAAACTCCACGGCGGCGACCGGACCGCGCCTGCCCCTCCACAGAACGATGAGGGGTAAGACGGCCAGGGCCCAAAACCATTCGGGCTGAAGAAACCGGATCATGCGGCGGCAGGCTCGCCAGTGGCCGGCTCACCGGTCGCCAACACGAAACCGCGCGCGCTTTGGAGCAGCGCTTCCAGGTCCGTCGCACCCAGCGAGGCTCCAGCGAATTTGACGAAATCGCACTGCTGCAGAAACTGCGCCAGCAACGCCCGGTGCTGCGCGAGCGCCTCATTCGAGCTCTGCAGCAGGGCTTGCAGGAACTCCTCGGTCGTTCGCCGGGTCGCGCTCACGGCGAAGCGCCTCTCTATGTAATCTCGTATGACCTCGGATGCGGCGATCCCGAACTCCCGTGCCGAGTCGGAGCGCATCAGGGGCCTGGTTTCCTCCAGACGCTCGAGCGCCAGTTCCGTCAAAGTCAGACTCCGACGGTGAGGTCCGCGATGACGTTCGCGCCGGAAGACATAAACACAGATCGCCACGATGACGATCGCTCCCACCACCGCGAGCGCCGCCCACGACTCGGCCGACACAGCCTTGGGTCCGCGAATGTCACGGATATCCTCCCCAGCTTGCGCCACGGCGGCTCCTGCCAGCAACGCGGGCCACACATAACCTAGTGTGATGCGGCGGGTTCGGGCCATCACCTTCATACGCGCGGGCGGCCGCGTGACTTGAAGAATCGCTGCAGTGTCGGCAGGTAGGGCGTGTCCGTCCGCAGTTGCACGGTATCGACCCCCTCGGCGCGCAGATCGCTCCTGAGACGCAGCGAGCGCTCCGACGCAAGCTCGTTGAAGCGCCTCCGCACCGCGGCACGTCCCGTGTCGAGCTCGATGATTTCCCCGGTTTCCGCGTCTTCGAGCGCGATGATTCCCACGTTGGGAAGCTCCTTCTCGCGCGGATCTTCGATATGGATCGCAATCAGGTCGTGCCGGCGATTCGTCTGCCGGACCACTCGGCGCAATTCCGCGCGGGCAGCAAGGGGGGCACCACTCGCCTCGAAGTCCGAAATCAGGAACACCACTGCGCGCCGGTGCATCATGTTGTTGACGGCGTCGAGCGTCCTCACGGTGTCGGTACCGACGCCCCGCGGCTCGTGGTAAAGAATATCCCGCACGACACGCAGCACGTGCCGGCGCCCCTTCTTCGGCGGCAGGTATCGCTCTATGCGGTCGGTGTACAGAACCAACCCGACTTTATCGCTGTTGCGAATTGCGGAGAAGGCCAGCACGCTGGCCACCTCCGCCGCGAGATCCCGCTTGGCCAGCACGCCGGAGCCGAAATTTCCCGAGGCACTGATGTCAACGACGAGCAGCAGGGTGAGCTCGCGCTCCTCCGTGAACTTCTTGACGAACGCACGTCCCGCGCGCGCCGTGACATTCCAATCGATGGTTCGGACCTCGTCCCCCGCGCTGTATTCGCGGACCTCGTCGAAGTCCATGCCGCGGCCCTTGAACACGGAGTGATAGGCGCCCGCCATGCTGTCATCGACCATCCGCCGGGTGCGGATCTCCAGCTCACGCATGCCGGTACGCATCGCTTTGGTCGATTTCTTCACGTCCGCCATCGGAGATTTCCGCGCTTTACGGCACCGGCAGCGTATTCAGGATTTTCTCGATGATCTGCTCGGGAGTGACGTTCTCGGCTTCGGCCTCGTAAGTCACCGACACCCGGTGGCGCAGAACATCCAGCGCCACGGTCTTGACGTCCTGCGGGGTGACGAAGTGCCGGCCGTTGAGAAATGCCATGGCGCGCGCGGCCAGGGTGAGTGCGATGGTCGCTCGGGGCGAGGCACCGGTCTGAACATAGCCGTTCAAATTCAATGCGGGCGCAATGGGCGGCCGGGTCGCGAGCACGATATCGACGATGTAGTCCCGAACCTTCTCGTCGATGAACAGCGTGTTGACTACATGGCGCGCCTCGAGGATCTGTGAGGGGCTGACCACGGCGCGCGGCACGATCATGGGCTCGGTCGTCGCCATCGCATCAAGAATCGCACGCTCCTCGCTCCGCGTCGGATAGTCGACGATCACCTTCATCATGAAACGGTCGACCTGCGCCTCGGGCAGCGGGTAGGTTCCTTCCTGCTCCAGAGGGTTTTGGGTCGCAAGAACCAGAAACGGCGTTGGCAAAGGATAGGTTTCCTCGCCGATCGTGACCTGGCGCTCCTGCATGGCCTCCAGGAGCGCGCTTTGCACCTTCGCAGGCGCGCGATTGATCTCGTCCGCGAGGATGAGATTGCTGAATATCGGCCCGTGCTTGGTGCGGAACTGACCGTCCTGGGGGTTATAAATCAGGGTTCCGACGATGTCGGCGGGCAGCATGTCCGGCGTGAATTGCAGCCGCTTGAAGTGTACGGCAATACAGCTGGCCAAAGTCTTCAAGGCCAGGGTTTTCGCCAGTCCCGGGACGCCCTCCAGCAGCACGTGACCGTTGGTGAGCAGGGCAATCAGCAGTCGGTCGAGGAGCGGCTTCTGGCCGACGATGATGCGCGCCATCTCCGCCCGCAGAGGCGCTATCCAGAGTGAATTCTCGGTAATGATCTCGCGCGTCGCACGCTCGGGGCCCGGGACCGGCGCCATCGCCGCACGCGGCTTCTGGACGATCCCTGGCGAGGACCCGGGCGATGGATTGAGGACCTGCCCGCCCGCCGGCGGGACAGCTTCTTGATTCATTTAGCGGACATCCTTCGTGAAGGGGCAAGTAGAGCAACGCGGTCGTCCGTCTGCAAGGACCCGGGACGGCTCTTGGTGGAGGTGACGGCTACAATAGGGTATCCGCGCCCGCCGCGCCTGCACGAATCAGCGCCGGGCCTCTTGCGCTTTGCCCGGGGGTGCCCGCTGGACCAGGGTGCCTCGACCCTGCCTTTCAGGTGCCTCGACCCTGCCTTTCAATGGCCTTTCGCGGTCGATCCGTAGCGGCTGAATCGCGCGAAGAGCCGCTTGAGGCTCGGGTGCGGCATCGCTCGGCGCCGGTGTGCCGTCACTCGGCTCAGGTGTGGCGTCGCTCGCGGTACAGGTCGAGGATACTCGAAAAATCGAGCGCGCCGGAATTCCTCGCGTGCATCGCGTACAGGTTGCGTGCGAGCTCACCCAGCGGAATCGCGCTGCCGCTGGCAATCGAGGCTTCCGCGGCCAGCCCCAGGTCTTTGAGCATCAGCGCCGTCCCGAAGCCGCCGGAGTAGTTGCGCGAGGCCGGGACCCCGTCCTGCACGCCCGGCCACGGGTTGTACACTTCCAGGGACCAGTTGCGCCCTGAGCTCTTGCTCATGATGTCGGAGAGCACCTTGGGATCGAGGCCGTTGGCAACACCGAGCGCCAGGGCCTCGGCGGTGCCGGCCATGTGAATGGCCAGTAGCATGTTGTTGGCGATCTTCGCCGCCTGGCCCGCTCCGTTTGCTCCGGCGTGAAAGATGTTCTTGCCCATCGTGGACAACAGGGGCCGCGCCCGCTCCAACGCCGCTGCAGAACCCCCGACGATGAAGGTCAGGGTGCCCGCCGCGGCGCCGGCGGTACCGCCGGACACCGGAGCGTCGATGAAGTCCAGCCCCAAAGGCCGCGCCGCCTCCGCAACCTGCCGCGAGACGGCTGGCGCGATGGTTGAGCAATCAATGATCAGCGCCCCCGAACGGATGCGCCGCAGCAGGCCGTCCTC
>DASZVD010000043.1:0-13404 GCA_035547375.1 Steroidobacteraceae bacterium
AACAGATTAACTATTTCGTAACTACAGCGACCAAGCACCGGAGACGAGCATGGCTGAGACATCGAACGGCAAAGGCGCCCGACGCGGAAAGCAGGTGTTGCAACGGTTGCGTGAGCGACCACCCGCCATCTGGTACCAAGGCGAGCTCGTGAAGGACGTAACGGTTCACCCTGCCTTGAAAGGCGGCGTGGACACCCTGGCCAAGCTGTATGACCTGCAGTGGGAAAAGGCGGACGTCACGCTCTACGACTCACCGAAGACCGGGAACAAGGTCGCACGCTCCTTCATGATGCCGAAGACCCGTGAGGAGCTCACGAGCATCAGCGCAGCGATGAAAGTCTGGGAGGATTACACCCACGGCATGATGGGTCGCGTCCCGGACTACATCAACCGCGCCATAACGGGTTACGCAGCCGGCGCGCCTTTTCTGGCGGAGTCCGATCCGCGCTTCGGCGCGAATGCGGTGCGCTACTACGAATATCTGCGCGAGAACGATCTCTGTCTCACCCACACCTTGATCCCGCCGCAGGCCAATCGCGGCGTGAGCCTCGCCAAACAGGCAGATCCCTTCCTGGCCGCGCGCGTAAAGGAAGAGACCGACGCGGGCATCGTCATCCGCGGCTGCCGCATGTTGGCGACGCTGCCGATTTCCGACGAGATCATGGTCTTCCCCTCGACCGTGCTCAAAAACTCCGAAGAAGACGCGCCCTATGCGTTCGGATTCTCCATTCCCAACAACACGCCGGGCTTGCGGTTCATCTGTCGTGAGAGCGTCGATTACGGACGCTCGCATTTCGACCATCCGCTCGGATCGCGCTTCGAGGAAATGGACGCGGTAGTCGTGTTCGAGGACGTGTTCGTTCCGTGGGAAGCGATCTTCCTCTACCGCGACGTCAAGCGCTGCAATGAGGCTTACTCCCGCACGGGCGCCGTCGTCCACATGACGCACCAGGTGGTGGTGAAGAACATCGCCAAGAGCGAATTCATGCTGGGACTGGCTTACTTGCTGGTCAATACCATCGGCGCGGAGAGCTTCCAGCACATCCACGAGAAGCTCGCCGAGATCTGGGTGACCCACGAGACCATGAAGGCCTTCCTGCGCGCCGCCGAGGCGGATGCGCAGCTCGATGAGTGGGGCGTGATGCGGCCCGCCTGGAACCCCCTGGATGCGGCCCGCAATCTCTTCCCGCGCCTCTACCCCCGCATGGTCGAGATCATTCAGCAGATCGGCGCCAGCGGGCTCGTGGCCATGCCGACCGAGGAGGATCTGCGGAGCCCGCTGGCCGATGACATCAAGAAGTACTACCAGGCCGCGCGCGCCGAGGCATTCGATCGCGTACCGCTGTTCCGCCTCGCCTGGGACGCGTCACTGTCCGCATTCGCCGGGCGGCAGGTGCTGTATGAGCGCTTCTTCTTCGGCGATCCGGTGCGCATGGCCGGAGCCCTGGTCACGGGTCACGCGGGACAGATTCAGGAATACGCCGAGAAAGTCCGCGCGTTCGTGAAGGAAGGCAAGGACGAGGCATTCAACGCGGGGGTACGCTAGCCGATGGGGGACGGCCGCAGTAGGCGTATCCTAAGTCCGGCACGCTCCTAGTTAGTCAGCACAACCGGATCCGCCACCATGCCCAAAGCGCCACCCGACGCACGCCGTTTTCGAGACGCCATCGGCCAGTTCGCCACCGGCGTCGCGGTCGTGGTGGCGCGTGCGGACCAGGAAGTGCTGGCCATGACCGTGAACGCGGTCTCGTCCCTGTCGCTGGAGCCGATGCTGGTCATGTTCTGTCCGGGCAAGCAGTCGAAGCTGTCGAAGCACATCGCCAACGTATCCGGCTTCACCATCAACATCCTGCGCGAGGACCAGCAGGCGCAATCGACCTTTTTCGCCGGCGGCTGGAAGGAGCGCACGCCGCCGCCGTTCCGTTTCGTGCCGTCACGCTGTGCGCCGCGGCTCGAAGGCAGTCTCGCGTCGATCGAGTGCGAGCCCCACCAGGTGATCGAGGTGGGAGACCATTGGATGGTGATCGGCCGCGTGGTCGAGTTGCACACCGGCGTGCAGCCGCACCGGCCGCTGTTATTTCATTCCGGCAAATACCGCCACGTCGACTTCTCCGAAAGCACGCCCGCCCCGGATCTCACCAACGTGCACGACGAGCCGGCGCACATCTACTATGAATAGGAGCGTCAGACAAACAGGCCCTTCCCGGGGGACGGCGCAAGTACGTCCCTGTAGCCTCTGGCCCGGTTCCCTACCGGGCAAGCCCCCGGGAAGGGCCTGTTTGTCTGACGCTCCAACTCTCAATAGACAATGCTGCCGACCGACGTGCCGCCACAGACGAACAACGTCTGACCCGTGACGAAGCCCGCCTCCGCGGCGGTGAAGAACAGGACGGCGCGGGCCACGTCCTCGGGGCGTCCCAAGCGCTTCACAGGAATGGAGTCGACTATGCGCGGCAGCTTCGGACTGTCCGTCGGGATGAGCTCGTGGAACATCTCCGTCGCCTCGATCGGTCCCGGCGCGATGACATTGACCGTGATCCCGTGCGCGCCCAGCTCCAGCGCCCAGGTGCGCGCGAGGCCGAGCATGCCCGCCTTCGTCGCGGAATAAACCGTCCGCTTCGCCAGACCGAGCACGGCCCGGGTCGACACCAACACGATGCGACCGAAGTGCTGCCGCTTCATGGCAGGCAGATTGGCTTGCACCAGCGACAGGGCGGCCGCGAGGTGCAGATTCGTCAGGGCCTGGAGATCCTCGAGGGTCACCTCCTCGAGCGGTTTCTCACGAATCGCACCGGCATTGTGCACGACCGTCGTGATCGGGAAGCGGCTGGCGATTTCCAGTGCGGCCGCGCGAGTCGCAGTGGCGTCCGCCAGGTCGACTTGGACCTCGTGCAAGCCCGAGCGGGGCGTGCCGGAGGCCCGGCGCGAAAGCGACACCACCTGATAGCCGGCGTCCAGCATCGAGTTGCAGATCGCGGCGCCGATGCCGGAGCTGCCCCCGGTGACCAATGCGTATTTCTCGATCATGCGCGCCTCCAGTTCGCGGACACTTCGCGCTCCAACACTTTCGGATTCTCGCGCCAGCGTGCGAACCACTCCTGCGCGGCGTCTCCAGGGTAGACGTCCTCGACGCCATCCTGCAGCGCTTTGACGATCGTGCGCGCCAGGGCTCCCGGCGCGATCTTCGCGGCCTTGAGGGAGCCGGCGGCGCCCGCCTCCGCGACGATACCGGGAAACACATTGATGACCCGGACCCCACGCTCGAGCAAGTCAGCCCGCAGCCCCTGAGAGAGCGAGTGCGCGGCGGCCATGGAGGCCGCGAACGTCTCGAGCTGCGGAAAGCCTTGCAACGCATACACGGAAAGAACGTTCACCCAGGCTACCGCCCCGGTGCGCAATGCGGGCGCGAACGCCTGCGACAGGCGCAACAGGCCGAAGTAGTTCGTCTCCATCTCCTGCTGCGCCTCACCCAGTGCCTGCGCCGTGTTGATGACGATATCGACCTCGGCCCCCAGAGCCGCCGCCGCGCGCACCGAATTGTCGCGAGTCACGTCCAGCTGCAGAGGCTTCACCTCTTTGGCGGTGACGGCGAGCGGGTCGCGGGGATGTCCCGCCCAAACGGTCGCGGCCCCCGCTTTCACCAGCTCGGCCACGAGCGCCGCGCCCAACGCGGTCGTGGCATCCGTCACCAGGACTTTGCGGCCGCGCGGCTCACAAGACATTTCCTGCAGATAGGGATCACTGACTGTCATAGGCCCCTCGGGAGCAAATGCGACGAGCACGCCCTGCCCCGCCTTGTCCAGGCGCGGCACGACCTTCACACGCGCCGGCGCGGCCGCGATCGTGCTCGGCACGAACACGACGGCCGTGGGGCCGCAGTCGAGCCGGACCAGGCCCAGCCGGATCGGAACACGCTCGCGAAAGAAATCATCATGGCTGTGGATCAGCCGCGTTTCGGCAATGAGATCGCCGGCGCCTGTCTGCGGCCTCCAGTCGAGCCGCACGGACAGGCACCGATGACAGGCCTCGCGCGGCGGATACTGCACGGCGCCGCACTCACGGCAAACCTGCAGCTCGAAGCTGCCGCGCGCCGCGGCGGCCGTGAGTCCCAACGCCGCACGGCTGCGCGGTCGTGGCGGAAGGGTCGCGCTCATGCTCCCGGCCCCGCCAGAATCGCCGCGCCACAACACAGGCCGCGGTCATAATTGATCATTCCGAACCCGCTCACCAGCGCAATGCGGGCTTGCGGAACCGCAGCTCCCGCAGGCGCTCCAGTCACCTGACGCACGGCTTCCGTCAGACCCAGATATCCGCCGGCGGCGCCGGCCTGCCCCACGGAGAGCTGGCCGCCGCTCGTGTTCACCGGGAAATCCCCTGTCACGGTGAACTCGTGGCTGCGCACGAACTGCGGCCCCTCGCCCTTGGCGCAGAAGCCGAGATCCTCCATCTGCATGAGGCTGATGACCGGATAGTCGTCATACGTCTGCAGCAGATCGATGTCGGCGTGGCCGACGCCCGCCTGCGCGAACAATTCATCACGATCGAGCACCCAACCGCCCCGCGATTGGATCGGGTCGTCGGGAAACGAGTTGTGTCGTTCCATCGTGGCCAGAACCGTGGTGCAAGGCAGCCCGAGATCGAGCGCGCGCTCGCGACGCATGACCAGGAAGGCCTCCGCGCCAGCGCACGGCATGACGCAATCGAACAGGTGCAGCGGCTCGGCAACCGGGCGTGCGTCCAGATACTCCTGCAGGGACAGCGGCTTTTTGAACAAGGCGTTCGGGTTGGTCAACGCGTTGGCGCGTTGCGCGACACAGAGCTTGCCGAAGTCCTCACGGCGTGCGCCATAGGTGCGCATGTAGTGAGCCGTCAGGAAAGCGAAGCTCGCATTGGGCCCGCCCGCGCCGTACGGATACACCGCATCCTGCGAGAAGCGACTGAAGCTGCCGAGGGTTCCGCGGAAAGTATCCACCTGGTTCGTGTCCGCCGCGACGCAAGCCACCACGGAGGCATCGCCGGACTGCACCGCTCGCAGCGCACGGCGCAACGACACGACCGCGGCGGCCCCACCCATGGGGATGTGATCGAGCCAGCGCAGCGTCAATCCAAGATGTTGCGTCAGGCCGACGGCGGTATCGGGCGCCAGCGTGAAGCTCGACAGGCACAGTCCGTCCAACGCAGCTTTAGCCAGCCCGCTTTCCGCCAACACCCCGGCCAGCGCCCGGGCGGCAAACCAATGAGCACCGTTCGTCGAGTACCGCTCATAGGCAACCGTGACCGGCGCGGTCACGACCACTCCTTCGTAGCCCTGCCGACTCACGCCGCCGTCCTTTTTTTCAACGACCGCAGGTCCACGCACGCTGTGCTCCCGAGCAGACTCCTGCCGAGATCCTTCAGCCGCGCGCGCTGAATCTTCTCCGTGGGGGTGAGCGGCAAGCGCTCACACACGCCAACATAGCCCGGCGCCTTGTAGTAAGCGAGCCGCTGCAGGCAGAACTCGAGCACCTCGCGGGCGAAGACCGCCCTTTCAGCATCCGGCACGGCGACCCGCGGCACGATGCAGGCCATCACCTCGTCGCCGCGGATCTCGTCCGGGACGGCGGTGACACCGACTGACGCGATCCTCGGATGCTGCAACAGCACGCTTTCAACTTCCACTGCGGAGATGTTCTCGCCGCTGCGGCGGATGACGTTCTTCTTTCGATCGACGAAATGGAAGTCGCCGTCGGCATCCACCGAGACGATGTCCCCGGTATGGAAATAGCCGCCGCTCCAGGCTTCAGCCGTCGCCGCCGGGTCCTTGAGGTATTCCCGGAAGAAGCCGAAGCGCGGCCCCGCGCCCGCGCCGCGAACCAACAGCTCGCCGGGCTCGCCGGGCTTTACGGCCTGGCCCGCGTCATCGACGATGCGGTAGTCGATCCGGGGGTCGGCGCGGCCGAAGCAGGCGGTGCCGACTTTGCGCGGCTCGTGATTTGCGATCACGACGGCGCCGGCGCCCGTCTCGGTCATCGCCCAAGCCTCGAGCAACGGGAAGCCGAAACGCTCCTCGAACGTCGCGTGCAGGCGCGGGCTCACCCCTGCACCAAAACCAAACCGTACGGCGTGCGCCCGATCCCTGGGGCCGGCGGGCGCTCCGAGGAGCATCGCGGGCATCACACCCAGATAGTGAATGATCGTCGCCCGCGACTCGCGCACGCTGTCCCACCAGGAGCTGGGATGGAACCGGTCCAAAGGTACGATACAGCCGCCGGTCAACAACATGACCATCGTCGAGCAGGCCATGGCGTTCATGTGGCTCATGGGCAAGGGGGTGATCAGGCGGTCCTGACCCACCGCGACGCGACACAAGCCGCCGACCTCGGCATACCAGCGCCCAGCCCACAGGAAGTATTCGTTCGGAAGGACACAGCCCTTCGGCCGGCCCGTCGTACCGGACGTATAGAGCAGAGCGCACTCGGTGTCGACTCCCGGCGCCTCACCCGCGACTGCGGCGGAGTCCGGTGCGGGAGACAGTGCCGCCCCGGAGGAGCCCGCCGTCAACATCGACAAATCGGGCGTCGTGACCGAGACCGCGCGACCGGCGCTCGCGCCGGCGCGACGCAACTCTTCCACCCGTTCGCTTGGCACGACTGCGACGCGCAGCTCGGAATGGCCGACCAGATATTCGAGCTCCGCGCTGCGCCACTCCGGGTTGACGGGAACGACCGACGCTCCCAGGGCATTGAGGGCGAGCCAGTGGAAAAAGAACGCCGGGCGGTTTTCCAACATCAACCCCACCCGCTGCCCCAGCGCGACTCCCGCGGAACGGTAAATGCGCTCCAGCTCCGCGACTTCGCGAGCGGCGTCCGCGTAGGAATAAGTGCGCGCCTCGATCAAGTACTGCGCGGCCGTGTGCGGCAGGATGCACAGGAAATCGTTGGCGGGATAACGGCGCGCGGTGTCGCGGAACGCCTCGTAAACAGTACCTTGGACCCGTGGCATAGATTTCAGAGCAGGAGTTGGATCGACGGCAAGGCGGCGTCGCAGTTGACGAGCTCGATCTTTTTCAGCCGGATGCGCAGCGCGCCGTCGCTGACCGTGACGTGATGCCACGTCACTCCGGCGAGCACGAGCTGATTGTCGAGCTGCGTCTCGAAGTACACGAAAGGCGTGCGAGTGACGTAGTGATTCGCGGCCGGCTCGAAGAGCTCCACTTCCGGCTGCTGCAGCACGTGCTGGCAAAAGCTCGGCTGCTGCTGCGAGAAGGCGTTGGGATGCCGCAAGCGCTCGATCCGTACCTTGAGGAGCAGCTTGTCCTCGTAAAAGAGCGACGTATAGGTCTCACCGTTCGGCTGCCCCCGGGTGAGGGGCATCCAGTAGCGCGCATCGTCCGTCAACAGTCCGTACCACTCGTCGAAGCGCTTCTCATCGAGCAGCCGCGCCTCGCGATAGACGAGATCGACCAGGCTCGCCCGCTCGACGGGCTCGCTCCCGCTCATGCGCTCCCCTCCTTCATTCCCAGGGTCATGAATTCCGCCCAGGCATGGTACTGGCCGCGCATCGGGATCTCGCTCGTCGCTCCGTAAGTGCCGGCGAATCCCGCCGCCTCGGCTGCGGAGTAGTTGCGGTGCAGGCTGATCCAGTCGCTCGCGCCGGCGGCGAGCCCCTCCTGGATGGAGCGGTAACAGTACAGATCGTCGTGCCCGACCATGGACGTCGGCGCGTTGATGAGACGGCTGTAGGTCGTGGTGCGGGCGAGCAATTCCTCGGGAGCCCCCACCAGCCGGAACGTCCAGCTCTCGATGAGGGTCTTGTCGACCGCCAGCGGCCGCGCCACCCGGATCGCCTGAATGGCGCCCTTGATGGTGAGGTTGGGGTAGTACACGGTGTTGTGGCGCGCCTCGCCCAGAATCCGCTGCGCACGCTCCGCGCCATAGGCCTCGGTCATGCGGCGCTCGTAGTCACCGACGTGCGAGTACTTCGAATGAATCGAGAAGTTCACGCCCGTGTAGCTGTGACCGTTGGCGTACACCTTCACGCCCATCTTCTCGAAGAAATCGTACCCGTTCACGAACGGCACGAATTGCTCGATCACCATCGGCGGCGGACCCTCACCGCCGGCTCCCTCCCAAGTGCGCTTCGCGGTCCCGGCGGAGGACTCGTGCGCCACCATGGGGTGCATGGCGTCGTTCAGATTCTCGACGAACATCTTCCAGTTGCAGTCGTGCAGATAACGCAACACGCCGCCGGCGACTTCCAGGCGGCCCTCGGGGGATCGATCGACCATATTGTCGATCGAGGTCAGCGACTCGCCGAAGTAATCCTCGAACGACGGCCCCGAGCCGAGCCGCGCGAACACGAAGCCGCGGTAGTTGACGGAAGTGATCTCACGAAGCCCGGCCGCGGCGTCGGAGCGCTCGAAGGCGGTACCGTCATAGCCGCTCTTCAATGGAATGGTGCGCAGTCGGCCATCGAGCCGGTAGGTCCAGCCGTGATAGGGGCAACGCAGGGTCCCTCCCTGGCACTTGCCGTGGACCGCGCTCGCCAGGCGTGTGCCCTTGTGCGCGCATCTGTTAGGTAGTACGCGCACGACCGCGTCGGTTCCCCGGATCATGATGACCGGTTCGCGCGCAAGATGCGTGGTATAGAAGTCGCCCGCGGCGGGGACCTGGCTATCGTGCCCCACATAGAGCCAAGTGTGCCGCCAGAGCTGCTCCATCTCCAGATCGAACAGCTCGCGGTCGAGATACAAATCCCGGTGGATCTCGTCCGGCCGGACGAGAGCCCGGATGGCCTGCGGGTCATTCCGGTAACGGTTCATAGCAGCCCCTGAAGCCCCTCGACGCCCGAAAGTACTTCAAGCCTAAACTAATTAGGGCCGCACGGCCACCCGCTTTGCGAAGGCGTTACCCGGCGCCCCCCCCCCGCCGTGGTAGCCGGCTACGCGCCCCGGGCAAAAGTCACGCCTTTTGCCGACGGCCGACGTGTAGCGTCTCGCTGAAAGCGCCGCGCCGAAGCGCCGTCAGGCGCCTCCTGACACGGTAGCCGGCTACGCGCCCCGGGCAAAAACCACGCTTTTTGCCGGCGGACGACCGTGTAGGGTCTCGCTGAAAGCGCCGCCAGGCGACTTTCAGCCCATAGAACTAGACTCCTAGACCTCCAACGCCTGCTTTCCGGCCCGTTCCCCCTCTTCGGCTGCGGTTTCCCACATCTGAGCGCCACTGAGCTCCGAATGGCCGAAGGTGAGCCGGTGAAAGCGCTGGCGCAGAACGTCCTTGGGAGCCGGCTTGCCGTCCTTGCCGAAGAAAAATCCCGGCGGGTCGACCACGTAAGCATGACCCCAGCGGTTCGTAATGATGCCGGCGATGTCCCGCCGCGCGTCGAACCCGTAGTCGCCGAACATTTTCGTGAACTGCTCGCGCACGGCTGCCTCGATCTGCGCGTAGCTCATGTTGAAGAGCTGCATCCGGGCCAGCGTGCACTGCTGGGGGAAGGGCACTCCCGGCAGCGGAAACGGGTTGTACATCGTCAGCACGGTCGGCTTCGACGGGTCGAGAGGCTGCGTGACTTGTCCGGGAATCTCCAGATTGCGGCGCAGGCTCACCCACCAGCCGAAGCCCTCGAACCAGCGCGCCGCGGCAATCCCGAGTCTCTCCAGGAACTTCCAGTTCCGGACAGCGACGTTCACCGTCAGCATGGGCGCGTGATGGAAGGCGTTCATGGCCTCGCGATACTCAGGAGAGATGTCGCGACAGATGTGCCGGTTCGCGTGCTGCTGGCCGCAGAGGATGGCGACTTTCGCACGCACCTTGTAGAGCTTCCCGCCGCGGTGATAAGTCACGACGACGCCGCGCGCCGACTCCGGCGAGCCTTCGTGCATGACGGCCACGACGGTCGAGGACAGGCGCATCCGCACCGGCTCGTTCGGCTTATCGAGCTGATCCCACTGCACCGGGCTGTTGAGGATATCCGCCATGCGGTACTCGCCCAGCAGCGCGCCCGGAATGATCTTCTTCAAGAAATGGCGCGCGGTGCCTGCGTGGCCGCCCGGAAAGCTGGCGAGATAAACCTCGTCCGTCGGATCGACGCCGCCCGTGGCATAGCGGTAGTAGCCCAACACACCGGGCTGCAGGAAGTTATAAGCCGAATACGCGGAGATCACGTCCGCTCCGAGGCCGCAGCCCATGGCGCAGGTCACGGGGTTCAGGTATCTCAACACCTCCGGCAGGTCGTTGGGCGCGATGCCCACGACGTCCGTCAGGAACTGTTGGTAGGTCATGCTGTCGAGCCAGCGATCCCAGTCCGCGCGCCGCGGCGGCGTGCGAAACAGCTCCATGTCCACGAGCGCCTTCTTGGCCGACTCCGCGATCGGCGCGTGCCTGAAGCCATCGCGCCAGGGATTGCGCACCCAACCCTTGCCCTCGTAATAGAACCCCGTATCGGCTCGCTCCCAGGCGACGTGCATGGGCGACCAGGCATCCTCGGGTACGAGAATGTCGCGGCTGAGCCCGGTGGGCTGCTGATAGACGAACTCATCGGGAAAGCCGAGGTCGGTGGCGAAGTGCGTCCACATCCCCGCGTCCTTGGCCTTGTTGAACGGAACGACGATGCCCGTGGCGCCCTGCGGCGCGGTGAGATGATAGCCGTCGACCTCGAACTCGTTCTGCTTGGCCTCACCGCCGAAGATCGGGTGCTGATCGAGCATCAACACCGTCGCATCGGGTCGCCCCTTGCGATACGCCCAGCACGCCGAGAGGCCCGCCGTTCCGCAGCCGATGACGATGGCATCGACGTGCTCTCCGGTATCGATGGCGGCTCGCAGAGCCTTGTCGAAGGCTTGATTGCGGATGCCGCCGTGCGCGGCATTCACGACTTCGTGCGTGTTGCCGTTGGAGCGGGCGTAGTCGCCGATGCCTCCCGGCCCGGTCCACTCCGGGCCGAGGCCGGTCATCGGGGACGGCACGGTTTGCGCCTGTGCCGTGCGCAGGGCACCGGGGGAAGCCATGCCCAGCAGCGCCGTCCCGGCGCCGACGAGCGACCCACCGACAAAGTCGCGCCGAGTCATCTGCGAGCCCTCATCGCTCATAGCGGCTCCTGGAACTCGCCGTTCACGAACACATCGCCCTTGCAGATCCAGTGCCCGCCCTCCTTCGACCAGAGGAACAGGATGCGCACCTTGGGAGGCGGATAGTCCTTCGCCTTCTCCGGCCGGACGCTGGCGTAGAAATTCGCCCAGTCCCAGCCGGCATTGCCGTTCACCACCGTGCGGACCGACTCGATCCGCACGGCCGTCACGTCCTTCACGTACTGCCGGTACACCTTGCGGAACTGCTCCCGGCCGACCATCGTCGCGGGATCCCCTTCGCCCACCGAGACCGCATCGGCCGAGTAGAACCGGGTCACGATGCTCTCGGCGTCCCCGGCCGCCCAGGCGCGCTCCTTGAGATCGTACAGGTTGCGAATGGCCTTCTTGAAGGCCGCGAGCTCCGCGCTATCCGCCGCGGCGGCGACCTTCGCCGGAGCGTCGACCGCCGCGGCGACTCGCGCCGGAGCGCCTGCGAGCGCGGGCACCGCCGCTGCGGCCAGCAGCACCCACCCTATCAACCCGTGGGCCGGCATTGCCGGCCGTCGGTCCCTTGCCATACGATCTACCCCCAATCACAAGTCAGTTGACTTGGAGGCGACTCTAAGCGCCCGGCACGAAGAGCGTCAAGCGCTCTTCGTGCAGGCCGGTTTTTCCAATAAACTCACCCCCATGCGCTTTGCCATCCGCACTCCCGGCCACCGTGCCTTCGATGAGAACTCCAGCTCGCTGCGGATCGTGAAGGCCGCCAAGCAGGTCTTCCTGCGCGCGACCGATGCGGGCTTCAGCATGCGCAGCGTCGCGAAGGAAGCCGGCATGAGCATGGGCGCCGTGCAGCATTTCTATCCCACCCGCGACAAGTTGCTCGCCGCCATGCTGGAGCTGGTCGTGAACGAGTACGAGACGGCCTACGAGCGGGTGTTGAAGGAGCTGCCGTTCAACGGCACGGCGCGCCTCCTGGGCATCATCGACTACCTGGTGTTGGACATCACCCGGCCCGAGACCCGGCAGTTCTTCTTCGCGTTGTGGGCACTCGGGTCGCACAGCAGGTTCGCGGCTACGCTGATGGAGGAGATGTACTCGCACCACCGCCGCAATCTCGCCGCCTTCATCGGCGCCGCGCGCCCCGGCCTCTCCGAGGAGCAGTGCTTCGAGGCGGCCCTGCAGGTGGCCGCCCTGATCGACGGCCTGATGCTGTTCACGAATCCGGCCCACAAGCACTTCAGCTCGCGGGCCGCCCTCGCCCGGATGGTCAAGGCTTCGGTGCAGAAGCTCCTGTCAGACTCTGCATGAGCCGCTCGCGGGTGGCTCTCACCGCCACCAGCGTCTTACCGCGGTAGCTCGCGACCTCGGCCTCGGTGTAATGCGTGAAGCGGCTGGGCTTGGTGAGGCTGAGGTTCTGGATCATCCAGTTCAGCAGGTCCGCCAGCTCCGCGTTCGACAGCTGCGACTGCGATGCGCCCGGGACCTGCACCAGATAACGACGCCCGTCCGGGGAGGCCGCGAACGGGACCAGCGTGGGCTTCATATCGGGCACCCGCCCCGGCTCGCCCGAGCCGTCCGGGGTGTGGCAGCCCATGCAATGGAGCATGTAGTTGATCTGCGGCTCGTAGGCCGCCGCGCCGCGGCAGCCGAGGAGCAGGAGCAGTACGAGCCAGCCGCGCATCGCGGGAAGTTACTTCGCGACCGCGACGATGCGCGCCGTGGAGCAATGGTACGGGATGTTGGCTTTGCTGTTGCCCGAGCACCAGTTGTAGTCGTTCGACTGGAACGGTGCGTAAATGGGGGTGTCGCGCTCGTTCCGGTTGCACAGGCAGCGGCCGCACGTGCTCCTGCCGCAGCAGTCGTTGTAGGAAACGACGTAGTCGCGTCCATCAGCGGGGTTGTGGCAAGTGCCTACCCAGGTGACCGCGGATTGCTCCGTTCCCGGCGGGCAGGTGTTCTGCGAGCCGCCGCAACAGCCGCACAGATAGCCGTCGATCGCGCAATGGCGCCAGTACTCGCAGCTCGTGGGATCCTGTGAGTTGTCGGGCTTCTGCGTGCTCGGCGCTCCCGCGGGCTGCGCGCCGCGCGCCACGGGTAACAGCGGCAGCGCCGCGGCACCGACGAGAAAGCCGCCCAGCGTGCCGAGAAAGCCGCGTCGCGAAGTCCGCTTGGCCATGGCCCGTGTCGAGCCTTCAGTGAGGGAGTCCAACCATCTCATGCGCATATTCTTCTCTTGGCGAAAAGTCGCCTGCGGCGCTTTTCGCGAAACTTCACAGTCGACCGCCAGCTACGCGCTCCGGGCTACGCGCGCCGGGCAAAAAGCGTGGTTTTTGCCGGCTACCTATCATCATTACGGA
>DASZVD010000044.1:0-10494 GCA_035547375.1 Steroidobacteraceae bacterium
TGCTGACGGGCCGCGATGCGGCGCACAAGCGCATCTCCGACATGCTGGCCCGCGGCGAGCGGCTGCCGGTCGACTTCACGAATCGTGCGATCTACTACGTCGGGCCGGTCGATCCGGTCCGCGGCGAGGCGGTTGGCCCCGCGGGCCCGACCACCGCGACCCGCATGGACAAGTTCACCGAGCTCATGCTCGCGAAAACCGGTCTCATCACCATGATCGGCAAGGCGGAGCGCGGTCCGATCGCCATCGAGGCGATCAAGAAGCACGGGGCCGCGTACCTCATGGCCGTGGGCGGCGCGGCGTACCTGGTGTCGAAGGCGATCCGCGCCGCGAAAGTGCTCGCGTTCGAGGATCTGGGCATGGAAGCGATCTATGAATTCGAGGTGCAGGACATGCCCGTCACGGTGGCGGTGGATGCGAGTGGTACCTCGGTACATCAGACCGGCCCCAAGGAATGGAGCGTCAAGATCGCGGACCTCAGATCGCACGCGAAGTGACGGAGCCCGCCGCGGGCGGTGAGACGACACGGGCGCGTGCGCCCGTGTTCTACGGCTGGCTGGTCGTGGCCGCCGCGTTCACCGTCAGTCTGGTGGGGTTCGGCTGCGCCTACACGTTCAGCGCCTTTCTGGAGCCGCTGCAGAGGGATTTTGGAGCCTCACGCGGCTCCGTCTCCCTGATCTTCTCCTTGGCTGGCTTTCTCTACTTCGGGCTCGGAGTGGTCACGGGCCCGTTGGCGGACCGTTGGGGCGCGAGACATTTCGCCGTCACGGGGATGCTCCTCACCGGCCTGGGACTTGCGCTCGCCAGCGTCGCCCGCAACCTGACGGAGGTCTACACGGCCTATGGGCTCGGCGTCGGCCTCGGGGTCGGGTGCGCCTATGTTCCTGCGCTGAGTGTGGTGCAAAAGTGGTTCGTCAAGCGGCGTGGATTGGCCTCCGGGCTCGCGGTCAGCGGCATTGGTGTTGGAACGCTCGTCATGCCGCCTCTCGCGGGCTTTCTCATCCAGACCGTGGGTTGGCGCCATGCCTATCTGATTCTGGGAGTGGCGGCCGCAGCACTGGGCGGCGGCCTCGCGCTGCTGATCGAGAGCGATCCCCACGATCGCGGCTTGCACCCGGATAACGAGCCCGTCGAATCCGCGAAGGCCCGCGCCACCGGCATGTCAGTCCCCGAGGCCGTTCGCTCCAGCCGCTTCGCCGGCCTCTACGCGGCGTGCCTGCTCACTTCCTTCGGCCTGTTCGTCCCGTTCGTGCACCTTGCCCCTTACGCGCTCGATCACGGAGTGCCGCGACCCGTGGCGCTGCTGTTGGTCAGCGTGATCGGCATCGGCAGCACCGGCGGGCGATTCTTTCTAGGCGGGCTCGCGGACCGAATGGGCCGACGCCCGGCTCTGCTCCTGATGTTCGTCGGCATAGCCGCCGCCGAGCTCCTGTGGCTGCTGTCCGGATCGTTCTGGCCTCTGGCCGCCTTTGCCTTCGCCTACGGCGTGTTCTACGGCGGGTATGTGGCTCTGCTGCCTGCGCTCGTCATGGACTATTTCGGCGGCCGCAACATCGGTAGCCTGATCGGCATCCTCTATACGAGCGTGGCGATCGGAACGCTCGTCGGTCCCAGCGCGGTTGGATACGCCTTCGACATGAGCCACAGCTACACGGTGCCGATCTTCGCCAGCGTCTGCGCCAATGTCGTGGCCGCGATCGTGATAGCGGCGACGTCGAAGGCGCCTGCGGGGGTCAGGTGACGGGCTGCCGAGGCACTTCGACTACGAAGGTCGTGCTCCGCTCATCGGTCCGCACATCGACGCGGCCACGATGGGCGAGAACGATCTGCTGGACGATATAAAGACCGAGCCCCAGTCCTTCGCTTCGCCCGATGTGCCTTTGGCCGCCCCGGAAGGGATCGAACAGGTGCGGGAGCACTTCGGGCGGAATGACGCCGGTGTTGGTCACCGATAAGACGACAGTGCCCCGCTGGAGGCCGTTCAGGCGGACCGTGATCGGATCCTGCTGGTCGCCGTGCTCGAGCGCGTTGCCGATGAGGTTCGATGTGACCTGCGCCAGGCGGTCCGCATCCCAATAGCCCAGCGAGTTGCCCTCCTGGCGGGTCTCGAAGCGGCTGTCCGGCAACGACAGCTGATGCTCCTGGATGACCCGCTGGACGATCTGAGTCAGCTCGATCTCCTGGCGGCGCAGGGGAATGCCGCCGCCGAGCCGGGCGCGTGTGAGATCGAGCATGTCATCGATCATGCGGCTCATGCGCCGGCCGCTGCTCACCATGCGCGCCGCGGACTGCTTCACGACGTCCTCCTTCGTGATCCGCTCGAGGAGGTTGGCCGAATTGAGAATGGCGCTCAACGGATTGCGCAGGTCGTGGCCCAGCACCGCGGTGAACAGCTCGTTCAGCCGCAAGGTCTCCGTGAGCTCCTGGAGCTGGCTCGCCAGCTGTTGCTTCTGGCGATAGAGCTGGAAGAACACGTCCGCCTTGCTCTTGAGAATGTGCGGATCGATGGGCTTGTAGAGAAAGTCGACGGCGCCGCTGTCGTAGCCCTTGAACAGGCGATACTGGTCGCGCACGCCGGCCGTGACGAAAATGATCGGGACGTGCCGCGTCCGGTCGCTGCCGCGCATCAGCTCGGCGAGCTCGAACCCGTCCATCTCCGGCATCTGCACGTCGAGCAGCGCCAGCGCCACATCGTGTGCCAGGAGCAACTCGAGCGCCTCCGCGCCGGAGCGCGCTTCGAGGATCTCCACGTCCTCGCGCCGCAGCAATGCCGACAGTGCGAGAAGGTTCTCCTCGAGATCATCGACCAACAGACATTTCACACGGGCGGCCATCCGGTCATGCCCACCCAACGCGCCGCTCATTCTTTCGTTCCCCAGCTCGCGAACAGGTTCCGCAGATCGTGCGGCATCAGGACGTAATCCACCGGCGCCGCCGCCAGGGCTGCCTCCGGCAGGCGGGACGCGGCGGCACTCTTCGGGTCCTGCACCACGGTGCGGCCGCCCGCCCGGCCGATCGCAACCAGTCCCGCCGCGCCGTCCGCGTTGGCACCGGTCAGGATGAGCCCCAGCAGCCGCTCGCCGTAGACGTCCGCGGCCGACTCGAACAGCACATCGATGGAGGGACGGGAGAAGTGCACCGGCTCATCTTCCGACAGCGCGAGCGCCGGACCCCGGTCGACCAGGAGGTGATAGTCCGGCGGCGCGAAATACACCGTGCCGGACTGGATGGGCTCCTTGTCTTCCGCTTCCCGGACGGGCAACGCGCACTTGGCCGCGTAAATGCCCGGCAGCAGGCTCGGGCGCTCCCGCGGCACGTGCACGACGATGAAGAAGGACACGGGACAGGTCGCCGGCAACACGGACAACAGCGTCGACAGGATCTCCACTCCGCCGGCCGAAGCGCCGATCGCGACCGCGTCGATGTTCCGTCGCACCGGCGAGAAGTCGCTCACGAGGCCTCCTTCTGGAAGATCCGCTCGCCCGGTGCGAAAGTCGAGAAGGCATACGAGTGAGCCGAAAAGCGCAAGGACTCCTTGGCCCCGAGGCCGAGAAAGCCCTTGCGGCACAGCGAGTCGCGGAACAACCCCAACACGCGCTCCTGGAGCTCGCGATCGAAGTAGATCAACACGTTGCGGCAGGATACCAGCTGCACTTCCGAGAAAGCGCTGTCGGTGGACAGGCTGTGATCGGCGAACACGATGTTCGACTTCAGCGACTTGTTGAGGACCGCCTTGCCGTACGCCGCGGTGTAGTAGTCGGACAGGGAGGTGCGGGCCCCGGATTTTCGGTGGCTCTCGGTGAACCCGCCCATGCGCGCAGCGTCATAGATCCCCGATTGCGCACGCTCCAACGCGCCGGCGTTGATGTCGGTCGCGTAGATGAGCGAGCGCTCCAACAAACCCTCTTCCTGCAGCAGGATGGCCAGGGAATAGGCCTCCTCGCCCGTACTGCAGCCGGCCACCCAGATCTTCAGCGACGGATAGGTCCGCAGCAGCGGCACCACCTTCTCGCGCAACGCGCGGAAGTAGCTCGGGTCGCGAAACATCTCGCTCACCTGTACGGTGAGGAAATCGAGCAGCTGCGGAAACAGCGCCGGCTCGTGCAGCAGCCGGTCCTGCAATTGCGACAAGGTACGGCAGCCGAACTTTTCCATGGCCTGGGTCAGGCGCCGCTTCAGCGACGCGGCGGCGTAGCCGCGAAAGTCGTAATGATACTTGCGGTAGACCGCCTCGAGGAGCAAGGGCAGCTCGATGTCGAACGCGGTGCGGGTCACGTCGCGCGCGACTCCCGTCTCATTGCGCCATCCAGACGCGGATCAGCGACAGCAGCTTGTCCACATCGAGCGGCTTGGCGATGTAGTCGTTGGCGCCGGCCTGCAGACACTTTTCCTGGTCGTCCTTCATGGCCTTCGCGGTGAGCGCGATGATGGGCAGCTTCTGCCACTGCGGCCGCTTGCGGATCTCACGCATGGCCGTGAGTCCGTCCATCTCCGGCATCATGATGTCCATCAACACGAGAGCCACGCTCGTGCCGGCGGCGACGGAGCAGCGCTCGAGCACTTCCAGGGCCTCCCGGCCATTGCGCGCGATCTCGACCTTGGCCCCGCGAGGCTCGAGCACTTTCGAGAGCGCAAAGATGTTGCGCACATCATCCTCCACGATGAGGATACGCCGCCCCTCGAATGCCGCCTCCCGATCGCGCGCCTCGCGCAACATGCGCTGGCGCTCCACCGGCAGCTTGGCCTCGACCTGGTGCAGGAACAATGTCACTTCGTCCAGCAGGCGCTCCGGCGAGCGCACGTCCTTGACGATGATGGAGCGCGAGAAGCGCCGCAGCCTTTGCTCCTCGTCCCGTGCGAGGGAGCGTCCGGTATAGACGATCACCGGTGGAAAGGACACCTCGTCACGCTCCGCCATCCGCTCGAGCATCTCGTAACCGCTCAGGTCGGGCAGGTTGAGATCGAGAACCAGGCAATCGAAAGTGGTCTGACTGAGCCGCTCGAGCGCTTCAGTAGCCGTGGCGGCGCCGCTGATTTCGACGCCATCGGCGCAGAGAAGCTGATAGATGCTCTCGCGCTGACGCTCGTCGTCCTCGACCACGAGCACCCGGCGCACACCCTGCTGCAGCTTGGTCTCGAGCTTCTGGAACGCCGCCATGAGCTGCCCGCGCGTCACGGGCTTCAGGGCGTAACCCACCGCGCCGAGGCTGAGCGCCTCCTGGCTGAAATCGGCCACCGACACGACGTGCACCGGGATGTGGCGCGTGATGGGATTGCGCTTGAGGACATTGAGCACTTCCAGGCCGGGGCGATCCGGGAGGTTCATGTCCAGAATGATGGCGTGCGCCCGGAACCGCTGAGCCGCAGCCAAGCCGTCCGCCGCGGTATGAGTGGCAATGCACGCGAAGCCCAGCTCACGCGCCAGATCGCGCAGAATAGCCGCGAACCGGACGTCGTCCTCGACGATCAGGATGACGCGGGAGTCGCCAGTGAGACTGGCCCGATCGTCCGCGATTTCCGGTGATCTGAGGGTCGTGCCCGCTGAGGGGGATGCAGGCAGGTTGTAGCTCGGAACACTGGCCACCACATCGGCCAGCTGCGGCTCCGGCTGCAGCAGCCCCACGACCGCCGCCTCACTCGAGGGCCGTGACGCCGCCGCCACAGGCCCCACATAGTGCTGCGGCAGTTTGAGCGTGAAGACGCTGCCCTTGGCCGGCTCACTCTGCACGGTCACGTCCCCGCCCAGCAGCCGTGCGAGATCCCTCGAGATGGACAATCCGAGTCCGGTGCCGCCGTATTTGCGGTGGGTGCTGCCGTCCGCCTGGCGGAAGGCCTCGAAGATGATGTGGTGCTGCTCGGCGGGAATGCCGATCCCGCTGTCCTGGACGGCGAAGACCACTTCGCCCGCGTCAGTGGCCGAGACGCGCAGCGACACGGAGCCCTGCTCCGTGAACTTGAAGGCGTTGGACAATAGATTCTTCAGGATCTGTCCCAACCGCTGCGGATCGGTCAGGATGCGCTCCGGCACACCCGGATCGAGCGTCGCGGTGAATCCGAGCCCGCGCTCACGAGCCTGCGGCTCGAAGCTGTGCAGCAGCGCCTCGACACTGCGCTCGATGTCCACCGACTCCGGCTGCACTTCCACCTTGCCGGCCTCGATCTTCGACAGGTCGAGAATGTCGTTGATGAGCGCGAGCAGATCGTTGCCCGCGCCGAAGATGGTCTGCGCGAACTTCACCTGCTCCTCATTGAGGTTGCCGTGCTTGTTGTCCGCGAGCAGCTTCGCGAGGATGAGCGACGAGTTGAGCGGCGTGCGCAGCTCGTGGCTCATGTTGGCGAGGAATTCCGACTTGTAGCGGTTCGAGCGCGCCAGCTCCGCGGCCCGCTCGGCGAGGCCGAGCTGCGCCCGTTGCAGCTCGTCGCGCTGCTGCTCGAGAATGCTGGCCTGCTGCTCCAGCTGCGAGTTGGTCTGCTCGAGCTCCGTCTGCTGCGACTCGAGGCGGGCCTGCGATTCCTTCAGCGCCTGGCCCTGCTCGGAGAGCTCTTCGTTGGCGACGCGCAGCTCCTCCTGTTGCGTCTGGAGCTCCTCGGCCTGGCGCTGCGTCTCCTCCAGCAGCTCCTCCAGGCGGGTGCGATCCTTCGAGGAGCGGACCGCGATCCCGATGGAATCGCGAACCCGCCGCAACAGGGCCCGGTCCGAGTCCTGCACGGGACGGAAGAATCCCAGCTCCACGACCGCCTGGACGCTGCCGCCCTCGCTGGCGGGAGCAATCAACAGGTGCGCCGGCCGGCCGGTCCCCAGGCTCGACATCACCGCGAGATAGTCGGCGGGAGCGTCATTTACGACGAGGACGCGGTTCTCCTTCGCCGCCTGTCCCGCGAGACCGTCGCCGGGACGCAGTGCATCCGCTTTCGCGCCGTGCCCCGGAGACAGTGCGTAACCGGCGACACGGTAAAAGCTGCCGTCGGGCTCCACGATGTAAAGGGTTCCGACCTGCGCCTCGAGGTAGCGAGCGAGATATTCGAGAACGTTTTGCCCGAGCACATCCAGGCGTTGCTCGCCCTGCATCCGTTCCGACAGACCATTCTGGCCCGTCTGCAACCAGGCCTCGGTCTGTTGGATCAGGAAGTCACGCGAGGCCAGGGCCCCCGCGGCGAGGATCAGCACGAACAGCAAGGCGGCCCCGCCCGCCGTAATGACCAATGTCAAGCGGCTCGCTTCGTGGGCGGCCTCGCTGCGAGCGGCCAGCGTCGCGTGATCTTGCTCGAGAAGCTGGCTCGCGACCTCGCGAATGTGATCCATCGAGATCTTGCCGCGGTCGCTCAGCACGACGGTGAGCGCGCCGTCCGGATTGCCAGCCCGCTTGAGATCGATCGTCTGCTGCAGCTCGGTGAGCTTCTCAGCCGCGAACCGCTCCATTTGTCCCATCAGCGCCCGTTGCTGCGGATTGGCGGCAACCAGGCGCCGCAGCTCGGCCAGCTGGCCCGGGATGGAGGCGCGCGCGGTGTTGTAGGGCTCGAGATAGCTCTCGCGGCCGGTGAGGAGGAAGCCGCGCTGGCCGGTCTCGGCGTCCTTCAGGCTCGACAGCACCTGATCGGTCCGCTGAATGACCTGCAGGGTGTGCTCAGTGAGCGCGGCGGTCTGGTCCTCGTTGTCGAGCGAGCGATAGCCGAAGTACGCAATGAGCAGCACCGTCACGATGGCGGCCGCGAATCCCGCAAACGTACCGCGAGGCAGCGCCGGACCGAACCTGTTGGACCTGTGCAGGCTTAAGGGTACGGGGGTGTCGCTCATGTTGCCTTCTTCAGCGTCGCTTGTTGTTCCTGGCGTTGCTCTTGGCACGCCGGCTCGGCTTGGCGTCGGGATGCGGCTTGACACGCCGCTCCCTCACGAACGGGTTCTTGTCGGTGCGATATTCGATGACGACCGGCGTCGCGAACAGGTCGTACTTTTTCCGGAACACGTTCGACAGATAACGTGTGTAGGCGTCAGGTACCGATGCCGTCTGGTTGCCGTGAATCACGATGCGCGGCGGGTTTCTCCCGCCCTGATGCGCGTAGCGCAGCTTGATGCGGCGACCGTGGACCAGTGGCGGTTGGTGCACCGTCAGCGCATGCTCCAACGTCCGGGTGAGATCGCGCGTCGGCATCTCCCGCATCGCGGCTTCATAAGCGCGGACGACAGATTGCATGAGCTCGCCCACGCCGGTGCCATGCCGCGCGGAGATGAAGTGCAACGGGGCGAACGGTACGAAATCCAGCTTGAGAGCAAGCTGGCGATGGATGGCCTCCCGCTGCTCGGGGGGAATGCCATCCCACTTGTTGACGGCTATGATCAGAGCGCGTCCGCGCTCCAGTGCGATCCCCAACACACTGGCGTCCTGCTCCGCCACGGTATCGTGCGCGTCGAGCACCATAACGACGACGTGCGCTTCGTCGATAGCCTGCAAAGTCTTGGCGACGCTGGCACGCTCAATGACGCTCTCCACCTTCGAACGGCGCCGCACGCCGGCGGTGTCGATCAACACGAAGTCACGCTCGTCGCGGCGGAAGGGCACGAGGATGCTGTCACGCGTAGTGCCGGGGAGGTCGCTCGCGATCACGCGCTCCTGTCCAAGGAGCCGATTCACCAGCGTCGACTTGCCGACGTTGGGGCGGCCGATGATGGCAATGCGGATCGCGCCGTCATTCGGATCGGCGGCCGGCTCCGACTCCGGTGCTATGCCGGCCAGCACGTGCTCCATCAGCTCTTCGCAGCCCTGGCCATGGGCCGACGAGATCAGCAGCGGCTCACCGAGCCCCAGGGAGTGGAAATCCCCCCCGACGAAGTCGAGATCCAGGCCCTCGCCTTTGTTCAAAGCGAGAGTCACCGGCTTGCCGGAGCGTCGCAGCTCCCGCAGTACGTAATGATCTGCGGGCGTCAGCCCCTCGCGAACATCAGCCAGGAAGATGAGACGGTCGGCTTCCTCCACCGCACGCTCTGTCTGTTCCCGCATCTGCGTCTCGATGCCCGTGGGATTCTCGACGAGCCCGCCTGTATCGATGACGACATAGGGAATGGGACCGACTCGCCCAAACCCGTATTGCCGGTCGCGCGTCAATCCTGCGATGTCCGCGACGATCGCGTCGCGCGTACCGGTCAGAACATTGAAGAGCGTGGATTTGCCGACGTTGGGCCGACCCACGAGGGCGATGATGGGGAGCATAGGGTCACAGGGAGCCTGAGCGTGCGTCTAGCATGTCCGGACAGGCTCCCAAATTTGGCTTTATTGAGGAGGCGTAACGGTTGCCCCCGCGCCCGGTTCCGACGGGGACGTGGGCGCCGCAGCCTTGCTCGCGGAGTCCTCACCAGGAACCGTACGCGGACCCGCCATCGTGGCGCCGATGGGGCTGGTACGAAACGCGAAGATCTTCCCCACATCGTTCACGACCAGGACCATGTTGCCCGCGACGACCGGAGGGTTGCTGATTCGCACCTTGCCTGTCTTGACGCGACCCGCGAGCTCGCCCGTAGCCTTGTCCAACCAGTGTACGAAGCCCTTGTAGTCGGCGGTGACAACGGCGTTATCGGTGACCGCCACTCCGGAAAGCCCACGGTGCAGCAACGCTTTCTGCCGCCAAATCTCGGCGCCGGTGCGGCGCCTCAAGGCAACGACCGAGCCGTCTGCGCTCGCGACGTAGAGGGCATCGTCGTCAATGCCCATACCGCGATAGCTCGACGCGTCATGCGACCACCAGACCTGGCCGGTGGCGAGCGCAAGCATGGCGACACGGCCTTGGAATCCAACGGTGAAGACATCCTGGCCCGAGACGCGTGGCGTCGAATCGACGTCCACGAGACGCTCGAGCTCGGTACGACCGTGCGGCGGGGCGACGGTTGCCTCCCATTGCAGCGAGCCGTCGTTCATGTTCACGGCAATTACCTTGCCGTTATCAAAGCCGCAGAGCGTGAGCTCGCCGACAATGACCGGACGTGAGGTCCCCCGCAATGACAGACGCGGGACCTGCTGCTCCTGCGTCCACAGCTCATGACCGTCCTTCGGCGATAAAGCGCGCAGCTTCCCGTCGACCGTGCGTACCGCGACCGCGCGATCGGAGATCGCCGGCGCGGCCAGAATCTCGCCGTTCAACCGCGCTCGCCAACGCACTTTACCGTCGGCGCGCTCCAGCGCAATGACGTCGCCTACACTCGAGCCCACGACGATGAGGTCGGCGCTCGCCGCAGGACCTCCCGATAGCGGAGCCTTCGTCTTCGTGCGCCAGACGGTACGGCCGCTATTGAGGTCGTACGCAACGACTTCGCCCTTCTTGTACCCGGCTACGTAGACGCGATTGCCTTCGACCGCGGGCCCGAGTCCGAGACGCAGCGACTTCGCGCCTTTGTCAGGAACCGAGGCAGTCCACACGCGCTCGACCTTGAGCGTCTCGTGGAAAGGCGACAGTACCGCCGGCGTGTCGATATCTTTGTCTTTCGAGCAGGCCGCCATGAACAGC
>DASZVD010000045.1:0-16847 GCA_035547375.1 Steroidobacteraceae bacterium
CTGGCTTTTGATGAGCTGGACTTCATTCATGGCTGAGTTGCCCTTGTACCGTCCGACGGCTTGCCGTCGGCGCCGTGCACGAACGCGTGGATCTCCGCCACAATGGCCAGAGCAATCGACTCCGGACTGCGGCCTCCCAAAGCCAGGCCTACAGGTGCGTGCAGGCGAGCACGCAACGATTGGGCCCCGTCGCCCAGGTCACGAAGCAGCTTTTCGCGGCGGGACACGGGGCCGAGCAGCCCTACGTACGGAATCGTCGTCGCGGCGAGCGCTCGCAAATAGCTCGAGTCGGACGGCAGATGGTGACTCATTACCACAGCCGCCGAAAAGTGCTTCAGGTCGACAGCGTCCCGCAGTTCCTCTGGCCTTGCCAGCACTACCCGCTCAGCGGCCGGGAAGTGCGCTGGGTCAGCGTAAGCGGGTCGGTGGTCGACGAGGGTCACTTTCCAGCCCATCTTCGCCGCGAAATCAACGATCGGCGCCGCGTCCGGCCCCGCTCCCAGCAACAGCACCTTCGGAGGCAGACTCAACGGCAGCGTAAAGAGCTTCCACCGAAACGGAGCGGCTTCCTCCGTCCAGCCGGCGCGTCCATCGTGTGCGGCTGCGCCCAGAGCCCCTTGTACGGCGGGCCCCGCCAGCGTTGCACGTGCTTTGGGAGAAAGGCGAGACAGTCGCGGCAGCGCGGAGGCGCCTTCCGGCAGCGCAATGGTACCAATCGGCAGGTCCGGCGACTCCGACTCGACGACGATCCCTACCGCCGTCGGCGTATGGGTCGCCAGGCAGCGAGCAAGGTGCGTCATAGGCTGCCAGTCCTCCTCGGGCCCAACCCGCAGCAGCAGGATGCGCATCGCCCCTTCGCAGCCGAGACCCAGTCCCCATAGGAGATCGTCGGGGCCCGTAAGGTCGTAACTCACTATTCGCGGCTCGCCCGTCTTCATAACCGTGATCGCGTGCTGACGCAGATCGCCTTCGAGGCAGCCTCCGGACAGCAAGCCGGAGTAATCGCCGTTCGCGGCGATGAGCATCAAGGCGCCCGGCTTGCGGTAGGTCGATCCAGCGGTGTGCACCAGGACGCCCAAAACCAGGGCGTTGCCTGCCGCGCGCTCGCGCTCGAACAACGGAAGATGAGGACCAAGTAGTGATTCCACGCGTTTACGATTATGCCAGCCTCGACACACCCGCTGTGGACGCCGACTCGCCGACCCGGGGGTCTCCCGGATGGGAGATGTCCGAAGCTGTGCAGGCACCGTCTAATTCCCCCATGATGAACAGGTCTGGAGCACCAGCTCATCCGCTGGCACGGGAATCAGCGCCGGTGCTGCGCAAACGCCGGGGACGAGGACGCCCAGCGTCCGATGACGCGTTGGATGTGCGTAACAAGCTGCTAGACGCGGCGCGGGATCTCTTTCCGCGCTACGGCTATCGTGGCGTCTCCAGCCGGCAGATTGGAGCGGCCGCTGGCGTCAACTTCGCAATGATCCGGTACTACTTCGGCGGCAAGGCAGGCCTCTACCGCGAGGTGCTGCAAGGGGTCCTGCAGCCGGCGCGGAACACGCTGGACGCCATGAAGGCCTCGAGCTCGCCCCCCTGCCTGGAGCACGTACTCGAGGACATTACGCGGGCTTGGGCGGCCAATCCCTGGGTCGCCGGGTTCGTGGTCCGCGAGGTCCTCGCTCCCGACGGCCCGATGCGGGCCATGTTTCTGAGGGAGTTTCCGGAGCGCCTGACGCCCATCGTGGAGCGCCTGGTGGCCACGGAGATCGCCGCGGGCAAGCTGCGCTCCGACCTGGATCCGAGCCTGCTGGTGCTCTCCGTCGTCAGCCTGGCCATATTTCCCTTCCTGACCCTGCCCATCACCAAGGTGTTCGGCGTGCGCAACGACGAGGAGTTCGTCGGGCGCTTCCTGCGCCACACCGCCGAGCTTCTGGCCCGCGGCGCGGCCCCGGCAACCGTATCCGCCTGACCCGAGGAGCGGCTCCGGTAAACCGTATCTGCCTGAGCCGGAGGCGCGGCCCCGGTAATCGCATCCGCCTGACCGAACAAAATGAACGCCGTCATTGCGTGCACTCGAGCTGGTCAGTAGCATCGCACGGCCTTTTTTTCGGATATTTCACCTCAATGGCCAATAACGATCCCTGGGTCGTCCACAAATTCGGGGGGTCGAGCGTCGCCGACGCCGATTGCTTCCGCCGCGTCGCGGCTATCCTCGATTCGATCACGGCGCCGCGTCTCGGCGTCGTGCTATCGGCTTGCAAGGGAGTGACCGATGCGCTCCTGCGCCTCGTCTCCCTCGCCGAGCGTCAGGACGACAGCTATCGATCCGAGATCGCCGCGTTGCGCGCGCGTCACGCGACGATCGCGGAGACGTTGCTGACTCCTGAGTCCGCGCGGTTGTACCTGGCCGGCTTCGATCGGGATTGCCACGACCTGGAGGGGATTCTTCACACCGTGAAGCTCACCCGGCAGGCGGCCCGCAATGTCGTGGACCTCATTTCCGGGTATGGCGAGATCTGGTCGACGAAACTGTTCCATCGTTTCCTCGAGGAGCGGGGCAGCCGCCGCGGCCCATCGCAGTGGATCGATGCCCGCCGGGTCATCGTCGTGGAGTGGGGGCCGCTCGGCCCCGGCATTCAATGGGGCGAATCGCGCGCCAACCTCAACGATCTCGTGGACCGGGACTTCAAAGGCACCCTGGTCATCACGGGCTTCATCGCTTCGCAGCGCAACGGTGTGCAGACCACGCTCGGCCGCAACGGTAGCGATTTCTCCGGGTCGATCTTCGGCGCGCTGCTGGATGCCTCGGAGATCGTTATCTGGACGGATGTCGAGGGCGTGCTGTCCGCGGATCCGCGCCGGGGGCCCGATGCCACGGTCATCGACTCGTTGTCGTACAACGAGGCCATGGAGCTGGCGTATTTCGGTGCCAAGGTGATCCATCCGCAGACCATGGCTCCCGCCGTCGGCGGCAGCATCCCTATCTGGATCCGCAACACCTTTGCCCCCGAGAAGATCGGGACGCTGATCTGCGCGAATCCAACCTCGGCGCTGCCCGTGAAGGGCATTACGAGCATCGAGCGTGTTGCTCTCATCAACCTGGAAGGCGCCGGCATGATCGGCGTGCCCGGGACCGCGCACCGGCTGTTCGGCGCGCTGCGTGACGAGGAGATCTCGGTCATCCTCATTTCCCAGGGCAGCTCGGAGCACTCCATCTGCTGCGCCATTCCGCAGGATCAGGCGGAGCGTGCGGCGGCCGTCGTGCGCCAGGCCTTCGAGCGTGAGCTCAAAGAAGGGCAGATCCAGAGCGTCGACATCGACCCGCACCAGGCTATCCTGGCCGCCGTTGGCGATGGCATGGCGGGTACGCCCGGCGTGGCCGGCAAGGTGTTCAACGCGCTTGGTACTTCGGGCGTGAATGTGCGCGCGATCGCGCAGGGCGCTTCCGAGAGAAACATCTCGGTTGTGATCGACGGTCGTCACGCCACACGCGCGTTGCGAGCGGTGCACGCGGGTGTGTATCTATCGCCGAGCACGATCTCGATCGGCCTCATCGGTCCGGGTACGGTGGGCCGCGTGATGCTGGAGCAGATCGCTTCGCAAAGTCAGCGGCTGCACGAGCAGTTCAAGCTCGATCTGCGGATCCGGGGCCTGCTCGGCTCGAAGAAGATGCTGCTCTCGGATCCAGGCTTGGACCTGAGCAACTGGCGCTCGCAGTACGAAGAGAGCACGACTCCCGCGGACCTGCAGCGCTTCGTGGATCACGTCCGAGTCGACTACCTTCCGCACACGGTGCTCCTGGATTGCACGGCCAGCGCCGAGGTGGCGAAGCACTATCCCGAGTGGCTCGAAGCGGGCATTCACATCGTTACGCCCAATAAGAAGGCGAACAGTGCTGACATGGCGTTCTATCGGCGCCTCCGTGAGGCACGTCGCAAGGGTGCGTCACACTATTTATACGAGGCGACCGTCGGCGCGGGATTGCCGGTCGTGCAGACGCTTCGCGATCTGCGCGAAACGGGCGACGACGTTTCGAGCGTCGAGGGTATCTTCTCCGGTACGCTCGCCTATCTGTTCAACGTGTACGACGGTAAAACGCCATTCTCGGACATTGTTCGCGATGCTCGACAGCGTGGCTACACCGAGCCGGATCCCCGTGACGATCTGTCGGGGACCGACGTGGCGCGCAAGCTCATTATCCTGGGTCGGGAGATGGGCCTGGATCTCGAGATGTCCGACGTCAAGGTCGAGAGCCTCGTGCCCCCGGGCCTGGAGAAGGGCTCGATCGAGGACTTCATGTCCCGTCTGCCCAGCCATGACGCGGCCATGCGGGAGCGCTTTGAAAAAGCGCGCTCACGCGGCAAGGTTCTGCGCTACGTGGCGAAAGTGACCGCGGCGGGGGAAGCGACGGTGGGTCTGGTGGAGCTCGATGCGAAGCACGCGTTTGCAAACATCGCGCTGACGGACAACGTCGTGCGCTACGCGACGCAGCGCTACTGTGATAACCCGCTCATCGTGCAGGGGCCGGGCGCCGGTCCGGAAGTTACGGCAGGCGGCGTGTTCGCCGACCTGTTGCGAGTGGCGGCCTATCTGGGGGCACGGCTGTGACCGGTAATTCGCATTCCGGGCCGTCGGGACTTCAGCGCGCAACGGCTTTCGCGCCGGCTTCCGTTGGCAATGTCGCCATCGGCTTCGATATCCTGGGCTTTTGCGTCGATGCGCTCGGTGACCGCGTTACGGTGAGCCGCACCGCGCAGCCGGGCGTCACCATCACGGCGATCCGCGGTGTTGCCGAGGACTTGCCGCTCGAGGCCGAGCGCAACACGGCGGGCCGCGCATTGCTGGCGATGCAGGAGGCCCTGCGTCCCGGCTTTGGCTTCGAGATGCAGATCGACAAGGGCATCCCGTTGGGCTCCGGTCTGGGCGGTTCCGCCGCCTCCGCGGTCGGCGCGGTCGTGGCGGCGAATGCCCTGCTGCCCGAGCCGTGCAGCAAGCTCGAGCTGCTGAAGTTCGCCATGCAAGGCGAGAAGGTCGCGAGCGGCTCGCTGCACGTCGACAATATCGCGCCTTCGCTGTTCGGCGGGCTCGTCCTCACGGTTGGGATCGATCATCCGCGCGTGAAGCAGATTCCGGTCCCCGCCGGCATCCGCGCCGTGATCGTCCATCCGCACATGTTTCTGGCGACGAAGCAGGCGCGCGCCATTCTCAAGCGCACGGTCGAGCTGTCGGATTTCGTCTGGCAGACGGCCAACCTCGCCGGCTTCATCTCCGGCTGCTACACGAACGACCTGGACATGATCAAGGCTTCTTTTCAGGACGTCGTCATCGAACCGCAGCGTCAGGCGTTGATTCCGGGATTCGTCGAGGTGCGGCAGGCGGCCATGGATGCCGGCGCGCTGGGTTGCTCCATCTCCGGAGCCGGTCCGACCCTGTTCGCCTGGGCGACGGCGGGGCACGCGCACGCCGTGGTAGAAGCCATGCAACGGGAGTTTGGCCGCAAGTCCATCCCGATCGATCAATGGATCGTGGACGCCGATTCGGTCGGCGCGCACCTGCTCGACAAGTGAAGCTTCCGATGACCGCGATGCAATTTACGAGCACTCGTGATTCGGCCCAGTCGGCGGGCTTTGGCGCAGCCCTCGTGCAAGGCCTCGCGCCGGACGGCGGCCTCTATGTGCCGCGCGTCTGGCCCAGCGTGCTGCCCGAGACATTCGGCCGCGCGCGCGAGCTGCCGGACGTGGCGAATCATCTGCTGCAGCCGTTCGTGGCCGGGGATCCGCTGGACGGCTCGCTGTCCGAGATCACGGCCGAGGCTTTCAACTTCCCGGCGCCGTTGGTTTCCCTGGACAAGGAAGGCCGGCTGGCGGTGCTCGAGTTGTTCCATGGACCCACTGCGGCGTTCAAGGACTTCGGCGCGCGGTTCCTGGCCGCGTGCATGTCCCGGTTGCGCAAGCCTGGTGAGCGACCGCTGACCATCCTCGTCGCCACCTCCGGAGATACCGGTGGCGCGGTGGCCGCGGCATTCCATGGCCGACCCGGCATCGAAGTCGGCGTCCTCTTCCCCAAGGGGCTGGTGTCCCCGACTCAGGAGCGTCAGCTCACCTGCTGGGGAGGCAACGTCAAGTCGTTTGCCGTGCGAGGGACGTTCGACGACTGCCAGCGCATGGTGAAAGAGGCGTTTCTCGATCCCGAGCTGCGCCAGCAAACCGAGCTTTCCTCCGCCAACAGCATCAATCTCGGCCGCCTGCTGCCGCAAGCGGTGTACTACGCGGCCACGAGTCTCGCGATCTGGCGGAAATACGGTGAGCTGGCTTCGTACGTCGTGCCGAGCGGTAACCTGGGTAACGTCGCCGCCTGCATCTGGGCGAAGAAGGTTGGCCTGCCTATCGGCGAGATCGTGCTCGCGCACAATGCGAACCGCACTGTGCCGGACTACCTGGAGAGCGGCGAGTGGCGGCCTCGCGCGAGTGTCGCGACCTTGGCCTCGGCCATGGACGTGGGCAACCCGAGCAACATGGAGCGCCTGCGCGCCCTGTTTCCGCAGGTCGGCGACCTGCGTGCCGCGGTGACCGCTTTCACGATCGGCGACGATGCGATCAAAGCCCGCATCCGCGCCGGATTCGAGCAGTACGGACAAGTCTGGTGCCCGCACACGGCTACGGGCGCGGAGGCCTTCGAGCGGCTGTGCGAGCAGCGCGCCGGGGAGCCGAAGCGCAAGGGGCATTGGGTAGTCGTGGGGACCGCGCATCCGGCAAAATTCCGGGAGATCGTCGAACCGCTCATCGGCCGCCCGGTCGCCGTGCCCGAAAGCCTTGCGAAGATGTTCGCGCGGCCCACGGAGAGCACGGAAATCGATGCGAGCCTGTCTGCGTTGCGCGCCGCCCTCGGCCGGAGGAATGCTGCTTGGACGAGTTGAGTCGACTTCCACCGACCGCGTGGGTCCTGATAGCCGGCGCCGCGGCCGTCGGGTTCGGGATCTCGTGGCTGTGGCGTTGGTACCGGCTCTACAGCGCGCGCAAGGTGTTGCGCGCGGCGGTGACCGCGGCCGGCTCCGATAATCTGGTCGATATGCTGGTGCCGGACGGCATGGGCGGGGGCTTCCATGTCGACTTCCTGCTGTTGACGGCGCGCGGCATCCTGGTCGTCGACTTGCGCGACGTGCAGGGAAACATCTTCGGCGGTGACCAGATGGCGGACTGGACCGTGTTCGACGGACCACGCCGCTTCACGTTCACGAATCCGCAGAGCGCGCTTTACGACCGCATTGCCGCGGTAAAAGCCGTTGCCGGCGAGGTGCCGGTCGAGGGACGCATCGTCTTCACCCGCCGGGGTAAGTTTCCGAAGGGCTTGCCGAAGTGGACGTTGATGGTGGACTCGCTGCGCGCCGAGTTTCCTTCCGTGGACTATGATTCGGGCGCGGTCGCTCGTTACCGCGACCCCTGGCAGCGCCTCAAGAGCGCCGTCAAGCCCAGCTACATGGCGCACATGCGCTAACCTATTCTATGGGCGAAAAGTCGCCTGGCGGCGCTTTTCGCGAGACCCTACACGGTCGGCCGCCGGCTACGCGCCCCGGGCAAAAAGCGTGGTTTTTGCCGGCTACCGTGTCAGGGGGGCGCCGGACGGCGCGTTCGGCGCGGCGCTTTCAGGCCAGCGTCCTGGCGTGATCCGCCAACACCAGCGAAACGCACGCCGTCAGCTTCTTCGCATAGTCGATGTGCAGGAATTCGTTGGGGCCGTGCGCGTTGGCGTGCGGTCCCAACACTCCCGTGATGAAGAATTGGGTGCGGGGGAAGCGCGCGCCCAACATGCCCATGAACGGGATCGAGCCGCCGCAGCCGATGTGTACGGCGTCGCGGCCGTAGACCTGTTTCGACGCACGATTGATGGATTCCTCCAGCCACGGGGCGAACGCCGGCGCATTCCAACCCGCCGCGCCGCCGCCGCTCTCGAATGTCACTTTCGCGCCGTACGGAGGATCGCTCTCGAGGGCCGCGCGCAAGGCCTTCCCGGAGACCTGCGGATCGGTCGTCGGTGCAAGCCGGAGTGAGAGTTTGAACGTGAGCTCCGGCAGCAGGACATTGCCGGCGGACCGTACCGGCGGCAATCCCTCCGCGCCGGTCACCGCCAGTGTTGCGCGCCAGGTGCTGTTGATGATGAGCTCCGCCGGATCATTGGAAAGCGCCTGCACGCCCGGCGCCCAGGGCAGCTTGCCCGCCACCTGTTCTCCCAACACTTGCGCGGCCGCATTGATCTGCGCGCGGCGATCCTTGGGTATGGCGGCCTGGAGCTCATCCAGCAGCAGGTCGCCCGTCACGGGGTTTTCCACGCGTGTCAGGAGTTGGGAAACGACCCGGAAGGGTGTCGGGGCGATTCCCGTAGCCATTCCCGAGTGAACGCCTTCCGTAAGGATCTGCACGCGCAATGAGCCGGTCAGCATTCCTCGCAGCGAAGTGGTGCACCAGACCTGCTCGTAATTGCCGCATTCGGCATCGAGGCACACGACGAGCGACGGATCGCCAAGCGCATCGCCGAGCGCTTCGAGATGGGCGGGCAGGTCGATGCTGCCGCTTTCCTCGCAGGCTTCTATCAGCAGCACGCAGCGCGCGAGAGGCACTTTTTGCGCCTTGAGGGCCGCGATGGCGGTCAGGGAGCTGAACACGGCGTAGCCGTCGTCGGCAGCGCCGCGACCGTACAGCTTTCCATCGCGGATGACCGGCTCCCATGGGCCGAGGCCGGGCAGCCAACCGGTGAACTCGGGTTGCTTGTCCAGGTGGCCGTACAGGAGGACGCAGCCCGGCAGGTCGCCGGGAATGTCGACGAGCAGCAGGGGTGTCTTGCCCGGAAGGCGACGTATCTCGACTCGCATGCCCGGCACCGGCTGCTGGCGGCACCAGTCGGCCATGAGGGTCACGGCGGCCTCCATGTGACCGTTGCGCTCCCACTCGGGGTCGAACAGAGGGGACTTGTTAGGGATGCGAACATAGGCTGTCAGTCGGTCGACAATGGACTCGTCCCAGACCTTGTCGATCGAGGTGCGTAACCTTTCGAGGTCCATATGAAGCTCCACTCTCAAACGGGAAGTCGGAAAAGCTGACGTGCGGCTTCGGTACTCGATACCGCGAGAGCCGCAACGGGCTCGCCACGCGCTCGAGCCACGACGGACGCGATGTGAGGAAGATACGCTGGCTCATTGCGTCGCGAGGCCGGTTTTGGGTGCAGATCGCGGGGCAGGAGGTAGGGGCCATCGGTTTCGAGAAGCAGACGGTCCGCGGGAATGTCTCGAACCAGCCCCAGGAGATGGGCGCCACGGCGCTCGTCGCAGATCCAACCTGTGATCCCGATAGCAAACCCCAGGTCCAGGTAGGCCGTGAGCTCGCGGTCCGTGCCGGTGAAGCAGTGGGTGACTCCGGCGATGAGCGTCCGCCGGTGTTCCCGCAGGATGGCCACGAAGTCCTCGTGCGCGTCGCGTTGATGAAGGAAAACGGGCTTGCGCACGCGCGCCGCGAGCTCGAGCTGGCGATGAAAGGCCGCCTGCTGCACGGGACGTGGCGAGAAGTCCCGAAAGTAATCGAGCCCGCACTCTCCGGCGGCGACGACTTCCGGCTGGCTTGCCAGCTCCAGCAGCTCGCTCGAGGCTTCGGGGGTGAGCTCCGTAGCGTGGTGGGGGTGTACGCCCGCGGTGGCGAACAGCTTCCCCGGCCGGGAGCGGGCCAGCTCGATGGCTTTCCGGGTGCCCTCGATACTGGCCCCGGTAATGATCATCTGCACCACGCCAGCGTGCGTGGCCCGCGCGATGACGGCGTCCCGGTCCGCGTCGTAGCTGTCGTGCCCGAGGTTGATACCAATGTCGATGAGGGGGGAGACCCGGGTCGGGGACACCACCTTGAGCGAAGCAGCCGGTGGGCGGGCTGTGGTATCGTTCGTCATGTGCGGGCCGCATTCTACTGAACGCGAAACCCAAAGATGCGTTTGGCGAAGATGCGTGTGATCACCTGGCCCAAAAAGTCCTCTCGTTCCTGGTGGCGGGTGCCGCTGTGCTGCGCCCTGGCCGTCCCGTGCGCGAGCGCCTGGCCGGCGGAGCCGAGCTGGCCCGATATCGAAAGCCGCATTCAATACGGCTATTTCACCGAGGACACCCGCTCCCTGCGAGCCTTGCTCGAGCCCCTGTCGGGTGAGGATTCGGGCAACGGCCTCAAGAGCTACTATGCCGGGCTGCTCTCGTACCGCCTCACCGAGCTGGCGCAGGCCGGCGCCGCTTCGGCGGCGGGTAAACCGCCGACCTCCGGTGCCCAGACGGCGGACAAGAGTGCGGCGCGGCAGATGGCCGGGCGCTGCGTCGAGGCGCTGGACCGCGCTTTGGCGCTGCGGAGCGACTTTGCCGACGCGCTGGCGCTGCAATCGGCCTGTCTCGGCGAGCTGGCCGAGTTGGGCTCGTGGCGGGCGCCGCTGGCGGCCCAGAAGAGCGCGAGCCAGTTGCGCAAGGCGCTGCAGGCGGCACCGCAGAACCCGCGTGTGTTGCTGCTGGAGGCGGTGCACGAATACCAGCATGCAAAAGTGCCGGCGGGGGATGCGGAGCAGGCGTGCGGCAAGTTCAGGAAGACGGCCGAGACGTTCGAGGCCGAGCGCGCGCAAGTGGACCAGGTGCCGGGGTGGGGCGCGGCGGAGGCCTACACGTGGCTGGGCCGCTGTTATCTCGACAGCGGTGAGACCGTCATGGCACGCGACGCGTTGGAACGAGCGCTGCTGATTGCGCCGGAGTTCGGACAAGCCCGCCGGTTGCTGACGACGATCACATCGGGTTGAATAGCTCGGTTCGCCGCCAATAAAAGGCTGCTCGGAGGGTGCCGATGAACGTTCCGCAACCCGTCACGCCACCGGCCGTGCCGGATCTCGGCATTCGCGTGATCTATATGCTCCTGTACGCGGTGGTGTTCTGGGTCCTGTGCTGGGTTCTCGCCGCCACCGCGATCGTGCAGCTGGTGGTGCGTCTCCTCAACGGCCGTCCGAACTCCGACCTCACGCGTTTCGGTGCGTCATTGGCACGCTACGCACGGCAGATCATCGAGTTTCTGACATTTGTCACCGAGTTGGTTCCGTACCCGTTCGCGGCGTGGCCTCGGGAAGACTGAAGCCGGGCAGGCTCCGGTGACTGTCGCGATGCCTCCCGATCCCGATAAACGCCGGCTGTTGGAACAGTTGCGCCTCGATCCCGAGCACCGCGACGGGCAGGCCATTTCAGCGCGCGCGTGGTGGATTGCCGCCGCGGTCGTCATTGTGATCGCCGTCATTGGCGCGGGGGTGGCGTATTTCCTGCGCGGCCCGCGTTTCGAGGTCGACGGCGCCACGGCCGCTCCACCGGCGACGGCCGCGGGTCCCGCCGCGATCCTGCAGGCCACCGGTTATGTCACTGCGCGACGTCAGGCGACGGTGTCAGCGCAGATCACCGGGGCGCTCACCCAGGTCCTGATCGAGGAAGGTGAGCGTGTCACCGCCGGCCAGGTGCTGGCGCGGCTGGACGATACGGCACAGCGCGCAGCGTTGGCCCAGAGCATCGCCCAGGTGCAAGCCTCCGAGGCCCTGTTGGTGCAGGATCAGGCGCAGCTCGAACAGGCCCGCCGCGACTGGCGGCGCAATCAGGATCTCATCGATCGGCACCTGGTGTCGCAGCAAGCGCTCGAGACCTCGGCAACCCAGGTTGCGACGCTCGAAGCGCAGGTGGCCGCCCAAGTAAAACAGGTGGAGTTGTCGCGCGCGGGGCAACGAGGCGCTCAGGTGCAGCTCGATTACACGACGGTGCGCGCCCCATTCACCGGAGTGGTGACCGCGAAGGCCGCTCAGGCGGGGGAAATCGTCTCGCCGATTTCCGCGGGCGGCGGTTTTACACGCACCGGTGTCGGCACCATCGTCGACATGGACTCGCTCGAGATCGAAGTCGACGTCAACGAGGCCTACATCAATCGGGTGCACCCCGATCAGGTGGCGCAGGCCGTGCTGGATGCTTATCCCGATTGGACCATCCCGGCACGGGTCATTGCCATCGTGCCCACGGCGGATCGCAGCAAGGCGACCGTGAAGGTACGGGTGGCCATCGAGAAGAAGGATCCCCGCATCCTTCCCGATATGGGTGTGCGAGTCTCCTTCCTGGAGGAAGCGTCGCAGACGACGGCCTCCGCGCCACCGAGCGGAGTGCTGGTGCCCGCGAGTGCTCTCGTCGAGCGAGATGGACATGGTGTTGTGTTCGTCATCGATGGCGATCACGTGCGCACGAAGCCGGTCACCGCGGGGCAGGCGTATGGCGACCTGCGGTTCGTGGATGGGTTGACGAGCGGGACTCGCGTGGTGCGCGCCCCGCCACCCGAAATGACTGATGGCGCCAGAGTCACGACCAAGTAAGGAGTCTCTCATGAGCGTCCTGGTCGAGATCCGCAAGCTGAGCAAGGTTTATGAGCGCGGCCGGCAGAAGATCGAGGTGCTGCACCATGTGGACCTCGACATCGAGCAGGGCGACTTCCTGGCGCTCATGGGACCGTCGGGCTCCGGCAAGACCACGCTGCTCAATCTCATCGGCGGGCTCGATTCGCCGACCGAGGGCACGCTCAGCGTCGCCGGCCGCCGTATCGACAATCTCAGCGAGGGCGCTCTCGCCAGGTGGCGCGCAGCGAACGTCGGTTTCGTGTTCCAATTCTACAATCTGCTGCCCATGTTGACGGCGCGCAAGAACGTGGAGCTGCCGCTGCTCCTGACCCGGCTGGGTGCTGCGCAACGCAAGCGAAACGCGGGCATCGCGCTCGAGCTCGTAGGCCTCGCTGACCGCGCGAGCCACAAGCCCGGTGAGCTCTCGGGCGGTCAGCAGCAACGTGTGGCCATCGCACGCGCCATCGTTTCGGATCCGACTCTGTTGGTCTGCGACGAGCCCACCGGCGATCTGGACCGGCAGTCCGCCGAGGAGATCCTCACACTGCTGCGGCAGCTCAATCGCGATCACGGGAAAACCATCATCATGGTGACGCACGATCCGAAAGCGGCGGAGTACGCCAACCACCTGCTGCACCTGGACAAAGGAACGCTGGTCGATCGCCCGCAAGCCGTGCCGGCGTGAGGCCGGCGTGAAGTACTTTCATCTCGTCTGGGCGGCCCTTTTCCGGCGCAAGACCCGTACGCTGTTCACGCTGTTGTCGGTGCTGGCGGCATTCCTCCTCTTCGGCCTGCTGGACTCCGTGCGCATGGCGTTTACCAACGCCAGCTCGAGTATCGCCGCCGCGAGCCGCCTGGTGACCATGTCGAAGCTGAGCTTCACCATGTCCCTGCCGAAGAGCCTGCTGACACGTATCCAGGCGGTGCCCGGGGTCGCCGAGGTCGCCTATGCAAACTGGTTCGGCGGAATCTACCAGGACCCGAAGAACTTCTTTCCCAGCGAGGCCATCTCGGACAACTTCCTGGACCTGTTCCCCGAGTGGCAACTGTCTCCCGAGCAGCGCAAGGCCTTGCACGACACGCGCACCGGGGCCATCGTCGGGGCGAGCCTCGCCGCCAAGTTCCATTGGAAGATCGGCGACCGGATCCCGCTGCAGGCCACCATCTTTCCACAGAAGGACGGCTCCAACACCTGGACGTTCGATCTCGTGGGAATCTATCACGTGAGCGACCCGAAGCTCGTCAGCCAGGAGAACGCGTTGTTCTTCAACTGGGCCTACTTCGATGAGGTCAATCAGTTCCGGGTCGGCAGCAGCGTCGGCTGGTACACGGAAAAATTGCAGGACACGCGGCGGGCCGATGAGGTCGCGCGCGCCATCGACGCGCTTTCGGAGGACTCGGATCACGAGACCAAGACCCAGAGCGAGCAGGCCTTCACCGCTTCGTTCATCAGCCAGTTCGCCGACATCGGGCTCATCGTGGGCTCCATCATGGGGGCCGTGTTCTTCACCCTGGTTCTGCTGACCGGCAATACCATGGCGCAGGCGGTGCGGGAGCGTGTTCCGGAGCTCGCCGTGTTGAAGACCATCGGCTTCTCGAGCACCAGTGTGCTCAATCTGGTGCTCGCGGAGTCCGTGCTGCTGCTGCTCCTCGGCGGCGTCATGGGACTCGTCATGGCGGGCGTGGTCATCGACATTGTGCGCGCGAAGCTTGGCACGAGCATTCCGCTCGCCTCTCTCGACGGCGGTATCTGGCTGCGTGCGCTCGCCCTGATGATTGCTATCGGATTGATCGTCGGAGCGTTACCCGCCGTGCGGGGCATGCGCTTGCGCATCGTCGACGCGCTGTCGGGCCGGTGAAGCGAAAGGAGCACAGTGTGAACCGCCGATTGCGGGAACTGGGTTTCGGGTTGTTGTCGTTCGTCGCGGTCTTGCTCGCGGTCGTGCTCATTACGAGCTTGCCTGTCGCCGCGCTGGCGGCGCTGCTCGTTCTCCTGGCAGCCTGGATGGCGTTCACGCGCGTGGGTCAACAGTCATGGTCGGTGACGAAAGTCGGTATCGCCACCATTCCCCAGCGACTGGGCTCGTCGTCGGTCGTGGTCGTGGGTATCGCTGGGGTCGTGGGAGTTCTCGTGGCGCTCCTTTCGATGGCCGCCGGTTTCGAGACCACGCTGCAGGAGACGGGTACCGACGACACGGTCATTGTGATGCGCGCCGGCGCCCAGGCCGAGATCAACTCGGTCGTGGATCACGACACGGCGGTAGTGGTCTCCCAGGCTCCGCAGGTGCTGCACGACGCGGCCGGACGGCCGATCGCCTCACCCGAGCTGGTGGTCGTTGCCTCGGTGCCGAAAAAGAGCGATGGGCTGGATGGAAATGTGGAGATCCGCGGGGTGGGGTTGCGCGCCTGGGCGCTGCGCCCCAATGTGAAGATCATTGCCGGACGGACGTTTCAGCCGGGACTGCGCGAGCTGGTGGTCGGCCGGCGTGCGGCGGCGCAATTCCGCGGCCTGGGGCTGGGATCCACGCTGAAGCTGAGTGGCCAGGTGTGGACCGTGGTCGGTCATTTCGACTCCGGCGACTCGCACAATTCCGAGCTTTGGGGCGATGCCGACGTGGTGGCTTCCGCCTACCGCCGCGGGAACAGCATGTCCTCCATCAGCATGAGACTGACCGACGCCGGCACCTACGAAGCGCTCAAAGCTTCGTTGACGACGGACCCGCGAATCAAGGTCGACGTGCTGACGACGCGGCAGTACTACAATCAACAATCCGAGCGCCTGACGCAGGCGATCCGGGCTCTCGGCATCACGGTCGGGGTGATCATGGCCGTGGGTGCGGTTTTCGGCGCGCTCAATACGATGTATGCCGCGGTAGCGGCCCGCGCGCGCGAGATCGCGACACTGCGCGCGATCGGCTTCCGCGGGATGCCCGTGATCGTGTCGGTGCTGCTCGAGACCATGCTCCTCGCGGTTCTCGGCGGAGCGATCGGCGCCGGGCTGGCGTGGGGGATGTTCGACAACTATACCGCCTCGACGCTGGGCAACAATTTCAGTCAGGTGGTGTTTGCCTTCAATGTGACGCCGGCGCTGCTCCTGAGCGGCCTCAAGTGGGCCCTGGCCATCGGCTTCATCGGCGGATTCTTCCCCGCCCTGCGCGCGGCCCGGCTGCCGGTGACTGTCGGGCTGCGTGAGTTGTAGGCAGGAGCGAGGCGCTCCTGCTTCTACTCTAGTGTGAGTTGCGCAGGGCGGCGCACAGGGCCGCGACGTCCGCTTCGCGTTGGTCCCACGATACGACAAACCGTGTCTGGCCGGTGCTCGTGGCTCCCCAGTCGTAGAACTCGAAGCCCGCGGTGCGCAGCGCCTGTTTACGCTCGGCGCCGAGGTTCAGAAAGATCTCGTTCGCTTCGACCGGGTGCATCAGGAGTTGGCCCGCGGCGCGGCCGATTCTCTGGGCGAAATCGTTCGCGCGCCTGGCGTTGTGCAGCCAGACGCCCGTTTCGACGTAAGCCAACAGCTGCGCCGAGACGTAACGTGACTTGGACAAGAGGTGGCCGGACTGTTTGCGTCTGAGCTCGAAATCGCGCACCAGCGTCGTGTCGAAGAACACGACGCACTCGGCCGCGAGCGCGCCGTTTTTCGTGGCACCGAAGGACAGCACATCCACGCCGGCGCGCCAGGTGACGTCGCCCGGATGGCAGCTCAGGAAGGCAATGGAGTTGGCAAAGCGCGCTCCATCCATGTGTACCTTGAGGCCGCGCGCATGAGCGAGCTTGCACAACGTCGCGAGCTCATTGGGGCGGTAGCTCGTTCCGAGCTCCGTCGCTTGCGAGAGTGCGAGCACGGTGGGTTGCGTCGTGTGCACGGAAACCGGGTGCGCATCCAGGGCCGCCGCCAGGATCTCCGCAGTGACCTTCGCATCGGGTCCCTGGAGCAACGAAAGTTGTGCGCCGCCCGCGAAAAATCCTGGCGCGCCCGCTTCATCATTGGCGATGTGCGCCTCCTCGTGCGCAAATACCACGCCGTAGGACGGGGTCAGTGTTGCGATGGCGAGAGCGTTGGCCGCCGTGCCGGTGGCAACGGGAAAGGCGCGCACCGGCGCGCCGAAATAGGCGCTCAGGCAGTCATCGAGCCGTTTCGTCCAAGGGTCGTTGCCGTAGGCGGGCTCGAGGCCGTGATTGGCGTCGGCCAGCGCGGCCAGGATTTCCGGGGCGGCGGTGCCGGTGTTGTCGCTGAAAAATTGCAAAGGAGCTCCTTACTCGAGGCGCCAACGGAAGGCCCAGGCGCCGAAAGACAGAAACAGGAAGGCCGTGACGGCCAGGTAGATGAGATTCGGAGCCACCTGGGCGAAGCCGGCGCCGTCGATCATGACTGCGCGGGCCGCATCGAGCAGGTGGGTGAGCGGAAAGAGATGGGCGGCCCATTGCACCCAGTGGGGCGA
>DASZVD010000046.1:0-3828 GCA_035547375.1 Steroidobacteraceae bacterium
GGGCATCTCGGTGAAATTCATGCCGTAGATGCCTGCAATGAGCGTCGGGATCGCCACCAGCGCCGCGTAGGCGGTCAGCCGCTTCATGGTCTCGTTTTCCTGCATTGCAATCATCGACAGGTTCACGGAGGTCGCGGACGCAACGGTGTCGCGGTTCGATTCGATGATCTGGTTCAGTCGCTGCAGATGGTCGGCGATGTCGCGGAAGTACTCCCGCAGCTCCGCTACCATTGCCGGCACGCGCCCGCCGGTGAGGCCGGCGACCGCCTCGAGCATCGGCGCCACGGCGTGCTTCATGGTCATCAAGCGTTGCTTCAGCCCATAGAGTGCCTGGATGTTGGCGCGCGGCTCGCCGTTGACGATAAAGATGCGTTTTTCGATCTCTTCGAGCTCGTCCTCGAGGCGGTCGAGGACCGGGAAGTAGCGATCGACCACCGCATCCATCAACGCATAGAGGACATAGCAGGATCCATGGCTCAGCTGCTCGGGCTCGGCCTCACAACGGGCCCGGACATCGTCGAAGCCCTTGCTCACGCCGCTGCGGACCGATAGCACGTAGTTCGGTCCGGCAAAGATGTCGACCTCGCCGACGCTCAGCTCGCCCGCGGCATCGATCTCGATCATGTGCAGCACCGCGAACAGCGAGCCACCGTATTCCTCGAGCTTCGGGCGTTGATGTCCCTGTTGCGCATCTTCGACAGCCAGGGGGTGCAGGTCGAACTGCTCGCGCATCTCTTCCAGCAAGGCGATGTCGCGATCGCGCATCGCTACCCACACGAAGCAGCCCGGGCGGCAGACGTAGCTGTGAATGTCCGATGCGGGGATCTCCGTGATTCTTCGGCCATTTTCGTAGACGACGCATTTGAGGAGCATGAGGGGTCCGTCGCGGCTGGAGGGGCGGGCGGATTCTAGCCTCACGACACTGACTGCGTCTTGCGCGTGCCGCGAAAGCGCTACACTTGCCGATAGCCCGACAACATCGCAGAAGACGGGCGGGGAGTGCGCGATGCAGCTGAATGTTCAACGACCGATCCGGGCTCGAGGGCCCGTGCGGGTCCGGGGGCGGGTGCTGGGGGTGTGCCTGGCGGTCCTGGCGCCCTGGGCCGCGACGGCGCAGCCGCAGAAAGTGGATCTCATCCTGACGGGCGGCAAGGTGCTCACCGTCGATTCCGCGTTCTCGATCAAGTCGGCCGTGGCCGTCAAGGACGGCAAGATCGTGGCGGTCGGCGGTGACGAGATCCCGCGCCGGTATCAGGCGGCGCGCACGATCGACCTGAAAGGCCGCACCCTGTTGCCCGGTTTCACGGATACGCACGTGCACATCCTCTTCGAGGGGGTGCGCGACGTGCAGCTCAGCGACGCAACCTCCATCGCAGAGTTGCAGCGCCGCGTCCGCGCCAAGGCGCGCGAGCTCGGCCCGGGTAAATGGGTGACCGGCATGGAGTGGGACGAGGCGATCTTCAAGGAGAAGCGCAACCCCTCGCGCGCCGACCTGGACGCGGCCGCGCCCGACAATCCGGTGATGTTGGTTCGTGCCGGCGGGCACTCCGCGGTGTTCAATTCGGCCGCCTTGAAGCTGGCCGGGGTGACGCGCGACACGCCTCAGCCCGCCGATGGCCTCATCGAGCACGGTCCCGACGGCGAGCCGAGCGGAGTCATTCGCGAGAGTTGGGAGAAATTCGCCCGGGTCATTCCACCGCAGTCGTGGAATGAGGTGCGTGCGAGTTACGTGCAGAAGCTCAAGTATCTCCTGACACTCGGCATCACGAGCATCATGGAGGCGAGCGGCAGTATCGATGACGAGCCGGTGGGACGCGGCGGCGTGGCGAACCCGACGGCGCTTGGAACCTTCCACCAATTGCAGGGCCTGTACGCGCAGCTGGGACCGGAGCTGCCGCGCATGGCTCTCTATATCAATTACCCGGGCGCGGAGCGGCTGAAGGCGTTCCCGCATCACACCGGATATGGAAATGATCGGCTGCGCATCGGGCCGATCGGCGAGTCGCTGGTGGACGGCGGCTTTACCGGCCCTACGGCCTGGACCCTGGTCGACTACAAGGGCATGCCCGGCTTCCGCGGCAAGGGGCGTTACACCGACGCGCAGCTGCAGGAGATGGTCGATACCAGCGCGCGGCTCGGCTGGCAGATGGGGCTGCACGCCATCGGTGACGCCGCGATCGTTCAGACGGTGAATGCCTATTCACATACCCTGAACAACATCGTCGGGCTCTCCAAGGACAGCCGTTGGTTCCTGTGCCACTTCACCGTGATGCCGCCGGAAGCGACGATGGATACCATGGCCCACGATCACATCCGCATCGCACAGCAACCCAACTTCACGTATACCCTCGAAGACCGTTATGTCGCGACGCTCGATGACTGGCGGACGCAACACACGAATTCCGTGGCGACGCCCTGGAAGAAGCACGGCCTGTTCATCGCGCTCGGCTCGGACAATCTGCCGATCGGACCGATGGTGGGCCTGTATACCGCCGTGACGCGCAAGGGCCGCAGCGGCAAGGTCTACGGCGCCGAGGAAGCGGTGTCGATCCAGGACGCGTTGCGGATGTACACCGCCAATGGCCCGTTCCTCACCTGGGAAGAAAATACGAAGGGCACGCTGGAGCCGGGCAAGCTCGCGGATATGATCGTCCTGAATACCGATCCGCTGACGAGCCCACCCGAGTCCCTGCTGAAGACCCAGGTGGACCTGACACTCATCGGCGGTAAGGTGGTGTACTCGCGCGGCGGCGAAGCGCCGTCCGCCCCGTGAAGCCGTAGCCGGCTGCGCGCGCCGGGCAAAAACCACGCCTTTTGCCGGCGGCCGATGTGTAGGGTCTCGCTGAAAGCGGCGCGCCGAAGCGCCGTCCGGCGCCTCCTGACATGGTAGCCAGCAAAAACCACGCTTTTTGCTGGCGGCCGACCGTGTAGGGTCTCGCTGAAAGCGCTGCCAGGCGACTTTCAGCCAATAAACTCAGTATCCCACCGTGAAGCGGGCACGGATGTGCCGCGGAGTCTCGATCTCGTCGAGCATGGCAATCGCAAAGTCCTCGTACGAGATCGAGCTCTTGCCGTCCGGTGCCGTCAACAACGTGTTGGCGGACGTGCGGAACTTGCCCGTGCGCTCGCCGGGGCCGAAGAACGCCGATGGGCTGATAAACGTCCAGTCGAGATCCTGCACCCCCCTCAGGGTGTCGAGGAAGGCCTTACCCGCGGAGGCCTCGGGCTTGTAAGCGGGCGGGAAGTTCGGCGAATTCAGCAGAATCTGCCCTGGCGCAATCTCCAGGCTGGCCGCGCCGCCGACCACGAGGTAGCGCTTCACTCCGGATCTGCGCACCAGCTCGATGAGCTGGCGCGGATCGGTGCTCTGGAAGCGCAGGGAGCTGATGATCGCGTCATGTCCTTTCAGCAGCGGCACGAGCAGGTCGGGGTGCGTGATGTCGCCTTTGGTGGCCGAAAGGCCGGCACGTCCCGCGAGCTTCTCCGGGTTGCGCGCAATGGCAGTGACGGCATGGTGGCGATTCAGGGCTTCGTTGACGAGGCGGGTGCCTACATTGCCGGTGGCGCCGATGATTGCGATTTTCATGAGTGACTTCCGTGGCCCGAGTACGGTTTTACGAGAATACGGCCGGCGGACGATCTTTCCTAGGTGCGCGAAGCCATATGGATATACGCACGGGCCATGGTCATCCGGGCCATGAGCCATGGGCTATGGTCATCCGCCCCTGAGCCAGGCGGTGTCCGGCTCTGCGCCTCGAGCGCGGGCGCGGCCCCGGCCGGCCGATGCTATGATTATCCCGCAAGAGATCGTGTCGAGAGCGTCCGCCG
>DASZVD010000047.1:0-3922 GCA_035547375.1 Steroidobacteraceae bacterium
CAACCCGAGGCCCGGCCGGCGCAATTTGGACGCCGGCTGGATGACGGGCTCCGCGCCGGAGAGCCCTCGGCCGCAGAGCCCCCTGGTGAGTCCCTAGACCGGCCCGTCGTCCGGTCCGCGCGTGATGCGATAAAGTATCGCTCCCACCGCGCCGCCAATCAGGGGCGCCACCCAGAAGACCCACAGCTGCGACAGTGCCCACCCGTGTACGAACAGTGCCGGTCCCGTGCTGCGCGCGGGGTTCACCGAAGTGTTGGTTACGGGGATGCTGATGAGGTGGATGAGCGTCAGCGTGAAGCCGATGGCGATCGGCGCGAAGTTACCCGGCGTGCGCTTATCCGTGGCGCCCATGATGACGAACAGGAAGATCGCGGTCATGACGATCTCGCACACGAATCCCGCGGCCAGCGAGTAGTGGCCGGGCGAATGCTCGGCGACACCGTTGGCGGCGAGGCCTCCCGCCGTAGGATCGCTACCGTTGCCGCTTGCGATGAAGACGAGCACGCCCGCGGCGATGACGGCGCCGATGACCTGCGCGACCCAGTACGGAATGACTTCCCGTGCCGGATGCCGCCCGCCGACGAACAATCCGAACGTCACGGCGGGATTCAGGTGACAACCGGAGATATGCCCGATGGCATAGGCCATGGTGAGGACGGTCAGGCCGAACGCGAGCGCAACGCCCAGCAGGCCGATGCCCACCTCGGGAAAGTGCGCCGAGAGGACTGCGCTGCCGCAACCGCCCAGCACCAGCCAGAAAGTGCCGATCAGTTCCGCCAGAAATCGTTTTGACAGAGGCAACAGTGGCATGTGAGGTCCCTCGATTGTTTCTTCTTGGGCGGCCTGGCAAGCGCGACCGCGCGCCGATCCTATGCGATTTTTCCCTTCAGCGCATGCAGCGACGCGCGCCACCAATCCGCGGCGCGCTGCAGCGTGACGTGCTCAGGGAACCCGTGCCGGGCGACATGATCCTGTGGAAGGGTGTCCCAGGCCCGATGCTCGATCGAAACGCGCGTCTCGTCACCCACCGCCTCGAAGCGCACTTCCACCTCGGTCGTCTGGTCGGCGGCGAAGTTGGCCTGCCGCCAGGCAAAGACCAGCCGGCGGCCAGGCTCCCAGACCGAGATGCGCCCGATCTCGAATGTCGAGCCGTCCTCGAAGGTGGTGATGAGGCGGCCGGTCCCCTCCCCGCTGGCCGGTGGAGGCTCGAAGGCGAGCCGCCCGTCGCCGGTCGTCCCCACCCGAAAAAGACCGCTGGGCTGCCACCAGGAAGCGATCTCCTGCGTGAACACGGCAAACGCGCGGAGCGGGTCGGCGGGAACGCGCAGCGCCACGAAGACCCTGGATGGCACGTCAGGGCCCTGCGCCCGCGCTCATTTGCGGCTCCTGGGAAACTGTGCCTTGAAGGCGGCCAGCTGCCGGCTCCACAGGACCTGCGTTTCCTCGAGCCACGCTTTCAGATCCGCCATGGGCTGCGGCCGGAGTCGGTAGATCCGCACCCGCGAGTCGAATTCGTCGCGATCCTCGGCGACGAGCCCGCTCTCGCGCAGCGTTCTCAAATGCCGACTCATCAGCGGAAAGGCGATTCGAGTCGCTTCCGCCAGCTCGCCGGCACGGCGGGGCCGCTCGCGCAGCAGATCCACGACCCGCCGGCGGTACGGATCCGCCAGGGCCGCCAGGGTCCGGTCCAGGTCGTGCGCGCTCACTGCAACGGCTTGAACTTGAACCCGGTCGCCTGCTCCATGTCAGCGTAGCTCACCTCTTTCACGGCCTGTGCGAAGGTCCAGTGATGGCCTTCCAGGTCGACGGCCATGTAGGTGCGGTCGCCGTAGAACTGATCGGCAGGCTCCATCACGATCTTCGCGCCGGCCTGGCGTGCCCGCGCGCAATGCTCGTCGATGTGGCCGGCGAGGCGGACGTGCACGCGCTGTGTATTGCTGCCTCCGATCGATGCGGGACTCTTCGTCCACGCCGCAAACTCGCTGCCGATCATGACGACGCCCTCGTCGTGGCTCATCTCGGCGTGCACAACGTTGTCCTGGCTGTCGGTCAGCACCATGCTCACCTCGAAGCCGAAGGCTTTCCGCAGCCACTCGAGAGCGGCGCGATTGTCCTTGTAGATCACGGAAGGGATGAAGGCGGGGCGGTGGGGCATCGGGGCAGTCATGGCGGCGACTCCTGGATGATTCCTGTTCCAGTAAATAATTAACAAAAACAGAAATTATCGGCAAGCGTGGCCGGCCGCCGGCTCAACCGCCATCAAACGTACGCTCGAGCTCGTGGCGTGACGCGCGACCCGCGGCTGCAGGGATTGGCGCGCGGCTGGGGGGAATTAAGTCACCCGCTGCGCGATACGCGTTGGGGTAACCGTAACCGCCGCCTCGAGGAATGTGAGCTGTTTCGCATTCGCGTCCAACCGCACGCGGACGCCCAGCGGGACGGGCTCGTTGATGTTGCCGTGACCGATGGGGAAGCCCGCCGCGCAGGGAAGCCCCGTGGCCGTGGCGAGATCACGGAGCACCTCCGCCGCGGTGTAGTCCTGATCGCGAGGCTCGCAGCTCAGGAATTCGCCCAGGACGATGCCGCGGAGCTGTCGGAAGACTCCCGCGAGCTCGAGATGGGTCCACATCCGATCGAGGCGATAGGGCTGCTCCGAGTGATCCTCGAGAAGGAGGATGCCGCCCGTCAGGGCAGGCATGAACGGTGTGCCGAGGAGTCGGGTGAGCACCGAGAGGTTGCCCCCCAACAGCGGGCCCTCCGCGATACCCCCCACGTAGGTTTCGGTTCCGACGAGCGGCTCCGCGGCGGAAGCCGACTCCAGCAAGGACAGCAGACGGGTCGCGCTCGGAACGCGCCCGAGCTGTGTCAGCACCGGCCCGTGAATGCTCACCAGCCCGTTGTTTTGCAGCCACTGATGCAGCGCGGTGATGTCCGAGAAGCCCACCAGAGGTTTGGCGGGGACGGCCCGCTCCGCCGCCCAGGCGGCCAGCTTGGGCAACAGGCGCATGGTGCCGTAGCCGCCTCGCGCGCAGAACACTGCTTTGATGTCTGGATCGGCGAGCGCGCCCGTCAGCTCCGCGAGCCGGCGGTTGTCGTCACCCGCAAGGTAACGCTCGCGTGCGAGGATGCGTTCGTCATATTGCACCCGGTACCGCCCGCTGATCACGGCGAGGCCCGCATCGAACGAGGCGCGGTCGAAAGGCCCGGCAGGAGCAATGACGGCGACAGAATCGCCCGGACGCACGGCCTGGGGTTTGCGGAACGGGGTGAGGGGCGCCATGGGTGACAGTTTCGCCCGAAGCGGAGCCGGATACCAGCCGCTCACCCGGTGGGAGCCGGCTTCCGGTCTTTGCGGTCGAGGGGGGCGGCCGTGACCGGGTATCAGTCCGAGAGCGCCTTCAGGTCGCGCATCAGCGCCGCGCGGCCGCGGTCGAGTTGGTCGAGCCGCTGGGCGGCATCACGGAGCGCGATGATGTTCTTCACCGGCTGCTCGTGCAGGCGGCGATAAGCATTGCGTGCCGCCAGCCACTGGCGTGTGGTGGAAGCATAGCGCGCCGACAATTCGCGACGCATGGTGACGATCGCCAAGGGACTCGAATGCATCATTGCGGCCTTGAGTGAGTTGAGACGGGCTCCCGAGCCCCGGTCAGCGCGAAGGATGCCGGCGACTCGTTACAGCATTGCGACAAATGTCATTCGACCTCCGCATTCACTCAAGAAACGCTATCTGGATCACAGACGCCTGTCACAGTTCAACGTTGTGAGCGCGTGCTCCTCTTCCCGACTCGCGAATCTCCCGGCGCGCGCGCCGCCGTTCCCTTGCTCGCGGCCGCCTCGTGCGGCGGTGCGATGTTGAGTCGGAACGGTTGAGCGTTGGGTTGCGCAGGTCGCCATGCCAGCGCTTCGCCGTCGTTGAGTCGGG
>DASZVD010000048.1:0-5701 GCA_035547375.1 Steroidobacteraceae bacterium
GCGCGCGTTGCTCGAGGAGCAGCGCCGCGGCCCGCGCCGCCTGCTGGTCGGACTGGACATCGAGGGCAACAAGCCCGCGCACAATGCGCTGCTGTACACGGACAAGTCCGGCAGGCGCCAGGCAGGCAGCGTCACATCGGCCACCTGGTCGCCCACGACGAAGCGTAATATCGCCCTCGCCATGATGGATGCGCCGCACACCGAGACGGGCCTGAGCGTCTGGGCCGAGATCTATCTGAATCGCGAGCTCGTGTGGGAGCGCCGCATGGCGCGGGCGCGGATCGTGCCGCGGCCGTTCTTCGCTCCCGAGCGGCGCCGCGTGACCCCCGCGGCCGACTACTGACGCTGACCTTTCATCCGGTACGGCGCCCATGATTGCCACTCAACTGAAATCCGTCGCCGATCGCCCCTGGCTCGACCCGAACGCCAAGCCGCAGATCGTCATCGACGGGGTCTCCAAGGCCTACGGCAATTTCACTGCCGTGGACAACGTCAACCTGCAGATCTACAAAGGCGAGATGTTCGCGCTGGTCGGCGGCTCGGGCTGCGGCAAGACGACCCTGCTACGGATGTTGGCCGGCTTCGCCCGGCAAAGCAGCGGGTCGATCGCCATCGACGGCACGGAGATGACCGATGTGCCGCCGCACGAGCGGCCCGTGAACATGATGTTCCAGTCCTATGCGCTGTTTCCACACATGACGGTCGAGCGCAACGTGGGCTACGGCATCAAGCGTCTGCCGCTCGACGCTGCGACCCGGAAGAAACGCGTCCAGGAAGCGCTCGACATGGTGCAGCTGGGTGGGATGGCGCAGCGCAAGCCGCATCAGTTGTCGGGGGGCCAGCGGCAGCGCGTGGCGCTGGCGCGCGCCTTGATTCGCCGGCCGAAGGTGCTGCTGTTGGACGAGCCGCTGTCGGCGCTGGACAAGAAGCTGCGCGAGAAGACGCAGTTCGAGCTCATGGACCTGCAATACGAGGTGGGAATCACGTTCATCGTGGTGACCCACGATCAGGATGAGGCGATGGCGCTCGCGACCCGCATCGCGGTCATGGACCGGGGCAAGGTGATGCAGGTGGGCACGCCTGCGGAGATTTATGAGTTTCCGCAGAGCCGCTTCGTCGCGGACTTCGTCGGCACGACGAACCTGTTCGAAGGCACCGTGGCGGCTTGCGAGGCGGGGCTGACGACCGTGACGTGCCGGGAGACCGGCTGCGACCTGTTGGTCGATGATGTCGGGCGCTTCACCCCGGGACAGCACGTTTGGATCGCACTGCGTCCGGAGAAGGTCCGCCTCACCAAGCAGCCGCCCTCGGGCCGAGTCAATCAACTGCGAGGGACCGTCCATGAGCTCGGCTATCTCGGCAATCGCTCGACGTACCAGATCAAGACGACGACCGGAAAGCTCGTGACCGTGTTCTCGCAGAACGAGCGCCGCACGTCGGAATGGCACATCGACTGGAGCGACGAGGTGTATGTGAGCTGGGCGGCGGATGCCGCGGTGTTGTTGCAGTCCTGACCCTCAGTGATCCTGCCAGGGCACCGGTAACGCTTCAGGTCCGAGGCTCCCGGAGCGGCCGGTTCGCGGAACGCAGTCCGCCGCCCGCGTAGTGTCACCGCACCCAAATGGGTGTAGCTTATGAGTCAGCAGGAGCGCTTGCGACCGGCGTAGCCCGCCGGGCGTTGGAGAGATGGAGTCTTTCGAGGGGGAGAGCGATCAACGCGGTCGGCCGACACCGGCGACGGGCTCTGGCACTGGCCTGGTTCGTGGTCAGCGCCCTCCTGTTGATCTGGTCGGCGGCTCTCGCCGGCACCGACCCAGCCGGTACCGACCCACTTGCGAGCTCCGTCGCGGACCCGCGCTTCAACCCCGGGGCCGGCTCCACGACCCCTCCCGCAACCGATCCGGCCACTCCCGCGGGCAATCCGGCATCCGGCCCCGGAGCCAATCCCGCCGATGCGGTGTCCGAGGTCGTCGTCGAGGCGCCGGAGCCGCGCTATGCGGCGCCCACCTTGCGTGATCGGATCGGGCGCATCTGGGCTCCCGTCCTCATCAACGGCCGCGGGCCGTATCGGCTCGTTCTCGACACCGGCGCCAGCCACTCCGCCATCGTGGCGCAGGTGGCTGACAGTCTCGGTATTCAGGTAGGGACATTCGGCAGCATCCGGGTAGCCGGCGTAACGGGGTCCGCCATCGTGCCGTCGGTGTCGGTCAGGAGGATGGAAGTGGGCGAGCTGTCGATGGACTCGACCGTGCTGCCGATCGTCGCCGATGTGTTCGGTGGCGCTCAAGGGGTGCTGGGGACCGAAGGGTTGGGCGACAAGCGCATCCTCATCGACTTCGGGCACGATCGAGTCGTCATCCGGCGCTCGCGCGGCCAGCTCGAGCGGGCCGACTTCACGACGTTGCCGTTGCGGGAGCTGCACAATCACCTGTTGGCGCTCGACGTGAAGGTCGGGGAAGTGAGGGCCAAGGCCATCATCGATACCGGCGCGCAGGTGAGCATCGGCAACACGGCGCTGCGCGATGCGCTCCAGCGGCGCGGCACGAAGGACGCGCACAAGGCGGAAATCGAAGGCGTTACGCTGGATATCGCGTCCGGCGACATGATCCGGGCACCGCCGATTTCCGTGGGGCCGCTGCTCTTCAATGGCGTCAACATCACCTACGGCGACATGTTCATCTTCGAGCGCTGGCGCCTCATGCGCGCGCCCACGCTGGTGCTCGGGATGGACGTGCTCGGCTCGGTCGATGTGCTGGTGATCGACTACCGCCTGCGTCAGTTGCAGCTGCGCCTGCGGCATTCATAATAGTCCACAACGAAACGGCACGGCACGGCCGGGAAGAATTCCCGGGTGGCCCGTGAGGAATGTCGCCCCGGATGCAAGTCCCAGGAAAAGCCGTGTGGCTGGACACGATGGTCGTGGTGCTCGCCACCCTGGCGACGGCGATCGTCTGCGTCGAGCTCGATGTCAGCGAAGCCTTGCGCCGCTGGACCGCGCCCTGGGAGCGATTCCAACTGGATGAATTGCCGGCGGTGCTGTTGGTGCTCGCCGTGGGGCTCGCCTGGTTCGCGGCACGGCGCTTTGGCGAGGCCGGCCGCGAGCTGCGCCGGCGTGAGCTTGCCGAGGCGCAATTGGCAGCCGCGTTGACCGACAATCGCCGCCTCTCGCAACAATACGTGCAGCTGCAGGAGGCGGAGCGAAAGCATCTCGCGCGGGAGCTGCACGACGAGCTCGGCCAGTACCTGAATGTCATCAAGCTCGACGCGGTCGGCCTTCGTGATCGGCAGGACGCAGGGGGCTCGCGTGATCGAGAGGACCCGGGCGCCGGGCACGATCGAGAGGACGCGCACGCCTTGCGTGAGCGGGCTGCGGCCATTGTCGCCAACTGCGACCACATTCACGCCGCCCTGACTGCGCTGATTCGACAGCTGCGCCCGGTGGCGCTGGATGATCTGGGCCTGGAGGCGGCGTTGGAGCACTGCACCGATACCTGGCGCTCCCGGTTGCCGGGGGTGCGGTTGGGTCTGACACTGGAGGGCGATCTGAGCGATCTGTCCGAAGCCGTCACGCTGACCGTCTATCGAGTGTTTCAGGAAGCGTTGAACAATATCGCCAAGCACGCCGCCGCGCGCAACGTTGCTTTGCAGCTCGAGCGCAGCGAGTCGGCCCTGAATGCCACGATCAGGGATGATGGTGTCGGGGTCAATCGGGACGCGCCCACGCGGGGGCTGGGGCTCATCGGCATGCGGGAGCGGGTCGCCGCCCTGAACGGAGAGTTGGAGGTCAGCAGCACTCCGGGGAATGGGTTCGTGCTGACGGTGCGCATCCCGGTGACGAAAAAGAGGTAGATGATGACGGCTCTGATTACCGTATTGCTGGTGGACGACCACGCCGTCGTGCGCGAAGGCTATCGCCGCTTGCTGGAGCGGGATCCCCGGATCCAGGTGGTTGGGGAGGCGGGCAGCTCCGCGCAGGCTTACGAGCAGGCGCTGGCGCTGGAGCCGGACGTGATCGTCATGGATATCGCACTGCCGGGCGTCAGCGGAATCGAAGCCATGCGGCGCATCCTCGCGCACCGGCCGCAGCAACGCGTTCTCATGTTCAGCATGTACGATGACATGATCTTTCCGTCCCGCGCCCTGCAAGCCGGAGCTCACGGTTATGTCAGCAAGGCCAGTGCGCCGGAGGTGCTCGTGGACGCGATCTCGGCTGTGGCGCGCGGCGAGCGTTACCTCAGCCCGGACGTGCAGAAGGTGATGGCCGGCGCCGCCCAGCAGACGAAGTCGGCGGTCGAAACGCTCACCGCGAGAGAGTTCGAGGTGCTGCGGCTCCTGGCTCGCGGCGACACCGTGAAGCGGATCGGCGAGAAGCTGGGGCTGTCCGAGAAGACGGTCGCCAATCACCAGTCCGCCATCCGCGAGAAGCTGGGGGCGCGCAACGGCGTGCAGCTGGCTCGCGTGGCGACCGAGTTGGGATTATCGCTGTAACATGTGAACACTGCTCGTCCCGGCCCGGCTACCGGTCATTTCCGGGCCCTACATCCTTACGGAGGCGTCGCGATGATCCGAGTCACGGTCCTGTACCCCAATTCCCCCACCGCCACGTTCGACATGGCGTATTACACGAGCAAGCACCTGCCGATGGTCAGGCAGAAAACCAAGACCTGCAAAGGCATCGCGGCGGAGAAGGGCGTCTCCGGGGGCGCCCCCGGGTCGAAGCCGACGTACATCGCCATCGGGCAGCTGCTGTTCGATTCGGTGGAGTCGTTCCAGAGCGGCTTCGGGCCGGTCGCCACCGAGATCCTGGCCGACATCCCGAACTACACCAATACGCAGCCGGTGATCCAGATCAGCGAGATCACGCTGTAGGCGCCAGCCGGCATCGGGCGGCCCGCTGTGCAGCAGGCCGCCCGAGCTGGGGCGTCGGCTGCGCGTCAGTGTGACGTACCGTCCGGCTGACCGGGAGTCACCCGGAAGCGCTGGGCCAGTTTGACGATCTCGCCACCCTTGATCACCGCGTCTACCGACTGAAGGATGCTGACATCCTGCAGCGGGTCGCCCGCGACGCCGATGATGTCGCCGTAACGACCCACCGCGATGGTGCCCACGTCGCCGGGGCGGCCGAGGGCCTCGCCCGCAGTGACGGTAGCGGCCTGAATGGCCTGCAAGGGTGTCATGCCCCAGGTCACCATGGTCACGAACTGCTTCGCGTTCGTACCGTGGGGATACACGCCTGCGTCAGTGCCGAACAGCATCTTCACGCCGGCTCGGGTCGCCGCCTTGAAGGTCTCACGCTGCTTGCGGCCGATCATGCGCTCTTTCTCGAGCGACTCCTTGAAAAGGCCGTTCTTCGCGCCTTCCGACAGGATGTAGTCGTCGTTGTAGACGTCCATATCGAAGTAGGCGCCGTGTTGTTTGGCGAGTGAGAAGGCTTCTTCGTCGGCGAGGCTCGCGTGCTCGATGGTGTCCACACCGGCACGGAGCGCGTCCTTGATGCCGCTCGTGCCGTGGGCGTGCACGGCGACTTTCAGCCCCAACATGTGTGCCTCTTTGACCAACGCGGTCATCTCGTCCAGATCGAGCTGTTGCGCCCCGACGGCGTCGGTTTTCGACAGCACGCCACCGGTGCCGCAGAACTTGATGACTTCAGCGCCGTACTTGCGCAACTTGCGCACCGTCGCACGGATCGCCTCGGGGCCGT
>DASZVD010000049.1:0-14329 GCA_035547375.1 Steroidobacteraceae bacterium
CACGCTTCGATGCCTCGCTGGCAATCGCCTCCGCGACGTCACCCGCGCCCAGGGACAGGGCGCTCGCATCACGGGGTACATAAACCGTTGCAGTCATTTGCCGTTAGTTCCAAGCATGCCGAATGCCTGCGCCCGCTGCACCGCGCCGGCTCACTTTTCGAGCTCCTGTTCCGCGATCATTGCGTCGAAGCGTTCCGGGGTCACACGCCCGTACAACCGCCCGTCCACCATCGCGGCCGGGGAGCAGGCGCAGTTGCCGAGGCAGTAGATCGGCTCGAGCGAGAAGCGGCCGTCGGCGGTGGTCTCGTGGAAATCCACTCCCAATTTACGTTTCGCGTGCTCGGCGAGCTCGTCAGCGCCGACAGCCTGGCACGACTCGGCGCGGCACAGGCTCACGACGTGCTTGCCCGGCGGGGTGCGGCGGAAGTAGTGGTAGAAAGTGACCACTCCGTGAACCTCGGCGCGCGACAGGTTCAAGCCCTGGGCCACCAGGGGAACCGCGCCCTCGGGAACATGGCCCAGGGCCGCCTGGATGGCGTGCAGCACCTCGAGCAACGGCCCGGGGCGGGTCCTCATCTGCGCGACGATGCGGTTGACGGTGTCTGTGTGTTCGGCGGGTAATGTCTGCGTCATGCAACAGAAAATGTTGAAGCCATGCCCAGGGCGGAGCCAATCGATAATCCGAATTCGAGCTAGTCGCTGCGAGTATACGTTGTAGCGCCGCGTCACACCTGCGGAGGATCACGAAGCCGCGCAACGGGCGCGCCGGGTGTTCAATTTTCGAGACTATCGGGCGGGAGATGAGTTCCCGCCCCCGCCGCGGCCGTACTATAGCGCCCCTTTTCGACCGAATTCGGGGCCGAAAGCGCCCCCTGTGCGACCAAAAACGACCTGCCCATGCAACTGAACCGGTTCGACCTCAACCTCCTCATCGCCCTCGACGCCCTGATTCACGAGAAGAACGTCACCCGTGCCGCGGAACGGGTCTTCGTGTCCCAGCCGGCGATGAGCGCGGCATTGCAAAAACTGCGGGAGTATTTCAACGATCCGCTTCTGGTGCGGATCGGCCGGGACCTCGAGCTCACTCCCCGCGGGCTGTCGCTCGTGGAGCCCGTACGCGAGGCCCTGCTGCGCATCCAGGCGACACTCGGAACCCAACCGACCTTCGACCCCGGAACCGTCAAGCGCACGTTCACACTCATCGTGTCGGCGGATGCGGTGTTGCGAGTCATGCCCACGGTGTTCAAACGGCTGGCCAGGGAGGCCCCCGGGATCACCTGCCACGTGGAGCACTTCTCCGAGACGACCCTGTCGCGGCTCGAATACGGCGATGCCGACCTGTATCTGGGATTGAACAGCCTGCGGCTGTTCGGCCTGCGCGCGTTTCCAGAGACGTTGCGCATGATCGACTTGCGCCCGGTGCGCTGGGTCGTGGTCGTGGCGCGCGATCACCCGACGGTCGACGACACCATCACCGAGGAGCAGTACCTCTCCCTGCCTCACGTGTTCGGCTGGCCGAGCGGCCACACCCTGCCGCTGGAGGAGATGGTGCGACGCCTGACCAATGCGGAAATAGACGTCCGCGCGACGACCCAGGGCCTGCTCGAGATTCCGTTTCTGCTGGAGGGGACCGAGCTGGTGGCGACCTTGCCGGAGCACCTGGCGAAGGTGTTGTCCAAGTGGGCTCCGGTCAAAGTCCTGACGCTGCCGTTCAACACCCCGGAGACCCGGGAAGTCGTGATCTGGCACAAGCGGAACGAGCCTGATCCGGGTCACGCGTGGATGCGCGAGGTGATCATAGAAGCGGCGCGGGAGCATTGACGGCGGGGGGACACCCCCGCCCCGATCAAGCAGGCGGCACCTTACACGAGGAGCACCGCCCGACACACAAGGAGCACCGCTCGACGCATCAGTTCAGGCGTCGCCCCACACATCTCGGGCGACGTCGATCACCAGCCGGAGCTTGTCCGCCTGGCGCTCCACGGCGATGTCATTGCCGTGCACCGTGCTGGAGAACCCACACTGCGGGGACAACGCGAGCTGCTCCAGCGGCGCGTACTTCGCAGCCTCGTCGATGCGGCGCTTGATGTCATCCTTCTTCTCCAGCACGCCGAGCTTCGTGGTCACCAGGCCCAACACGACGATCTTGCCCTTCGGCAGGAAACGCAGCGGCTTGAAGTCACCACTGCGCTCATCGTCGTATTCGAGGAAGTAGGCATCGATGTTCATCTTCGACAGCAGCGCTTCGGCCACCGGCTCGTAGCCTCCTTGCGCGGCCCAGGTGCTCTTGAAGTTGCCGCGGCACAGGTGCATGGACAAGGTCATGCCGGCCGGCTTCTGCGCCACCACTCGATTGATGAAGCTCGCATATCGATGCGGCAGCTCGTCGGGATCGTCACCGCGCTTGCGGGCGGCCTCGCGCATCGCGACATCGCACAGATACGCAAGATTCGTATCGTCCATCTGCACGCTCCTGCAGCCCGCCGCGGCGAGTGAGCGCAACTCAGCGCCGTAGGCGTCGGCAACATCCTGATAGAACTGCTCGAGGTCGGGATAGTGCTCTTTGCTGATCCCGCCCCGGCCGCCACGGAAGTGCAGCATCGTGGGCGAAGGAATCGTGACCTTCGGAGTCTGCTTCGTCACGCTGCGCAGGTATTGAAAGTCAGCGAGCTGGATATCTTTGACATGGCGCACGCGATCCACGACCTTCATGGTCGGCGGCGCCAGATGCTCCTTGCCATCCGGACCGATCACGGCAGCAGGCAGCTCTGTTTGCACACCTCCCAGCTGCTTCAGGAAATCGATGTGGAAGTATTCCCGGCGGAACTCTCCGTCGGTAATGGACTTCAGGCCGACGTCCTCCTGGAACTTCACGACCTCCGCGATCGCCTTGTCCTCGACCGCGCGCAGCTGCTGCGGAGTAAGGAACCCCTGCGTCGCCGCGGCGCGCGCGTGCAGCAGGTACTTCGGACGCAGGAAGCTGCCGACCTGGTCCGCACGGAACACAGCCAGCCCATTCACGCCGCCGGAGGACGGTTTGAGATCAGCGTTCATCGTTTGAGTCAGCCCTGCAGAATCCTGGCGTGATGGATCAAATGGTCCTGCACGAAGGTCGAAATGAAGTAGTACCCGTGGTCGTACCCTTCATGGCGGCGCAGCTGCAGCGGGTAGCCGGCCTTCTTGCAGGCCTCCTCGAACAGGTGCGGGTGCAGTTGGGTTTGCAGGAACTGATCCGACAGTCCCTGATCGATGAGGATCGCCGGCCGGCGGGCCGCGTCCTTGACGCCGGCCACGAGCTCGGTCGCATCGTGCTGGCCCCACTGCCCCTTGTCCGGGCCGAGGTAGCCCGAGAAGGCTTTCTGTCCCCAAGGACACTGTTTGGGGGCCGCGATGGGGGCGAACGCCGACACGGAGCGGTATCTCTCGGGATTGCGCAGGGCGATGGTCAACGCGCCGTGCCCACCCATGGAATGTCCGAAAATTCCCGTACGCACCGGGTCGGCCGGAAACTGTGCCTCGATGAGCGAGCGCAGCTCCTGGGTGACGTATGTGTACATGCGGTAGTGGCGTGACCAGGGCTCGACCGTGGCGTCCACGTAGAACCCGGCGCCGACGCCGAAATCCCAGGAATCGCTGTCGCCCGGCAGCTTCACACCCCGCGGGCTGGTGTCAGGCGCAACCAGCATGATCCCGAGCTCCGCGGCAACCCGCTGCGCGCCCGCCTTGATCATGAACGTCTCTTCCGTGCAGGTGAGCCCGGCCAGGTAGTACAGCACCGGCACCTTCCCCGACTGCGCCTGTGGCGGCGTGAAAACCGAGAATTTCATGGAGCAGGCCGTGCTGGCCGACTCGTGCTTGTAAAAGCCCACTGTGCCGTTGAAGCAACGGTGTTGACTGACGACTTCGAACGGAATGACTGCCATGACGCTTCACCGGTCCTGCCGCGGGGTCGCGGGGGATTGCGATTCTAGCACCGCTGCGCGCGCGCCGGCCCCATCGCACGGCCGGCCGGCCCCTTCGCACGGGCGAATGTGAGCGAGCGCTTCCGCGACGCGCGCCTTGGCGGACGTGCCGGTCAGTAAGCGCTCGCAGCGTTGAGAGTCTGCACTGCGTCTTGCGAGAGCTCGAGAGTCGCGCCCTGCATCAGCTCATTGAGCTGCTCGACGCTCGTCGCACTGGCGATGGGCGCAGTCACGCCACGTGCCAACAGCCAGGCAAGCGCCACTTGCGCCGGAGTGGCATTGACTTCGCGACCCACCTGGTCGAGGGCCGCCAGAATGCGACGACCCCGGTCGTTGAGCATCTCCTGCACGCGCTGGCCCCGCGGGCTCTTGCCGAAGTCCGCCTCCGAGCGGTATTTCCCCGTGAGAAAACCGCTTGCCAGGCTGAAGTACGGAATCACTCCGAGCTCCTCCTTGCGGCACAGGTCGGCCAGCTCGCCTTCGAATTTGGCGCGTGCATACAGGTTATATTCCGGTTGCAGGCTCTCGTACCGCGGATAACCGTGTGCGGCACTCGATTCGAGCGAGGCGGAAAGCCGCGCCGGCGTGAAGTTGGATGCGCCGATCACCCGCACCTTGCCCGCGCGCACCAGCTGCCCGTAGGCCTCGAGCGTCTCGTCGACCGGCGTCTTCTCGTCGTCCCAGTGCGATTGATACAGGTCGATGTGGTCGGTGCCGAGGCGCTGGAGCGAGCGCTCCACCTCCTTCAGGATGTACGCCTTCGAGAGACCGGACTGCCCCGGCCCCATCTCCGAGCCGACCTTGGTGGCAATGAGCACCTGCGCGCGCACGCCCGGGCGCCGGCGCAGCCAGTTGCCGATGATGGTTTCCGATTCGCCGCCCTGATTGCCGGGAACCCAGCGCGAATAGCTGTTCGCGGTGTCGATGAGATTGAAGCCGGCCGCCACGAAGGCGTCCAGCAACCTGAAGGAGGTTGCCTCATCGGCCGTCCAGCCGAAAACGTTGCCCCCGAACGCGAGCGGCGCGATTTCCAGTGCGGACTTTCCCAGCTTGCGTTTCTTCATATACGGCCTCGTTGTACGGCTTCATGCTACGCGGTCGGCCGGCTCCAGGCCCGCGAAAAAACGCTCGAGGTTCTCGGCCACACGCATGCCCATGTACACCCGGGTCGCCAGCGTGGCGCTGCCCAAGTGCGGTAACAGAACCACGTTTTCCAGGCCCAGGAAAGCCTCCGGCACCCGCGGCTCGTGCTCGTAGACGTCGAGGCCCGCGCCCGCGATGACGCGGTTGCGCAATGCTTCGGCGAGGGCCACCTCGTCGACAATCTCGCCGCGCGCCGTGTTGATGAGAAAGGCGGAGCGTTTCATCCGGTCCAGCCGCTCGGCGCTCAGCAAATGCCGGGTTTCCACGCCTCCCGGGCAGTGCAGGGACACGAAATCGGAGCTCTCCAGCAACTCATCCAGCGACGCACAGTGCTGACCGCCGGTACGCGCTTCCACGTCCGGGGCGGCGCGCTTGCGCGAGTAGTAGAGGATGCGCATACCGAATCCATGACGCGCCTTGTATGCCGTGGCCTGGCCGATGCGGCCGAACCCGACGAGACCCAGCGTCTTCCCGGTGACGTCCGCGCCGATCATGCGAGTCGGCGCCCAGCCCGGCCATTGCCGGGCGCGGACCTGCCGCTCACCTTCACCAGCACGCCGCGCCACCATGAGCATCAACGTTACAGCGATTTCCGCGGTTGCGTCGGTGAGGACGTCCGGCGTGTTGGTGACAACGATGCCCAAGCGCTTGCACGCCTGAAGATCGATGTGGCTGACGCCGACTCCGTAATTGCCGAGAACCTTCACCTTACCGGCACCCGCGGCGAGCACGTCCGCGGTGAGCTTGTCAGTCACCGTGGGGCAGACCGCATCGTAGGACGCCAACACAGCCTTCAAAGCGGCCGCGTCCATCGGCGTATCGTGCTCGTTCACCGTGACCTGATAGCGCTCGGAGAGATAATGCTCGACCTCGCTCGGCCAGCGGCGGGTCAGCAGGATTTTGGGCGTTGGCATCAGCCCATACTCTACAACAAAGATTACTTTTGTTCGCGCGGCACGGCGCCTGCCGCGACCTGCTTCGTCTGGTTCGCACGATGAATCACATAGGCGCGAACGGCCTCGATCTGGTCCTTGCTCAGCTGGCTGCTGAACGAGACCATGCCGTTCGCCGAGCGAACCCCGTCGTGCACGATGCTCTGCCACGCATTGGCATCACCCAGGGCCGCCGAACGGCGCAGGTCCGGCAACACTCCGCCACTCACCGCACTGTCGCCGTGACACTGGTTGCAGTAGCTGTGATAGTGGAGCTTGCCTTGCGCGACGACTTTGGCACTCGCGGTATCGGGCGGTGGGGCCAGCCGCAGATCAGGCATCATCGGCGGCGGCGGCATCGTGTCCGTGCCGCGCAACTTGAACGCCAGGACGCGGGGGATGTTCCCTTTATTGGGCTGCGCGTCGTGCGCGAGCTGACCTGCGGCGAGGCCGAACGCTCCGCCCCACCCCACCTCCACGGCGACATACTGCTCGCCATGGGCCTCGTACGTGATGGGTGGCGCCAGAATTCCCGTGTAGGTTTGGGTCGACCACAGGCGCTTGCCGTCGTCGGCCCTGAAGGCCGCGAACTCCCCCATGCTCGTGCCTTGGAACACGAGGTTGCCCGCCGTCGAGACCACACCTCCATTCCAGGACGTGTCGTATGGAACCGACCAGACCTGCTTTTGCGCGACCGGATCCCAGGCCGACAGGTGCCCTTTCAAGGACAACTCGATCTGCGCAATGATCTTGGGGTCCTCCGGCAGGCTGCCGGCGTTGAAATCGACCGCGGTATTCCAACCCATGTCGCGGGGCTTGAAATTCCTGTCGCCGATGAAAGTGAACCCGCCGTCGATGACCGGAATGTAGACCAGACGGGTCAGCGGGTCGTACGACATCGCGGGCCAGGAGTGCGCCCCCGCCGGTCCCGGCATGGCGATCCACGGCTTGCCCGTCTCGCCATAACGCGCCCTCGGGTTCTCCCGCGGACGGCCCGTGTGGGGATCCAGCCCCGTCGACCAGTTGATCCGGGTATAGGGCTGCGCGGAGATGAAATCGCCCGTGGCGCGATCGAGCACGTAGAAATAGCCGTTCTTCGGCGCCTGCATGAGCACGTGGCGCACCTTGCCGCCGATCGTCAAGTCGGCCAGCGTCATCTGTTGGACGGCCGAGTAATCCCAGCTCTCGCCCGGGGTGTTCTGGAAGTGCCAGACATATTCACCCGTATCCGGGCGTACGGCAATGATAGAGGCCGTGAACAGATTGTCACCGCCGCCCCGGACCGCATGGTTCCAGGGCTCACCGTTGTCCGTGCCGAAGTAGAGCAGATCGAGCTGCGGATCGTAGGCCATGCCGTCCCAGGTGGTGCCTCCGCCGCCCAACTTCCAGAAATCCCCTTTCCATGTCGCCCGCGCCTTGCTCTCGAGGACGGCATCCGATGCCGCTCCATCCTTCTTCCCGGGCTCACCGGGCACCGTGTAGAACCGCCAGACCTTCTTGCCCGTCTCGGCGTCATAGGCGGTGATGTAACCGCGCGCTTTGTATTCGCCACCGGCATTGCCAATGATGACCTTGCCTTTGACGACACGTGGCGCGCCGGTGATGGTGTAAGACTGCGGGTCGGCGCTCGGGTCATCGACTGTCGAGACCGACCAGACAGGCTGACCGGTGCCCGCCTCGAGCGCAATCAGACGCCCGTCGAAGGTTCCGACATAAACCCTATCGTTCCAAACGGCGACCCCGCGGTTGCCGACGTCGCAACATCCCTTTATTCCGGTTGTCCCGGGCACGGCGGGATCGAACACCCAAAGCTGCTTGCCGGTGGCCGGGTCGAGAGCAAACACTTTGCTCCACGCGGAAGTGACATACATGACGCCGTCAACCACGATCGGCGTCGACTCCTGCACGCGGTGTGCCGCGTCCAGATCGTAGTGCCAGGCGAGCTGCAACTGACCGACGTTGTGGTCATTGATCTGTTTCAGGGGACTGAAGCGCTGCTCGTCGTAAGTGCGGCCGTAGGTCATCCAGTTTCCCGGCTCGCTGTCCGCGGCGAGGATACGCGCGGCATTCACAGCGGCTTTCAGCGCCGTCGCCGCGTTAACCGCCGTCGCCGCGTTGGCCGCCGGCGCTGCGTTGGCCGGCGGAGCCGTGCTCTTCGACCCACAAGCGCTCAGCAGAGCCGCGAGGCTCAGCGCCCCGAAGCGTGATGCGTGCATAGACCCCCTCTATGACTTGGAGCGTCCAACATCCCCCGGGAAGGGCCTTTTTGTTAGACGCTTAATTAGCTGGATCGTCAGTACGCCATGCAGACCGACTTCAGCTCCGTGTACAGATCCAGCACCGCGCGGCCGTGCTCGCGGCCGAAGCCGGACTGCTTGAAGCCGCCGAACGGCATGTTCGGGTCCACGAAGTTATGGCAGTTCACCCAGACCGTGCCGGCGCGGATCCTGGGCACCAGACGCTGTACGGCCCGCAGATCGTTCGACCATACGCTCGCGCCGAGGCCGTACGGCGTGTCGTTGGCCAACGCGGCCAGATCGTCGATATCCTCGAATCGCTGCGCGACGAGCACCGGGCCGAAGATCTCTTCGCGGACGACCTTCATGTCGGGACGCACGTTGGCGAGCACAGTCGGCTTGACGTAATAACCGGGGGAAGCCGGCGCGTCGCCGCCGGTCAAAACCTCGGCGCCCTCCTTCTTGCCCGACTCGATGTAACCGAGCACGCGCTCCTGCTGCTCGCGCGAGACCAACGGACCCATGACGGTCCCGGGATCCAGGCCGGGGCCGAGCCGGATCGAGGCGGCGGCGGCGCTCACGCCGGCGACGACCCGGTCGAAGATCCTCTCGTGGGCGTACAACCGCGTTCCGGCGCAACAGACCTGGCCGGCATTGAAGAAAATGGCGTTGGCGGCGCCGCCCACCACGGTGTCGAGGTCGGCATCGGGCAACACGATGACCGGAGACTTGCCACCCAGCTCCAGCGACACCCGCTTCAAGGTATCGGTGGCCGACTTGTTGATGAGCTTGCCGACCGCGGTGGAGCCCGTGAAGGCGACCTTGTCGACGCCGGGGTGAGCGACGAGCGCGGCCCCGGTGGTTTCGCCGAGTCCGGTGAGCACGTTGACAACGCCCGGGGGGAATCCGGCTTCGGCAACCAGCTCGGCGAGGCGCAAGGCCGTCATCGGCGTCTGCTCGGCGGGCTTCAGGATAGCGGTACAGCCCGTCGCCAGTGCCGGCCCGAGCTTCCAAGCGGCCATGGCCAGCGGAAAATTCCACGGCACGATCTGCGCGACCACGCCCACGGGCTCACGCGTGGTGTAGGTTTGAAACTTCATCCCCGGCGGCCCATGGATCGAGGTCTCGAAGGTGGACCCCTCTATCTTCGTGGCCCAGCCGGCCATGTAGCGGAAGTAATCGCGCGTTCCGGCGACGTCGACGACGCTCGCCATGAGCTTCGTTTTGCCGTTGTTGATGCTTTCCAGCTCGGCCAGCTCATCCAGGCGCGCATCGATCAGGTCCGACAGCCTCCACAACAGCGCCTGCCGGCCGGACGGCGCCATGTCGCGCCAGGGTCCCTTCTCGAACGCGGCCCGCGCGGCGGCGACGGCACGCTCGACATCAGCCTGATTCGCGTCGACGACCGAGGCGATCTCACGACCGGTGGCCGGATCCACCACGGAAATACGCGCTTGCGATTTCGCTTCGACCCATTCACCACCGATGAACAGGCGCGGCGCGCGTTTCAGGAATTTCGCGACCGCCGCCGACGGCTCGGGCTGGGTGGCGATCGGGGATGAGGCAATCGACGCGTTCACTTGCGAGTCCTCCGGCAATGCTGTGCACCGCAATGTAGCGCTCCGCGGCGCCGGCCGGGCTCTACCAATGGAGAGATTAAATTCAACCAGGAGTGAAGGTCCGTACAGGTGCGAGCGGGCGGGAGCGGAAATGGCCGGTGCGCGCGGCGGCCCTTGCGCCGCGCGCGATATTCCGATTGACTACAATGGCATACCAGCGATTCGAGGGGGAGGCCCATGCCTCAGCTGGAGACCTTTTCGACGGCCGAGCTGCCACCGCACCGGCGGCTCGAGTATTGGAACGACCTGACCGGCAGCGCGTTCACGCCGCTCGTCACCGACCCGGTGGACCGGCGTACCTTCGTGGGCCGGCTGACCCGCACCCAGGTAGGGAACATCCGTTTGGCGGAGGCCCGCTCCGAGCCGGCCATCGTGCGCCATTCGCGGCAGCACGTGACCCAGTCCCGCGAGACGCTGTTCATGCTTTGCCTGCAACTCGACGGTGTCAGTGTCAACCGGCAGCAGGGCCGGGAGGCCGTGTTGCGTTACGGGGACTTCCATCTGCTGGACAGCTCCCTCCCCTACGAAGTCCAATTTCAACAGCCGAACCGCATGCTCGTGTTGAGCATGCCGCACCCCGAGCTGGCCCGGCGCATGCCGAACCCGGAGAGCGTCGTCGGCATCGCGATGTCGGGCAAGACGGGGGTTCCGGGACTGCTCTCCTCTCTCTTGTGCAACTTCTGGCAACAGCGTCGTTCCGGCGACGAGACCTTCCTCTCGCCGCGCTTCAGCGAAGCCATCCTCGATCTCATAGCCAGCGCGTACGCCGGCATCACCGCGGCGGCCCCCGAAGGCTCTTCGATCGCCATCGCCCGCCGCGAGCAGATCCGCAGTTATATCGAGACGCACCTGCACGATCCGGCGCTCACGCCCGGCAGCGTCGCTGCCGCGGTTCACTTGTCACCGCGCCGCCTGCACCAACTGTTCGAGGCGGACGGAGAAACGGTGGGCGCATACATCCTGCGTCGCAGGCTCGAAGAATGCGCCCGTGCGATGAGCGACGCCGCACAGCGCAGCCGAACCGTCACCGAAATTGCGTTCTTGCACGGTTTCAACAACGCGTCGCATTTCGGACGCGTATTCCGTGAGCGCTACAAGTCGACTCCCAGCGACTACCGGCGTCGCACGACGGATACATGACGAGCGGACGGGCCGACGGCCTTTCCTCCACGGAGCATCGATTCAGCACGCACGGAGCAGTGCCTGTCACATTGGCGACCGTACCCTGCTGGCCACCAAGCGGTGCGGACCATCGTTCCATGTACGCCATCCCCCTTGCTGCGATCACCCCGCAGGATCGGCCGCTCGTGGGCAACAAGGGGGCCGCCCTCGGCGAGCTGGCACGTGCCGGAGTCAGCGTCGCGCCGGGTTTCGTGCTCACCACTCTGGCCTTCCAACATTTCATGGCCGAGCTGGACGTCGACGGGGCGATCGGACGACTGCTCGCCGCGCTCGATCCGGACGATCTCGCCGCCGTCAGTGCGATCACCACGACGATCCGACAAAAGATCGCCACCACCGCACTGCCTCCGCAGGTCATGCTGGCGCTCGAGCACGCGCATCTGACGTTGACGGGCGCCGATCGACTCTTGGCGTTGGCTGTCCGACGCAGCACTCACACGAGCTTCGCCGGACTGATGGATAAGCACCTGGCCGTGCGCGGCATCGAGTCGGTATCCCGGTCGGTGCGCTCCTGTTGGGCAAGCCTTTACAGCAACGAGTCGGTGACCTACCGCCTGCGCCTGGGACCCACGGAACATGAGGTCGCGATGGGCGTCGTGATTCAAAGAATGGTGGCAGCGGTCCGCTCCGGTGTCATGCTCACCCGCGGCCCCTCCACCGCGCTCGCGATCCACGGCAGCTGGGGCCTGGGATCGTGGATACTCGATGACGAGGTGACGCCCGATGAGTTCGTCATCGACAAACTCACCCGCACGGTGACCGGGCGCACGGTAGCGCGAAAGCTGATCCAACACCTCCCGCAAACCGATGCCGGCGGCGTGCGCAAGGAAGCGGTCCCGGTGCTACGGCAGTCGGCTCCGTGCCTGACGGATGCGCAGATCCTCTCATTGGCCGAGGTCGGTCTGCAGATCGAGCGCCACTTCGAAGTGCCGCAGTACATCGAGTGGGCGATCGACGCGCAGCGGACTCCGGGCCTCTACATTCTACGCAGCCGCCCAGACACCTAGATCCAGCCGCCCCCGACACCCAGGAGCCTGTCTGACTGATATCGTTCCCGGCAGGTCGCTACAATGGGCCGGTCGCCCCCGTTCACGAGGATCTGGTGATCCCGTTCCGCCGTCGCACCCGCGTTGGATCGCTGTGTATCGGGCTCGCGCTGAGCACCGTTTCGGCTCAACCCGCCGCGGCGCCCACTTTCGGCGGCGAGCTGGCCGTCACGACGGATGACATCTACCACGGGTACTCGGAAACGGACCACCAGGCAGCGGCGCAGCTCGATCTGCACCTGGCCCTGAGCAGCGGCACGTTCTTCGGCGTATGGGCCTCGAGCCTCCGCAACGATTATCTTCCCTATGCCGCCGCCCATATCGAGACCTACATCGGCCAGCGCTTCGCGCTGAGCAGCGACTGGAGCACGAGCCTCACCGCAACCAACATCTCGTACGCCGGCGGCCATCAGTACTATTCGAGCGACTACCAGCAGCTGGCCGCCTCCGTAGCCTATCTCGATCGGTGGACCTTCTCGGTGGCCGCCATTCCGAGCGCAGTGCGGTACTGGTATGAGTACCGCGTCGGTCGCTACGCCGCCTACGTGGCGGAAACCTCGGGTCAATGGTGGTTGACCCACGGCCTGTACCTGACCGGCGGAGCGGGTTACTACCTGTTCACGGGAAGCCGCTCAGGCCCTTACCCGCAGCCCAGCCTGGGTTATGTCTACGGGAACGTGGGGCTCGCCTATGAATGGCGCGACTGGCGCATTGACGTGGGCTACTTTCTCACGCAAAAGCGGGTGGCGGAGCTCATGCCCTACGACACCGCCAATCAACGGGTCGCCGGAACGTTGAGCTGGCGCTTTTGAACCGCGGCGCGTTCCCACGACACTGACCGGCAAAGGAAGCCGGAATGAAAGGTACACAACCCATCGACCAGAAGACCCTGGATTCGAGCTGTCGCGGCGCCGCGCGCGAAAGCGAGCTCATCGCCCGCATTGCGGAAGGAGATCGCAAGGCGTTCGAAGAGCTCTACGGCCTCTATCATCGCCGGCTGGCGCGCTTTCTCACCCGCCTGACGAAGCGCTACGACGTGGCCGAAGAGGTCATCAACGACACCTTCTATGTGGTGTGGCGCAAGGCCGGCGATTTCCGGGGCGATTCGCAACCGTCCACATGGATCCTGGGCATCGCGTACCGCAAAGCGAGAAATGCGTTCCGGTCCGCGTCGCGCATCCTCTCGGTAGAGAACCCGGACGCCCCGCCTCCCCCACTGACGAGCGACGAAACATTACGCACGGAGGAGTTACGCGACTGGCTCCTCCAAGCGCTTGAGCAACTGCCCGTCGAGCAACGCCTTGCGGTGGAGCTGTGCTACGAGCTCGGCTACTCCTGCGAGGAAATCTCCACGATCATGAGCTGCCCAGTCAACACGGTGAAAACGAGGTTGTTCCACGCGCGCGCGAAACTGCAGAAGCTGCTTCCCGTGCTGGGCGGCTCCGCGCCACGAAACGACGAACCACGAAACGACGAACGCAACTCGAAGCCTCGGAAGGTTGAGTCATGATTGCGACCGGTGAACCCGCAACCCACGAAGACGCCTGGCTGTCATTGCCATGGCTCGTCAACGGGCGAATCTCTCCCGCCGAGCGCGCCAGGGTCGAGGCACACATTGAGACCTGCGCGGCATGCCGGGAGGAGTTGACATCCCAGCGCCTGCTCTGCAGCGCGCTCACCGAGCCGGATCGAGTGACCTATGCGCCCGGCCCCTCGTTCCGCAAGTTGATGCACCGTATCGACGGCGCCGCAGCGGAAGAGGCCTCCACGGGCGCGACCCGAGCAGCACATGACACCAGGTCGTGGCGCCCGCCCGGTCTTGCCTGGGCGGCGAGCGTCATTCTCGCGGTCGGACTTACGGGAGCCGTGACCACCCTCTACCGATCATCGCACGCTGCTTATATGACTCACACGGACACGGTGAGTGTTACTCCTGACGTGCTGCACATCGCGTTCGACCGTTCACTCACCGTCGGGGACGCGACTGAAGTGCTGCGCTCGAACGGCGCCCGCATCATCGAAGGGCCTGACAGCACCGGAATCATCGGCGTCACCGCCAACATGACCGACGCGAAACACCCTGGCCGCGAAATGCACCTGCTCGCGGAGCGGCTGCGCGCCGATCCGCGAGTCCGCTGGGTCGAGCCCTTACCCTGATGCGTGCCATCGCGCAAATCCTGCTCCTGAGCCTCCTCAGCGCGCTCGGCC
>DASZVD010000050.1:0-2811 GCA_035547375.1 Steroidobacteraceae bacterium
CCGGCATCGTCCGCGGCGACCTGTGCCGCATAGGGCGTCGACTTGCGGCTGCCCTTGAACCCCATCATCCCCGCGCTGGACCAGCTGATCGCATTGCCCTGCGCGTCGGTGATGGTGATCATGGTGTTGTTGAAGCTGGCGTTCACGTGCGCGACGCCGCTGGTGATGTTCTTGCGTTCCCGCCGTTTGATGCGTTGTGGTTCGCGTGCCATTTGGGTGCTGCCTGTTCCTAATTCAATGCCCGCTCATCTGAAGAGCGGCTGAGCCTGAAGACGCGTCGCGAAAGACGGACTATTTCTTCTTGCCGGCGATCGGCTTGGCCTTCCCCTTGCGGGTGCGGGCGTTGGTGTGGGTGCGCTGGCCGCGGACCGGCAGACCCTTGCGATGGCGCAGCCCGCGATAGCAGGCGAGGTCCATCAGCCGCTTGATGTTCATGGCCGTTTCGCGGCGAAGATCGCCTTCGACCATGTAATCGGCGTCGATCGTCTCACGGATCTGGAGGACCTCCTGATCGGAAAGGTCCTGCACGCGGCGGCTGTGGTCGATCCCCAGCTTGTCCACGATGGCTTTCGCCCGCGCGGGGCCGATGCCGTGAATGTAGGTGAGCGCGACGATCACGCGCTTGTTGGTGGGGATATTGACCCCGGCAATACGAGCCACTTAATTCTCCTGCTCCACAGGGGGTTGGCGCGGGCCCTATGTGGGTACGGGCGCCCCCTATCTCAACGCGACTCATCCAGACAACCGAGGGGTGGCCCTCAACGGCAAAAAGCCCGGGTTGGCGCGCGTGCCAGCGGCCGTCCGGACAGACCCGTGTTTGTCGAATGAAAGGCGCGCTTAGGGGGATTCGTCCCCGCCGTCAACAGCAAGGATGCGCGCAAGCGCGTCCGCCCAGCACCCGGCGGCCGACTTCAAGACTGACGCGAACATAGACCACAATCGCGGCCCGGTCAAAAACCTATGTGTATTCAGTTTCGCGGCGTCTCGAGCCGGCCCAGCACGTCCGCCAGACGGCCCAGCTGCTCGTCGAGCACGCCGTCGACCGCGGGGGCGAGACCGGAGAGGTCGAAGCGCGCATGCCCGCCGACCACGTATTCCCACGTGATCGCAGTCCCGCCCTCGACCGGCTTGAGCGTGACGGTCAGAACCCCGGTCAAGGCTTCGGACTGAAGCGGGCCGAGCGCTCCGCGCATGCGCAGCAGCTCGAACGGTTCGGAATTGATCACGCGCATGTGCTCGGCCGAACCCGGTTGTCCGCCGTTGCGCCCCTGCCACCGCTCGCAGAAGCAGCCGCCGGCTACCGGATCGAGCGTCAGATTCGCCGCATTGCCCGACCAGCTGTGCTGCGAACTCCAGTAGCGCGCGGGGTGGACCAGCGCGTCCCACGTCTGCGCGGGCGTAGCCGCGACGGTGACGGTAGAGTTGGTGGTGAAGCCCGCCGCCGAGCTTTCGACCACTTTGCCGGAAGCGGGCGACGAAGCGAGCACATAGCAGGCGAGCGAGAGGGCCGCCCCGCGCACCGCCTAAAGCCCCAGTACCTGCTCGATCGCGGCGGTGACGCTGTCGATGTCGGCCATGCCGTCGACGTGAGTGACGATCCCGCGTTGCTCGTACACCGGCAGGATCGGGGCGGTCTTGGCGCGATACTCGGCCATCCGGGTGCGGACGGTTTGCTCGTTGTCGTCGGGCCGGTGCTTGTAGTTGGTCGAGCCGCACTTCTCGCACGGCGGAAACTCGGGGCCGGTCGCGTGATGCTCGTGCTCCAGCTCGGGGCTGGCGGCGAAGTTGTAGATCGCCCCGCACACCGCGCAAGTGTAGCGGTGGGTGATCCGCTCGACCAGGGCGTCCTCGTCCACGTCGAGCTCGATCACGTGGTCGAGCTTGCGGCGATGGCCGGCAAGAATGTCGTCGAGCGCGTGGAGCTGCGCCTCGGTGCGCGGATAACCGTCGAAGATCACCCCCACGTTCGAGCCCAGCACCTGCAGCTCATCCGAGATCAGGTGCGAGACGACCTCGTCGGGCACGAGTTCGCCCGCCTCCATGATCGCCTTGACCTTGAGCCCGGTCGGAGTGCCGGCCCGCACCGCGTCGCGCAGCATATCGCCAGTCGAGAGCTGGCGCATGCCGTGCCGCTCGACCAGGCGGTGCGCCTGCGTGCCCTTGCCCGCGCCGGGCGGCCCCAGCAGGATGATGTTCATCGGCCCCTGTCCCTTCCTGCGGCCGCCTTGCCCGCGCGGCTCTGCGCGCTTGTTATCGCAGACGACCCTTCAACTTCGCTTTCTTTATCAGGTCGCCGTACTGGTGCGCCAGCAGGTGCGACTGGATCTGGCTGATCGTGTCCACCGTCACGTTGACCACGATCAGCAGGCTGGTGCCGCCGAGGAACAGCGGAATGCCGGTCTGCGCGATCAGGTACTCGGGGATCACGCAGACCACCGTGAGGTAGATCGCGCCGATCACCGTGATCCGGTCGAGCACGTAATCGAGATAGGCCTCGGTGTTCTTGCCGGGGCGAATGCCGGGGATGAACCCCCCGTTGCGGCGCAGGTTGTCCGCCGTCTCCTCCGGGTTGAACTGCACCGAGGTGTAGAAGAACGTGAAGAAGATGATCCCGACCGCGTAGAGCGACATGTAGAGCGGGTGGCCGTGCTGGAGGTACTGATTCAGCGTCACGACGATGCTGCCGAGCGTGCTGTCGGTATTGACCGAATTGCCGGCGAACTGGGTGATCGTCAGCGGCAGCAGCAGCAAGGAGCTTGCGAAGATCGGCGGGATCACGCCGGCGGTGTTGAGCTTGAGCGGCAGGTGGCT
>DASZVD010000051.1:0-8273 GCA_035547375.1 Steroidobacteraceae bacterium
ACGGACCGTGCTGACATTCAACCGCAGGGCCACCCCGTGCGGGTCAGCCAGCGCCACGGCCGTCAGCACTTCGTGCGCCCGGCCCGAAAGCCGGCCCAGCATGGCCAGACAATCGGCGCGATCACGCGGCTTCCCGTAAATGACATCGCCGAGCACCACCGTGGTATCGGCGGCCAACACCGGCAACCGCTCGCCCCTTTCCCGGACGGTGAGCGCTTTCTGACGGGCCATCCGCACGACGTACTCGCGCGGCAGCTCACCGGCCAGGGCCGTCTCGTCGATGTCGGCTCCCGCTGCCCGATGAGGCACACCGATCTGCGCGAGCAGGGCGCGCCGCCGCGGCGAGACGGAGGCCAGGCAGATCACTGGAGGACGGTCATTCATCGATCGCGTCAATCCCGATGATACGGATGATTGGTCAACACGCCGTGCGCCCGATACAGCTGCTCCGCCAGCACCACACGGACCAGGGCGTGAGGAAAAGTCAGGCGCGACAGCGACCACTTCAAATCGCTTCGAGCGAGCACTTCAGGCACGAAGCCGTCCGGGCCACCAACGAGAAACGCGAGATCCCGGCCGTCTTGCATCCGAGCACCCAACCAGGTCGCGAGTTCCCGCGTCGTCATCTCGGCGCCGCGCTCGTCGAGCGCGACGACGTACTCCTCCTTACGCACGGCGGCGAGGAGCTTTTGCCCCTCGGACTCCATGGCCTTTTGTGGCGGCCGGCCGGCACTGCGCGAGCCTGGCTCGATTTCGACGAGGGCGACCTTCAGGGTCGAGCCGAGCCGCGTTATGTAATCCTCATAGGCTTCGCGGACCCATTTGGGCATGCGCGAGCCCACCGCGATCAGGCGAACGCGCACGGGCGGCGCTCAGCAGCCTGTCGGATTCATGATCGCCGGCGCATCAAAGCGAGGAGGAGCGCTGCCGGCGAACCGCAGGACGACGTGCCGTAGAGCGGTGATTCTTGGCGGGTTTCGGGCCGTCCTGAGCACGCGTTGCGCGCTCGTCATCCCGGGACTCCTCGCCCTCATGGCCTCGCCCGTGCGACGTATACGTCGCACCCTCGGCCGCGGGAACCGCTTTGGGGGCGGGTTTGGCGTCGACAGGCGGCAGCGCCTCGCCGGCATCCCACAGCCGCTCGAGCCCATAGAACTCGCGCACCCGCGGCAGCATCACGTGGACGAGGATATCGGTGAGATCGACCAGCACCCATTCGCCGTCCCGGGCGCCTTCGGTGCCCAGCGGCCGGTAGCCGGCCTCTTTGGCCTTCTGCACGACATTGTCGGCAATGGAGCGGACGTGCCGGTCGGAGTTGCCGGAAGCGATGACCATCGTGTCCGCAATGTCAGTCAGCCCTCGTACGTCCAGCACCTTGACGTTGACAGCCTTCATGTCGTCGAGCGCGGCCGTGACGATTGCCTGCAACGGCGAGACGCGCTCCGCGGAGCGGCGCGACTTTGTACGAGTGGTCATGTGCTTAAGTGGTTTCTCCTGGCCGGACTGCGTGTGTGGGGAATTTCAGCGTTGCCGGGGAGCATAGCATCTCGTCTCCCGGATGATCTGCCGGACTGAGTCGGGAACGAGGTACCGCGGATCCCGTCCCGCGATGATGAGCTGGCGCAGCTCGGTCGAGGAGATCTCGAGCTGGGTATTGGCGTGGATGTACACGCGGCCCGCCTTCTTCTCGTGCAGCTCGCGGATGGTACCGGTGCCGTGATCGACCAGGACGGCTCCGAGCGGCCCCTGGGTCGGTGCCTTCCACCCGGGCCGGGTCGCCACCACGACATGGGCGAGGTCGAGAATCTCCCGCCAGCGGTGCCAGTTCGGCAGGCCGAGAAACGCGTCCATGCCGAGCAGCAGGCACAGCGAGCGGTCGGGATTCTCGGCGCGAAGCTCGGTGAGCGTGTCCACCGAATACGAGACGCCGCTGCGACGGACCTCGCGGTCATCGACGATGAAGTGCGGCTGGTCCGCGACGGCGGCGCGCACCATCTGCAGCCGCAGCTCGGCACTCGCGTACGGCGGCTCCCGATGAGGCGGGCTGCCGGTGGGCAGGATGCGCACCTCGGCCAGGTGCAGCTCCTGCCACAGCTCGAAAGCCGTGCGCAGGTGCCCGTTGTGAATGGGATCGAACTCGCCGCCAAAAATGCCTATGGGTCGCATATTCCTATTTGAGCACGGTTTGGGGCGCTGGAAGGGGCGATCGGCCGCAAATGTCGGCCGCCAGGAGCGTGATTTCGTCCCAGGCGTTGCCGGCGAGCCGGCCCTTCGCCATACGATCGGCCCGGCCGGCGCGCACCGTGAGCGCAGGGAAGGAGAGTCGGCCAGCCCGGCGCAGCGCCTTGTCCAACGCCGCCGACTGCCTCTGCCACGTCCGCGGCTTGCCCCCGCCCGCCGGATTGGCCATGGCCGCCCAGACGTCGCGCATGGCCTTCGTGAGCGCCCACAGGACCAGTGTTGGTTCCGTGCCTTCGCCGCGCAGCCCGGCGATCATGCGCAGCGCGCGCTCCGTATCGCCCGCGAGGACCGCTTCACTGAGTTGAAACACATCGAATCGAGCGCTGTCCGTCACGCTCGAGACGATCGTTTCGGCCGTGATCCGGCCGTCGAGCGCCAGCAGCGCGAGCTTCTCGAGCTCCTGATTGGCGGCCAGCAGATTGCCTTCGGTGCGCTCGGCCAGCAGCTCGAGCGCCTCGTCCGTCGCGTCCAGCTTCAGCCGCCGGCAACGGCCGCGCAGCCAACCGGTGAGCCGGGCGGGATCGATCGGCCACACCTGTACCCAGGCGCCCTGCGACTCCACCGCCCGCACCCAGTCGGCATTCTGTGCGTCGCGATCGAGGCGTGGCGTGAGGATGAGAAACACGGTGTCAGGATCGGGGCGCTCGAGCAGCGCCACGATCGCCTTGTTGCCGGCAACGCCCGGCTTGCCGCTCGGCAGGCGGATCTCGACCACCCGCCGCGAGCCGAAGAGAGACATGTTGCCCGCCGAAGCGCGCACGTCGTCCCAATCGGCGCCGCGCTCCAGAAAATGCGCCTCGCGCTCCGTAAATCCCGACGCCCGTGCTTTCGCGCGCACGGCATCCGCCGCCTCGCCCGTCAGCAGCGGATCGTCGCCGGACACCAGGTAGGCCGGCAGCAGCTTCTGCTCGAGTTGAGTGGCCAGGGAATCGGGATTCAGTTTCACGGCTTTTCCGCAGGAGGTGGAACGTGTTTTTTCCGCGACAGAGCGTAGCGCCCTGACACGAGCCTTACGCGCGGCGCATTATATTCTAGTGGCTTGCGCCGACCCGCATCGTATGAGTTGCCCCCGAGCCACCAACCCGCTACGCTAATTCGTCCCTCGAAAGGTCTTTGTCGTCCTTTGAGCACGCGCCTTCGCCATAACCGTTTAGTCGCGTTCATCGCGGCTCTCACGCTGATCGTAGCGTTGTGCGCCTATTCGTCGCACGGCTACGGGGAGCGTGGGCACGACAACGGTCACTGCGACCTGTGCGTGCACTTCAGCGGCGCCGCCGGCTCACCTGCGCAGGTCACTGTTGTAGGCAAGCCCATCCTGGTGGTGCGCGCGCCCGTCACCCGCCCCGAGCTCATTCGCTCCGAGCGCCGTCATGTCGGCAATCACCTGCCGCGCGGTCCTCCCGACTCCGTCGAGCTGATCTAACCCATCCGGTACTGCCCGTTGCACCCGTCTTCGCGTGACCTTCCGGCCGCGGAGCGCTCGCTGCGGCCGCCGGTTTCGCGAGTCCGATTGCACGGCGTGGGGACCTGTAAGCCCTTACGCGCGCAAATCTTGATCATCCAGGAGCGAGTTTCATGTTTCGACCGAAGAATAACGGCCCGGCGGTGGCTGCCACGATGGCCCTCGTCTCGGCCTGCCCAATGCTGGCCCTGGCGGCGGATGAGCCCGCCGCCCCAGATACCGCCGCGGCGGACCCGGGTCCCGCGGGCGCGCCGGGCGGCGCGGTCAACACGTCGCCGAATCCAACCAGCGAGATCGTGGTGACGGCGCAGAAGCTCAACGACGCTCGCGCGGCCATCCAGACCCAGACGGGCGCCTCGACCTATACCATCGACTCGACCGCCATCGAAGCCATCCCGGGCGGCCAGAACGCCCCCCTGAATCAGGTCATTCTGCAGGCGCCCGACGTCGCCCAGGATTCGTTCGGACAGCTGCACATCCGCGGCGAGCACAACGGACTGCAGTACCGTCTCAACGGCATCATCCTGCCCGAGGGCATCAGCGTGTTCAGTCAGACGCTGGACTCGCGCCTGGTCGACAAAATGCAGCTCGTCATGGGGGCGCTGCCCGCCGAGTACGGACTGCGCACCGCCGGCATCATCGACCTGACGACGAAGAGCGGCATCCTCGAGCCGCACGGCGACTTGTCCCTGTATGGCGGGAGTCACAACACGATCGAGCCGAGCCTGTTCCATGGCGGCTCCATCGGCGCGTTGAACTACTTCGTGAGCCTCGACTTCCTGCGCAACAATCTGGGTATCGAGTCGCCCTACAACGCGATCACCCCGATCCACGACGAGACGAAGCAGTACCACGGTTTCGGCTACTTCGAGTACATCCTCGATCCCGACGACCGCGTGAGCTGGATCCTCGGCACCTCGCACGGCGAGTTCCAGATCCCGAACACACCGGGGCTCGCACCGGACCTGGGGCTGACGGTCAACGGGCAAACGGACTTCCCGAGCGCCCTGCTGAACGAGAACCAGACCGAGATCACGCACTACGCGATCGTGAGCTTCCAGCATTCGGCGGGTCCGTTCGATCTACAGACCTCGGCGTCCGCGCGCTACACCAGCCTGACGTTCTTCCCGGACCCGCTGGGCGACCTCCTCTACACCGGTATCGCGCAGAATGCCTACAAACGCGACGTTGCGTATAGCTGGCAGACCGACGCGTCATACCACCTCGGCGACGTGCACACCCTGCGCTTCGGCTTTTACCTGCAGCACGACAAGGCCACGAGCGCCACGACTTCTCAGGTCCTGCCCGTAGATGACACCGGTGCGCAGACGACCGACATACCGATCAGCATCGTCGACAACGGCGACGAGACTCAGATGATCGAGAGCGCCTACCTCCAGGACGAGTGGCGTGTGCTGGATCCCGTCACGATCAACTACGGTGTGCGGTTCGATCACTACACCGCTTATTCCAGCGGCCACCAGGTGAGCCCCCGCGTGAACATCGTCTGGAAGCCGCTGGACGGCATGACGGTGCACGGCGGGTATTCGCGCTACTTCTCGCCGCCGCCCTTCGAGCTGATCGGCGGAAAATCGCTCAACCTGTTCAACAACACGACGTATGCCTCCGCCGTCACGCTGGACACGGCACCGCTGGCCGAGAGCGCGAATTACTACGACGTGGGCATCCAGCAGCAGTTCCCGTTCGGCTTCACCGCAGGGCTCGACACCTACTACAAGCAGTCGACGAACCTCATCGACGAAGGCCAGTTCGGCGCGCCCATCATCCTCACGCCGTTCAACTACCGCTATGGGCAGCAGTACGGTGTGGAGCTGACGCTGAACTACGTGATCAACTCGTTCAACGCATACGCCAATCTGGCCACCCAGCGGGCACGGGGCAAGCAGATCGAGACAGCGCAGTTCAACTTCGCGGCCGACGATCTTGCCTACATCGCCAACCACTACATCTCGCTGGACCACGAGCAGCAATACACGGCTTCCGCGGGGGCCGCGTACACCTGGAACAACACGCGCTTCAGCGGCGACCTGATTTTCGGCTCCGGCTTGAGGTCCGATCTCACACTGCCGGACGGCAGCTCGATTCCGAACGGCGCGCATCTGCCCTACTACCGGCAGGTCAATCTGGGCATAACCCAGGCACTGACGTTCTGGGGTGGTAGCTCGTTCAAGGACTCGCCTACGTTGCGATTTGACGTCACCAACGTCTTCGATACGGCATACCAGATCCGTAACGGCACGGGTGTAGGCGTCGGTGCTCCGCAGTGGGGTCCGCGGCGCGGTTACTTCGCCGGCATTACGATCCCGTTCTGACGCCGGGATCTCCTCGGACGCGCCGCGAGACCGGAACGCTCGCGGCGCGTTCCTCTCTCGCGTACGATCGCGAGATGGCAACAAAACGTCGTGTCGCGAATCGCAGCCGATCGGCTGCGCGTAAGTCAAAGAGTACCTCCGCATCCGCCCGCTCGCGGCGGCGGCGTACCCTTTACCCCACGATAAAACCCTATCGCACCGGCCACCTGCGCGTCTCGGACGTCCACGAGATCTACTACGAGGAAAGCGGTAACCCGCGGGGCAAGCCGGCTGTATTCGTCCACGGCGGCCCTGGCGGAGGCACCGACCCGAAGATGCGTTGCTTCTTCGATCCGAAGCGCTATCGCATCGTGCTATTCGACCAGCGTGGCTGTGGGAAGAGCCGTCCGCACGCGAGCCTCGTGGACAACACCACCTGGCACCTCGTAGAGGACATGGAGCGCCTGCGCGAGCACCTCGGCATCGAGCGCTGGCAGGTGTTCGGCGGCTCCTGGGGCTCGACGCTCGCGCTCGCGTATGCGGAAACCCACCCGGAACGGGTCACCGAGCTCGTGCTGCGCGGCATCTTCCTGCTGCGCCGCTGGGAGATCGAGTGGTTTTATCAGAATCCCGGCGGCGCGGCGGCCCTCTATCCGGATCTCTGGGAGCACTACGTCGCCCCGATCCCACCAGCGCAGCGAGCCGACATGGTAGGGGCTTACTACGCGCAGCTCACCAGTGAAGATCCGCGGGTGCGGAAGAAGGCCGCGAAGGCCTGGTCGGTTTGGGAAGGCGCGACGAGCTACCTGCACATGAATCCGCGGTACGTCGCAAAATTCGGCGAGGACGAATACGCCGCGGCGTTCGCCCGCATCGAGTGTCACTACTTCGTGAACCGGGGCTTCTTCAAGACCGACAACCAACTCATCGAGAACGTCGATCGCATCCGGAACATCCCGGCCGTGATCGTGCAGGGACGCTACGATGTCATTTGCCCGATGCGCAGCGCCTGGGACCTGCACCGCACCTGGCCGGAAGCCGACTTGCGCATCGTGTCGGACGCCGGCCACTCCGCATTCGAGCCCGGCAACATCCACGAGCTCGTCAGCGCCACCGACCGATTTTCCAGGCGCTGAGAAGGAAGACGCGCGTCAGGCAACTTGCAAAGGGCCGGCAGCAGGCGCGCGCGTCAGTGCACACCCAGCACGCGCAGCACGAAGAACAGCCCCGCGCCAAACAGCGCAGCACCGAGCAGCACGCACACGGGCAAGGTGAGCACCCAGGCGAGAATGATGTTGCGCACGGTATCGCCCTGAATGCCCGATTTGTTCGCGACCATGGTGCCCGCGATACCGGACGAAAGGATGTGCGTCGTGCTGACCGGCAGGCCCAGGATGTCCGCCGCCTCGATCGTTCCGAACGCGACGATCTCGGCCGACGCGCCCTGACCGTAGGTGAGATGCGCCTTGCCGATCTTCTCGCCCACGGTCACCACGATGCGTTTCCAGCCGACCATCGTGCCGAGCCCCAGAGCCAGCGCAACGGCAAATTTCACCCACGTCGGAATGAACATCGTCAGTCCCTTGAGCAGCTTCTGATAATCCGCGGCGGCCTTCGGGTCGAACTGCTGCGGCAGCTCCTTTTTCTTGGCCATCTTGGCCAGTGACTCCGACAACACATACACGTTCAGGCGCAGGTTGCGACGCTGTTCCGCCGGGATGCTGCTCAGGTTGTTGATGCGCCCGAACGTCTCGATGATCTGATGATTGACGGTCCCCATGGCAGCCACGGTCGCGGGGGACACCGGGTCCTTACGCAGGTAGCCCGTGAGGACCTTACGTGCCGCGACGATGTCCGCGTCGGTAGTGGCATCTGTAGCCGCCGCGGCAGGAGCGACCGCCGTCGTCACCGACGGAGCAGCCTTCCACTGCTGCTCGAAAGCAGTGGCCGACGCGTGGATGCGGGCGATCGTCTCCGCTGAAGTGCTCATATCGAGCGAGAAAACTGCCGGCACGATGCCAACCAGGATGAGGACGATGAGGCCCATGCCCTTCTGCCCGTCGTTCGAGCCGTGCGCGAAGCTCACACCCGTGCAGGTAAGGATCAGCAGGCCCCGGATCCACCCCGGCGGCGGAGTCTTTTCCTTGGGGCTCGCAAACAGATCGGAGCTCAGGACCTTCCTGGCGATCAGCACCAGAAGGCCCGCCAGCACGAAACCGATCAGCGGCGAGAACACCAACGCTTTGAGAGTGTCAGAC
>DASZVD010000052.1:0-9463 GCA_035547375.1 Steroidobacteraceae bacterium
GATGTCATCGTCGGAAAGCTCTTCCCCTACACGCAGACACCCGTGTTCGCCGCCGATCTGCGCTACGTCATATTGCATCCCTACTGGGACGTCCCGTACAGCATCGTAAATCGCGAGTTGTTACCTTTGATGCGCCGCGACCCGAGTTACGTCGTGCGTAACGATTATGAAATCGTCCGCGGACAGACCGACGCGGCGCAAGTCCAGCCGGTCAATTCACAGACGCTGGCCGCGCTCGCCGAGGGGACACTGCGCCTGCGCCAGAAGCCCGGGCCGAAGAACCCGCTCGGCTTCGTGAAATTCATGCTGCCGAACCGCTTCAACGTGTATCTCCACAGCACCTCCGCGCCGGGCCTGTTCGCCGGCGCACAACGCACGTTCAGCCATGGCTGTATCCGGGTCTCCGATCCCATGGGCCTGCTGAGCTACGTGCTGCGTGGCAATCCTGAGGCCGACCGGGCTCGCCTGCCGGCGCTGCTGACGGATCCGCGGCCTGCCCGGATCAACCTGACAAAACCCATCCGGGTCTTCATCGTCTATACGACTGCCCTGGCGGCCGAGGACGGCCGTACCTTGTTCTTCAAGGATATCTACGGTCACGACTCCCGTTTGCAGGCGCTGTTGGATGCACGCGGCAGCGGCTGACTGCAATGGCGTTCATACCCCTTTCGGATGCGTCCCGTCCCGCTTCACGCTTCCCGCCGGGTGTCATTCTGTTGATTCTGGCCAACTGTGCCGGCTTTACGCTGGAGCTCCTGCAGGGGGATGAGTGGATCACCGCCTGGTCCGTGATCCCTGCCGAGATCGTCGCGGGCCATCACTGGATCACGCTCCTGACATCGATGTTCATGCACGGAAGCTGGCTGCACATCGCCGGCAACCTGATCTTCCTGTGGGCCTTCGGGCCGGCGATCGAGGACGCCATGGGGCATGCGCGCTTTCTCGTTTTCTACATAGCGGGCGGTCTCGTGGCCATGGCGGCCCAGGTGGCGGCAAGCCCGCATTCAACGCTGCCCTGCCTGGGCGCAAGCGGCGCGATCGCCGCGGTGATGGGCGCGTTTCTCGTGACCTATCCGCGTGATCGCATCAAGTCCGTCCTCTTCATTGGCTGGTACGCCCGGGTGACGTTCGTCCCTGCCGCCCTGCTGATCGGAGTGTGGCTGCTGTTGCAGCTCATCAGCCTGGGAACGATCGCTGATCAGGAAACCGGCGGCGTGGCCTACATGGCCCACGTCGGCGGGCTCGCCTTCGGCGCAGCCACGGCCCGCGCGTTCGAGCGCTACTGACGCAAGGGTGTCGTCATCACATCCAGGCAGAGAAAGATGACGGCAATGGCAAGGGCGCCGCCCGTCGAGACTCCGAGAGCCGACTTCAACAGCAGCAACGGCAGCAGTGCCTCCGGCAACTGATCGAGCAAGGCGACTTCCGTGCCCGGCGCCAGGCGGAGGCGGCGCTTCACGAAACTCGAGACCGCATCCGCCAGCAGCGCCAGCAAGGCGAATTCACCCCCCAGCGTCCACGGATATCCGAGGACGCCGCCGAGCGCGGTACACACTATCGCCGCGGCCACCAGCCCCCGCCACGTCTTGTGCGAGCCGAGCAACCGCGCCCCATCAGGGAGCTTCGCACCGCAATCGAGCGGCAGCGCCCACCGCTCGCCGAGCAGCCGGCCCGCAATCCAGGGCACCACGTTGGCCGCGATGACCAGCGCGAGCGCCGCCAGGAAACGACGAACCGTCAACGGCTCGAGGATCACCCCCATCACGACATGCCTTTGATTTGCCTGCAGCTCGAATATCGAGACTAGGGTGCGGCCCTTGGCGAGTCAGTACGCGCTTTTACCGAGCGGGCAGGCAAGGAAAATCTGTAGAAATGCGTATTCCGGGCTCCACGCCGCGGGCGGACACTGCCGCTCACATTTGCGGGGAAGGCGCCCATGTACAAGCGAATACTGATTCCCACCGACGGCAGCGAGACCGCCACTCTCGGTCTGCGTGAGGGTCTGCGCCTCGCCAAGGAGAGCGGCGCCCAGGTTCGTATCGTGCACGTGGTGGATGACATCGGGGCGCTGTCTCCATCCGTATACGGGGCCATCTATACCGAGGTGACCGACCAGTTCCGCGCGGCCGGGGCCAACGTACTCGCGCGTGCCAAAGACATGGCTCAGGAAGCCGGGATCGACGCCGAGACGCAAATGATCGAGGCAATGGGTGAGCCGGCAGGCGAGCGTATAGTAAAAGCGGCAAAAGAATGGCAGGCGGATCTCATCGTGTGCGGAACTCACGGGCGGCGCGGCTTACGACGCATCGTGATCGGCAGCGATGCGGAATTCATCGTCCGGCACACTCCGGTCCCGCTCCTGCTGGTCCGCGATTCGCACTCGCGCTGAAACGCGCCCTCCCCGGCCGCCGACCCTGCCCCGATCACTGTCGCACGCCGCCCCCGATCACTGATCCCTGGCAATCGGCTCGGCGACGTCTTCACTGATCGGATCGTCCGGCGTGCTGCCGAAGCGTACGACATCCACCGTCTCGAGCGGTCCCGTCCAGTCTTCCGGCGGATCAGCCACTCCCAGCGAGAGGCGGTCCCAGGTGAACTGATCCAACTCGCCGGGCTCGCCGTTGTAGGTTCGGATCGAGGCCTTGCGAGAGCTCGCATCGTAACCGGTCACCTGGAAGATCTCGCCCTTGTCCCAGCGCAGATACCAGGCCCCGACGCGCGGCGGCCATTGAATGCTATTCATGCGGAGCTCCTCGCGACTCGCAGTATTTCACGCCATCGTAAGATGGATTTCATGATCGTAAAATCGCCCCTGGGGGGTGTCTGTACGCACAAGTACCGAGCGCGGTGGCGGCGCGAGCGGCCCTTGCGCCGGGCACGAGCGGCCCTCCGCGCCAGGCAGTCGAGGCTCTTGAAGTTCCTGTTGCAAAGTGGCAACGTCCTCCGTAGACGTGAAGGACGCACCCTTGGCGTAACGCCGCTTTCCACATGCCCACAATTGCTCCAGAACTCGCCCGAAGCGCCTTGGATGCGGCGCCCGACGCCATGGTCATCATCGATGCAGGAGGCATCGTCCGCTACGCCAACCAGCAGGTCACGGCGGTGTTCGGCTATTCCCATGAGGACGTCATCGGCCAGAAAGTCGAGCAGCTGATGCCGGAACGTTACCGGGCACGGCACCTGGGGCATCGGGACCGGTACGTGCAGAACGTGCGCATCCGGCCCATGGGGCAGGGCCTGGAGCTGTTTGGGCGCCGGCGCGACGGCAGTGAATTTCCCGTCGAGATCAGCCTGAGCCCGATCGTGCACGACGGCCGGGCTCTGACCGCCGCGGCGATCCGCGACGTCACGGATCGCAAGAAAGTCGAGGCCGAGCTCATTCTCGCCCGGGAGTCGGCCGAGCGCGCCAGGGAGATCGCCGACCGTGCACGCGAGATCGCCGATGAAGCCCGCGAGCTGGCCGACCGGGCCAATCAAGGCAAGAGCCGCTTCCTGGCCACCGCCAGCCATGACTTGCGTCAGCCGCTGCAAACGCTCGCCCTGCTGAATGGCGCACTGCGCCGCATCGATACCGATCCCGATTCCGCGGAGGCGCTGGTGCAGCAGGAGCAGGCCATCGGCGCCATGTCGCGCCTGCTGAACGCCCTGCTCGACATCAGCAAGCTCGAGTCCGGGGCCATCAAGCCGGAGCCCACCGACTTCACCGTGGCCGGCCTGTTCGAGGAGCTGCGGCAGGAGTTCGCGGGGCTTGCCGCCAACAAGGGACTGCGGCTCGAGGTCGAGCCGTGCGCGGAGAGTGTTCACAGCGATCCGTCGCTGGTCGAGCAGATCCTGCGCAACATCATCTCCAACGCCGTCAAGTACACGCGACAAGGCTGGGTCCGGCTGCGATGTCTCCACGAGGACTCGATCGTGCGACTCGAGGTGGCCGATACGGGAATCGGTATCCCGGCCGATCAGATTTCATTGATTTACGATGAGTTCTATCAGGTCGGGGTTCCCGCCAACAGCTCGCGCGAGGGCTACGGGCTCGGCCTGAGCATCGTGCAGCGCCTGGTCAAGCTCCTGCAACTGCAGCTGGATGTCAGGTCGGAGGTCGGCAAGGGGTCGTCCTTCTGCCTGCGCGTACCGGCAGCCGAGCGACGCTTCGCCATGAGGGCCGCGAAGCCGCCGGCGGCACCCATGAGTGCCCGGCCGGTGCAGAAAACACGTCTCCTGTTGGTGGAGGACGATGCCGCCGTGCGCAATGCGACACGGCTGCTGCTCAAGGTCGAAGGCTATGAAGTCATCACGGCGGAGTCTCTGGCGGAAGCTGTGAGGAAAGCGCGCGAGGTCGATGGGGTGGAGCTGCTGGTAACCGACTACCATTTGAGTCACGGTGAGACCGGCATCCACGTTCTCAGGGCGTTACGCGATGTCACACAGACCGCCCTGAAGGCCGTGCTCGTCACCGGTGACACCTCGACCGCCATCAGAGAGCTCCCGCAGGACCCGCTTCTGCGGGTCGCCAGCAAACCGATCAAAGCGGAAGAGCTTCTCGGCCTGATCAAATCCCTGCTGACGGCGTGACAATCGAACGGCTCGCGCCCCACGCGGGTGCAAGGTCGCTCCGATAGCGGACTTCCCGTATGGCGCGCCGCAAGCCCCCTTGCGATACTCAGCCGATGACGGGTCACGAAGCCGGCTCCGGGCAACAAACGGACGACCGCGATAGCGTGGCGCAGCACGGCGCCTCCATGGCTCGCGAACACTATACATCCCTGATCCACGCATGCCGCTCCCTTGCGCCGTTGCGGACCGCGATCGTGCACCCGTGCGACGAGAGCTCGCTCGAGGCGGCCATCGCCGCAACCCGCGACGGGTTGATCGAGCCGCTGTTGGTCGGCCCGCGAGCTCGCATCCAGGAGTTGGCGGACCGCAGCGGCATCGATTTGACGAAGGTGGAGTTGATCGACGCGCTACACAGCAACGCGGCTGCCGAGCAAGCTGTGGCGTTGGCTCGCCAGGGAACCGTGCAGGCGTTGATGAAGGGAAGCCTCCACACGGACGAGCTGATGAGCGAGGTCGTACGGCACGACAAGGGAATCCGTACGGGACGACGCATCAGTCACGTATTCATCATGGACGTGCCGACGTACCCGAAGCCCCTGTTCATCACCGATGCCGCCGTGAATCTGTTTCCGACGCTCGAGGAGAAGGTCGATATCGTCCAGAACGCCATCGATCTGGCCATGGCGCTCGGGTTGAAACGGCCCAAAGTGGCCATCCTGTCCGCGGTGGAAACGATCACCTCCAGGATCCCCTCGACGCTCGACGCTGCCGCGCTGTGCAAGATGGCCGATCGAGGCCAGATCACCGGAGCGGCACTCGATGGTCCCCTGGCATTGGACAATGCCATCGACGCCGCCGCGGCCAAGACGAAGCACATCCGCTCCGAGGTGGCCGGAGATGCGGACATCCTGGTGGTTCCGAGCCTCGAAGCCGGCAACATGCTGGTCAAGGAGCTGACATTCCTCGCCAACGCGGAGGCGGCCGGGATCGTGCTCGGAGCAAAAGTGCCGATCATCCTCACCAGTCGCGCAGACAGCGTTCGCGCTCGCCTTGCCAGCTGTGCCGTTGCCGTTCTCTATGCTCATGAGAGGTATGTAGAACCTCGTATTCCGCCGCGCGTCTAATCCGCGCACCCTCTATCGGGCACGCACTTCAGCGCAACAACACAGGAGAAGCCACATGAGCATCGTTCGTTGGGAACCGTTCGCGGAAATGGATAGCCTGTTCAATCGTCTCGCGCCGACCATGTTCAACCGCTGGCCCACGCGGCTCGGCGGCTCCAACGGCAACAATGTCGAGTGGGCTCCGTCGGCCGACATCAGCGAGACGGACAAGGAATACCTGATCCGCGCGGAGCTTCCGGCCGTGAAGAAGGAGGATGTCAAGGTCACGGTGGATGATGGCCTGATCACCATCGAAGGCGAGCGCCGCCAGCAAAAGGAGGACAAGAACGAAAAGATGCACCGCGTGGAGAGCTTCTATGGCCACTTCACTCGCAGCTTTTCGCTTCCTGACAGTATCGAGGAAGGCGCAATCCGCTGCGAGAGCAAGGACGGCGTGCTCACCGTGCACATTCCCAAGGCTCAAACCCCCAAGCAACAGCCTAAGCAGATCAAGGTCGAGTGACCTCAGGCTCGAGCCGTTCGAGGGGCGGCAGGATGAGCTGCCCCTCTCCTCCGATCATGCGATTCTGGAGCCCTGTTCTGGTGGGAGACGTGGGTGGCACGCACGCCCGCTTCGCTGTCGCGACGGCGGGGTCACACGGTCCAGCTCTCAGCCATCGCCGCGACATCGAAGGTGAATATGCAGACGTGACGGGTCTGCTATGCGCCTACATGAAAGACTCCGGCTTGGAGGGCATCCCGACTCACGCGCTCATTGCCGTCGCCGGCCCGGTAACCGCAGGCGTGGTAACCCTGACCAATCGCCATCTCCGTATCAGTGAGACGGACCTCGAGGCATTCGGGTTCGCACGGACGGCACTCATCAACGACTTCGGTGCGCTGGCATACGCTGCCGACATCCTGGGAGCCGAAGATCTTAGCGATATCGGCCCCGCCCTCGAAGGCGTCCCCGATGCGCCGATCTCCATCGTGGGTGCCGGCACGGGGTTCGGCGTATCCTGCCTCGTGCGCCACGGAGGTCGCGCCCTGCCAATGACGACCGAAGGCGGACACATTGGCTTCGCCCCGACGGACGACCAACAAATGGCCTTGCTCAGCTCACTGCAATGCCGATTCGGACGAGTTTCGGTAGAACGGCTCCTCTCCGGTCCAGGTATCGAATCCATCCACCGCGCCATGGAAGCCTTCAAAGGTGCGGCGGAGACAGGAATGTCGGCCGAGCAGATCACCGCGGGCGCCCTGGCGGGCGAGGCGACCTGCAAAGCAACGCTCTCGTTGTTCTGCAAGGTCTACGGTGCGATCGCCGGTGATATCGCGCTCGCACACGGCGCACGTGGCGGGGTGCTGATCGGGGGCGGGATTGCTCTCAAAATCGAGCCCTTCCTGCAGGCCAGCCCTTTTCGTCAGGAATTCGACAACAAGGGCAGGCTCGCGCCCTATGTCAAGGCCATTCCAACCCGGCTCATCGTCAACGCGGATGCCACGTTGCTCGGAGCCGCACGGGCTGCATTGGAGCTCTGGTACCGGGATTAGCGCGCGGTCAACCCTTCACGGCCACTTCATCCGGCGCCGCTCCAGGCCCGGCTGCTGACGAATGAGCTGCGCCAGCCCACCCAGCTCATCCGACAAAGCCCGCAGCAAGTCATCCGTCGAGGCAACCCCGACCAAGGCGCCGTTGCGGTCCACCACGGGTGCCCGCCTGACTCCGCGCTCGGCCAACAGACGGATGCCCTCCCCGATTCCGCAGCCCTCCTCCAACACCAACGGGTCGGCGGTCATGACGTCGTCGACCGTGAGACAAAACAGGTCGCGCGGCGGACTGACCTGGCCGCACACGATATCCCGGTCCGTGATGATACCTACAGGCCGTAACCGGTCGGCGGCAGCGGCAGTCGGCTCGACCACGACCAACGCACCCACGTGCCTGTCCATCATTTGCGACGCCGCGCTCGCAAGCGCCTCACCGCGCCGGCTGACACAAACATCCCGTGAGCACACGGTCCCGATATTCATGATCCTTCTCCCATGGGTTGGCTCATTAGTAACCCGCCGACCCGCGCCGCGCATCAGGATTCATACGCATGGTGCGGCGCCTCCCGCTGTGGCTGAATGAGATGGGTCAGTCGGAGATCCCGTATGAATGTCGGCGATATCTGTTCACGAGGCGCCATTCACGTCACCGAGAGCGCCTCACTGCGCGACGTAGCCCAGCTGATGCAGGAGCATCGTGTCGGAGCTGTTGTCGTGACCCGCCCGGGACCACAGCCGATCGCCACGGGCATCATCACCGATCGGGACATCGTTCGCGCACAGCTCGAGCACGTCGCGGATCTTTCCCGCCTGCGCGTTGCGGACGTCATGACGCCCAGCCCCTTCACCTTGAGACATGATGAGACGGTGGAGGACGCCGTCGAGCAGATGCGCGAGCACAATGTCCGGCGGGCTCCCGTCGTTACGCCCCAGGGGTCCCTGGTCGGGCTCGTTTCGGCGGACGATCTGGTTACGGAGGCGGCGCGGGAGCTCGACGCCCTGTCTCGTCTGCTGTCAGGTCGGCAAGGCGCCGGAGGGCGGCAGTGAGCCGAGCCGGCCTCCCGGTCAGTGCACCATGAAAACCGGGAGCGCCGCGCTCTCGAGTAGCGATCGCGTCACTCCGCCAAACAGCTGTTCGCGAAACTGGCCACGGCCATAACCGCCTACCACCAGGAGACCCGCTGCCAGCTCCGCCGCCTTGCCTGCCAGGCTCTGCGCCGTAGCGCCCGACTTGTCGACCGTCATGCTCACCTCGGCGGAGATGCCATGCCAGGCCAGCTGCCGTGCGAGCTCGTTCAACCCCTCGAGATCGACATCGCCATCCGGGACGACGGCGAGCAGAATGACGCGCCGCGCCTTTTCCAGCAGGGGCATCGCAGCAGCCACGGCGCGAGCCGCCTCCGCCCTCTCCTTCCATCCCACGACGACGGTCTCGTTCGCCACGGTACGCGGTGGCTTGTCCGCAGCCAGGACGATCGGGCGGCCGGACTCCAGCAGCAGCGTCTCGATCAAGCCACCGGGGAGATAGTCTTGATGGCAGGGGCGGCCCAGGACGATGAGATCGCTCCGCCGCGAGTGCAGCAGCAAGCGCTTGACGGGCTCGTCCGGCTCCTCACTCCAACTCGCGGTGACCGTATAGGCGCGGGACGGATCCTGCTGGATCGGCAACCCATACGTCCGGCAGAACTCCTCGTAGCGCACGTGTGCGTTCACCGCCAGGGAATTCCCCTCCTTGCGCAGATGGCTCAGCGCATCGGCAATCGCCGGGCCACGGGAAAACTCCACGTGCGGCGCGTGCAAAGCCGCTTCCGCAGGCTGCAGGTGCAGATGACAAAAGTGCAGGTGAGCCGCGAACGGCCGCGCAAGCGTCAACGCCGTGGCAAACACCGTAGCATCGGTATCGGAGCCGCTCGTCGGCACGAATATCGTTTTGTACATCGCGAAACTCCCAATATGAGTATCAACGCGCCCGCGCTATCGCGCAGCGCTATCTGGATAAGTGCGGGTCCGCCTTCCCGAAGGGCCGTCGTGGGGCGCATTCCACCAGCCGCCGCCCAACGCCACGTACAGCGCAACGGTGTCCTGGTACCGCACGGCCGTGGACTGCAAATCGTTGACCAATGCCTCATGGTATTGAGCATCCGCGTTCAACACATCCAGATAGGTATTCAGTCCCGCTTTGTAGTTGATCGTGATGAGGCGCAGCGCCTCCTTCGCTGTTTGCAGCGCCTCGTCCTGCGCCCGCAGCGCCGCCGCAT
>DASZVD010000053.1:0-3708 GCA_035547375.1 Steroidobacteraceae bacterium
GACAGCTGCCCCACCTCCTACCAGACGGCGCTGAGCACGGTCACCGGCCTGGGCGTGCTGGTGGTGGCTTCCGCCGGAAACGCCAGCGGCAGCGTCGAGACGCCGGCGAACTGCAGCGCATCGGTTTCCGGCATGATCGCCGTAGCCGGCTTGCGCAACGTCGGCACCAAAGTCGGCTACAGCAGCTTCGGCCCCGAGGTCGGCGTCGCGGCGCCGGCGGGTAACTGCATCAACACCACGGGCGCCTGCCTGCGCTCGATCGACACAACCACCAACCTCGGCACCACGGTCCCGGGCGCCAACGGCTATACCAACCAGACGAACACGAATCTCGGCACGAGCTTCTCGGCGCCCATCGTGTCGGGCATCGCCGGTCTCATGCGCTCGGTGAACGGCAACCTGACGCCGGCACTGCTGGTGAAGCGCCTCGAGTCGAGCGCCACGGCATTCCCGGCCAATACGAGCAACCTCCCGGTCTGCCCGAGCGTGGATTCGAGCAGCGACGAGTGCTCCTGCCCGGCTTCCGGCGAGTGCGGCACCGGCATGGTCAACGCACTGAGCGCGGTCAATGCGGCCCTCCAGCCGATCGCGGCCGTCTCGTTCCCCTCCTCCTATACCGCCAACAGCCAGGTCACATTCAACGCGAGCGGGAGTACGGCCGCCTGCGGCCGATCGATCGCCTCCTACCTCTGGAGCGCCGGCAGCGGCGTAACCATAACCTCCGGGACGACCAGCGCGCAGGTCGTCGCATCGGGGACGGGCACGTTGACGTTGACCATAACCGACTCGCAAGGCGCCACGGACGTCGCGACCATCACCCTGGGCACGACGAGTGCCACGAGCACCGCCCCCACCTCGCTGGGCACGACCGCATGCCCAACATCGATCTCCGCCACCCCGAAAGCTCCGACCGTCACACAGGCATTCTCTCCCACCACCGTCGGAGTCACCGTCGCCTCGACGATGACCCTCACTCTCGGTAATACGAACGCCTTCGCCCTCACGCAGTCGAGTTTGAACGTCTCTCTGCCGAGCGGCCTGACAGTCGCCACCTCTCCCGCCGCATCCACGACGTGCAGCGCCGTTGCGGAGTCGCTCTCCGCGAGCGGCAGCACCGTCTCACTCGCGAACGCCATCATTCCGGCCAACGGCAGCTGCTCCATCACGCTGTCGGTGAGCTCGACGACCGCGGGCACGTACACGAGTGCGATTGCAGCCGGCGCTCTCTCAACGGGCCCGGCAGGCACCAACTCGGCCGCGCAGAGCGCGACACTTACCGTGACGGCCCCGATAGCTCCGACGATCTCGCAGTCGTTCTCACCTTCCAGCGTCGGCGAGAAGGCGCAAGCGACGCTCACCATTACTTTGAGCAACACCAACGCCTACGCGCTGACGCAGGCAGCGCTGACCGACACGTTGCCATCGAATCTGACCATCGCGACATCGCCCGCCGCGGCGACCAGCTGCGCCGGATCGGTATCCGCCACGAGTGGCGTCGTAACCCTGACAGGGGCGAGCATCCCGGCAAACGGCAGCTGCGCGATCACCATCGCCGTGTCGAGCGGAAGCTCGGGCACCTATACCAACACCATCGCCGCCGGCGCTCTGACCGACGCCCAGAGCGCCACTAACACCGCCTCCTCGGGCACTCTCACGGTTACCGCCCCGAAGAGCGGCGGCGGCTCACTCGCCTGGCTGGACCTTCTGATAGTTGCCGGAGCCCTCGCGGCGCGGCTCCTAGGCAAGACGCCTCGAAAAGGATTACGCTCCACGACGAGAATGGGCGCCCAAGTATCGTTCCCACGCAGTGAGGAGCTGGACGCTGAGCTGAAGTATGAGCAAACCTAGCCGCTGGCGAACCGAAGGCGTACGCATCATCCGCTCCGACGAGCTGGACGATAAGACTGCGCAAACGTTGGGGATGCATCGCCGCTCCGCAGTAACGACCGAAAGGACGGGCGCGACGAAGCTTTGGGCGGGGACGGTCACTATCGACCCCAAAGCCAAAACCGGCGCGCACCATCACGGCGATCTGGAGAGTGTCATTTACGTCGTGAGTGGATTGGCGCGCCTGCGTTGGGGCGACCATCTGGAATTCGTAGCTGAAGCCGCGCAGGGTGACTTCATCTACGTGCCACCCTACGTTCCGCACCAAGAGATCAACGCGAGCGACGACGTTCAGCTGCACTGCGTGCTGGCTCGCAGCGGTCAGCAGGGACTCGTCGTGAACCTCGACATCACCCCGGTGGAAATCCCGGAGCTCGTGCGCTGGATTGATGATCTACACAAGTGAGCCGCTCGAGGGGCGTGCTCGGGCACGGCGGCTGCTCACACATAGGTGTTATTCCGAATTGTCCGGCAGCGCGGCGCGCAGGATGCTGCGAGCGACGATTCATTGGAGATCATCATGACATCGCGCAAGCCGCCCTGGGAACCCAAGATCGAACGAGCCCGAGAGTTCAACCCGTTCACGAAGGTTGATGCTGACAAGACCCCCTTCAAAGAGACGCGCGACCTCGGACAGCTCGAGGAGGACACCGCGCCGTTGCAAGGCTCTAAAGACCTGTCGGACAAAGACTCTCTGGAGGACGTGATCGCGGGCGCGGGCGAGGAACGGTCGGACGAGGCCCCGAAGCCATGAACGAGACCCGGCGGCCCATGACCGCCGGGGGCATTCTTCTCGGTGCGCTGCTCATTGCGGCGCCTCTGGCACTCCGCAAATGTTGCGGCTGATCCGCACTTATTCGTATTCCGGGCGCCGCAGGGCGCGTCTATTGTCGCCGTATGACGGGTACGCGACTATTGATAGCAGTCGAGCCACTGAATTTCCAGCCGGGTGGACCGCCTGCTGAAGGGCAGCGGCCGCCAGGCCGCACTGAGCGCGCGGCCCTTCCAGGCCCGGAGGATCTTCGTTGGATCGGCCGAATCCCATAGGCACCGAGGGTGACTCGGGATCGGGCCCACGGCACCCGGTTCACCCGGGTCTCGGGGCGGACAGCGCGAAGTGGAAAATCATAGCCCTGGGAGCTGCGGGGGTGGCCTTCTCGGTGGCGGCGATCTGGTGGCTGACGCAGCGTTCGACCCCGGTAACGTACGTCACGGCGCCGGTCACCCGGGGTGCCATCGAACGGACCATTACCGCTACCGGGACCGTCAATCCCGAGCTCACGATCATCATCGGCTCTTACGTCTCTGGCGTCATCAGCTCGATGTCCTGCGACTACAACACCCGCGTGACGAAGGGCCAGCTTTGCGCCACGGTCGATCCGCGTCCGTACCAGGCCGCGCTCGACCAGGCGGAAGGGCAGCTCGCGCGCGATGAGGCGCAGCTACAGGGCGCGCGGGTGGACCTCGAGCGCTACCAGGCTTCCCTGGCGCGCAACGCCATCGCCCATCAGACCTATGACGATCAGGTGGCGCTCGTCAAACAGCTCGAGGGCTCGGTGCGGCTGGATCGCGGGACAGTGGAGACGGCTGCCGTCAATCTCGGTTATACCCACATCATATCGCCGGTCGACGGCACGGTCGTGGCGCGTAATATCACGATTGGTCAGACGGTTGCGGCAAGCTTTCAGACCCCCACGCTGTTTCTGATCGCGACCGATCTGACCAAGATGGAGGTCGACACGAATGTGAGCGAGAGCGATATCGGTGCCGTGAAGGCGGATGATGTGGCTCGATTCACGGTCGAAGCGTTCCAGGACCGCA
>DASZVD010000054.1:0-4296 GCA_035547375.1 Steroidobacteraceae bacterium
CTTTATCCGCCGTGTCGTCGATGACGAACTCGAGCCTGGGCGCATGCCGCAAGCGCAGGCGGCGCCCAACTTCACCGCGCAGGAAGCCACCGGCATGGGTAAGGCCAATGCGCACCTCCTCAGCGGGGTTACGCGAGGCGAAGGGAGTGAAGAACACCTTCGCCACGCCCATATCGGCCGCGAGACTCACGGCCGTTATGGTCACATTCCCCACGCGCGGGTCTTTTACCTCGCGCGCGATCAGCTCGGAGAGCACGCGTTGTATCTCCGATTCGATCCGGCGTGTACGTGCTTCCGCCATCAGTTGCGCTTCATGCCAGCGTTCTCGCGATCTCGACGCGCGCGAAGCATTCGATCTGGTCGCCCGCACGGACGTCCTGATAGTTCTTCACGCCGATACCGCACTCGACACCCGCGCGAACCTCGTTCACGTCGTCCTTGAAGCGGCGCAGTGACTCGAGCGCACCCTCGAAAATCACGACGTTCTCACGGAGCACGCGGATCGGATTGTTGCGCTTGACGACACCTTCCGTCACGAGACAGCCGGCGACGACGCCGAACTTGCTCGAGCGGAACACGTCGCGTACCTGCGCAACACCGACGATCGACTCCTTGATCTCCGGCTGCAACATGCCGGACAGCATCTGCCGCACATCGTCGATTGCTTCGTAAATGATGCTGTAATAGCGCACTTCGACGCCGGTCTCTTTGATCGCCTCGCGAGCGCCCGCATCCGCGCGAACGTTGAAGCCGATGATGAGACCCTTCGACGCCGCGGCGAGCTGCACGTCGGATTCGGTGATACCGCCCAAGCCGCTCGCGATCAGCTTCACCTGCACTTCGTCAGTGGAGAGCTTCGTCAGTGATTCACGCAGCGCTTCGGCGCTACCCTGCACATCCGCCTTGATGAGGACGGCGACGACACCGGCCTTCGTCTCTCCCATCTGCGAGAAGACGTCTTCGGCACGCTGAATACGGCTGGCAAGCTTCACGTCGCGGAACTTGCCCTGGCGATACAGAGCCACTTCACGCGCCTTGCGCTCGCTCTCGGCGGCGAGGAACTCATCGCCCGCATTCGGCGGGCTCGACAAGCCCAACACCTGCACCGGCATGGATGGCGTCGCCTCCTCCACCGGCTTGCCGTTCTCGTCGAACATCGCGCGGACGCGACCGAACTCCGAGCCCGCGATCACCGGGTCACCGGTGTGCAGAGTGCCCTTCTTCACCAGCACGGTAGCCACCGCCCCGCGGCCCTTCTCCACGCTCGATTCGATAACGACACCGGACGCGAGACCCGCACGCGGCGCGCGCAGCTCCAGCACCTCCGCCACGAGGAGGATGGACTCGAGCAACTGGTCGACACCCTGACCGGTCCGTGCCGAGACCGGCACGAAAATATTCTCACCGCCCCAGTCCTCGGGAATGACCTCCTGCTTCGCCAACTCCTGGCGGACGCGATCGAGATCGGCCTCGGGCTTGTCGATCTTGTTCACCGCAACGACGATCGGCACGCCAGCGGCGCGCGCGTGCTGGATGGCCTCGATGGTCTGCGGCATGACGCCGTCATCGGCGGCAACAACCAACACCACCACGTCGGTCGCCTTCGCGCCGCGAGCGCGCATCGCCGTAAAGGCCGCGTGACCCGGGGTGTCGAGGAACGTGATGCTGCCCTTGTCCGTGTCGACGTGATACGCGCCGATGTGCTGAGTGATGCCGCCCGCCTCACCGGCCGCGACCTTCGTGCGGCGGATGTAATCGAGCAGCGAGGTCTTGCCATGGTCGACGTGACCCATCACGGTCACGACAGGGGGACGCGGCTCGGCCGCGATGTCGCCCTGCTCGCCCTGCAGGTCCTGCTCGATCTGGTTTTCCTTCAGCACCTTGGGGGTGTGGCCCAACTCTTCGACCACGAGCACGGCGGTGTCCTGGTCGATCGGCTGGTTGATCGTGGCCATGACCCCCATGTTCATCAACGCCTTGATGACCTCAGGGGCCTTGATGGCCATCTTCTGCGCAAGCTCGCCGACGGTGACGGTCTCACCAATGGTGACTTCGCGCACCACGGGTGCGGTCGGCATTTCAAAGCCGTGCTTACCGCCCTCGGCAGCCGTCGTCAACGGACGGCCCTTCACGCGGCGCTTCTTCTTGTAGCGCGAGCTCACATCGCCCGCGACATGCAACTCCTGACGGCCATAGCGCGTGTCACCACGATCATTCGCACCCGGGGCAGCCGGACGCGCCTGCTGTGGCGGCGTGGCAGCGCGCGGTTGCTGTGCAGCGGCGGCGGCAGGCTGCGCCTGCGGCGGCTGACCTTTACGCTGCTGAGCAGGAGGCTGAGAAGGCCGCTCGCGCGTCTGGATCGGCGGGATGATCTGCGGCTTCTGGAATGTTGGGTCGAAGACCGGCTTCGGCGGCGACGCGGGTTTTGCCGCGGGCTCGGCCGCACCGCGCTGCCTGGCAGCGTGCTCGGCCTGGAGTTGCGCGGTGCGCTTCTGCTCTTCCTCGCGTGCGCGCCGCTCTTCTTCCTCGCGAGCCGCCTGCTCGGCGGCGCGGCGCTCCTCTTCCTGCGCCTTCTTCTTCGCTGCCTCCTCTTCGATGCGACGCCGATTGTCGTTTTCGACGCGCTCGCGCTCGAGGCGCTCGGCTTCGAGCCGCTCGTTCTCGCGCTGCTGCGCCTCTTCCGCCTCGCGGCGCTTCTGGTCGATCTCGTCCTGCTGCTGCCGGGCCTTCTCCTGCAGCACGTCACGCTTGATGTAGGTCCGCTTGGTACGGACCTCGACATTCACCGTGCGCGCCCGGCCCTGCCCGCTGGCGAGCTTGATCTCCTGCTGCGACTTGCGCTGCAGAGTGATCTTGCTGGGCGCGGCGTTACCGCTCTCTCCGTGGCTGCGGCGCAGGTGCGTGAGCAATTCCAACTTCGCATCGTCGCTGATGCGGTCGTTGGGGCCGGAGACCTTGATGCCGGCCTGGTCCAGCTGCACGAGCAGCCGGTCGACCGGGACCTTCAAGACCTCGGCGAATTGGGAAACAGTAACTTCTGCCATAGGTTATACAACCCCTGCCGGCCTAGCGGCCCGCATCGAACCACGGCGCCCGCGCCGTCATAATGAGTTTGCCGGCTTCCTCGGCCGTCAATCCCTCGATGTCCGAGAGATCGTCCACTGCCTGGTCGGCCAGGTCCTCACGCGTGCGCACGCCACGCCGGGCCAGCGCCAGCGCGAGGTCAGGTGTCATCCCCTGCAACAGCAGCAGATCATCCGACGGCATGGACTGGTCGAGCGTCTCCTCGCTCGCGATCGCCTGCGTCAGCAGCACGTCGCGGGCGCGATTGCGCAGCTCCTTGACGATGTTCTCGTCGAACTCTTCGATGGCGGCCAGCTCGGCCTGGGGCACGTAGGCGATCTCCTCCACCGTGGAGAAGCCTTCCTGCGCCAGGATCGTCGCCACGTCCTCGTCCACGTCGAGCTGCTTCATGAAGTTCTGGACCAGCTCCTTGGCCTCGGTCTCGCTCTTCGCCTCCGCGTCCGACTCGGTCATGACGTTGAGGTCCCAGCCCGTCAGCTGGCTGGCGAGCCGGATGTTCTGCCCGCCGCGGCCGATGGCCTGTGAGAGCTTGTCCTCCGACACGGCGATGTCCATGCTGTGCGAGTCCTCGTCCACGACGATGGACATGACCTCCGCCGGAGACATGGCGTTGATCACGAACTGCGCCGGATTCTCGTCGTGTGGAATGATGTCCACACGCTCGCCGGCGATCTCGTTCGAGACCGCCTGCACGCGTGAGCCGCGCATGCCGACGCAGGCGCCGACCGGATCGACGCGTGGGTCGTTGCTGCGCACAGCGATCTTCGCGCGCACGCCGGGGTCCCGGGCGGCGCCCAGGATCTGGATGAGCCCCTGGCCGACTTCCGGCACCTCGAGCTTGAACAGCTCCATCAGGAACTCGGGGGCGGTCCGCGTCAGGAACAGCTGCGGGCCCCGGGGCTCGGAGCGGACTTCCTTGAGGAAGGCCTTGATACGGTCCTGCGGCTTGACCTGCTCGCGGGGGATCATGTCGGTGCGCGGCACGAAACCCTCCGCGTTGCTGCCAAGATCGACGTAGATACCGTTGCGATCGACGCGTTTCACCACACCGCTCACCAGCGTCCCGACGCGGTCGCGATAGGCATCGACCACCTGCTGCCGCTCGGCCTCGCGCACCTTCTGCACGATGACCTGCTTCGCCTGCTGAGCCGCAATGCGTCCAAAAGCGACGGACTCCATGGGCTGCTCCACGTGCTCGCCCACCTGCACGTT
>DASZVD010000055.1:0-11813 GCA_035547375.1 Steroidobacteraceae bacterium
TCGATGCGTTCACCCGTGAGCGTTTCACCGGAAACCCGGCGGGCGTGGTGCTGAATGCGGACGGCCTCACCGAGGCGCAGATGCTCGCCATCGCGCGCGAGCTCAATAACGCGGACACGGCATTCATTCTTTCTCCCGAGAGCCCGGACCACCAGCTGCGGGCACGCTTTTTCACCCCGCGCACGGAAGCGGGCTTCGTCGGGCACGCCACGGTAGCTGCGCATTATGTTCTGTCGCGGCGCCACGATGCGCCCCGGCGGCTGCGCCAGAAATCGAAGGCCGGCACGGTCGATATCGAGGTGCGGGGAACCGGTGAGGACCGAAGCATCGCCGTGCGCCAGAGCGCCCCGCCACTGGGCCGGGAGCTGAACGATCGGGAGCGCCTGGCGGTGCTCGACGCTCTCGCCCTGGCGACCGATGACCTCGATACGCGCTGCCCCCTGCGCATAGTGGGGTCGAGCAGCACCCGCCTCCTGGTCGGTGTACGGGGCCAGGAGCCTCTGCGGCACCTGAAGCCCGACATGACGCGGCTCACCACGCTATCGGCGCAGATCGGCGCGGCCGGCTACTTCGTCTTCTCCCTGACACACGACGGCGGCGACCATCTGACCGAATCGCGCATGTTCTGCCCTGCCCTGGGGATCGCCGAAGACCCCGTCAGCGGCAATGCGCACGGCCTGCTCGGTGTCTATCTCGCGCAGCACGGCTTGCTGGCGCGAGGCGAACGACGCACCGCCTTCAGCGGCATCCAGGGTCACTCCGTCCACCGGCCCGGCCGGGTCGAGGTCGAGTTGGAATTCAAGGACGGCAGCGTGGAGGCCGTCTGGATCATCGGCCAGGCCGTGTCGATCTTCGAAACCGAAATCCAACTCTGAAGACAACCTCACTCATGACCGATCCGTCGTTCGTGCCAGTCATGGCGCTGGCCGAGATCCCGCAGGGCAGCATGCAGACGCGCCTCATCGAGGGCCGTGAGATCGTGATCTGCCATACCCGCGAAGGGGTTTTCGCCCTCGACAACATTTGCACGCACGCGCACGCACGCATGTGCGAAGGACGCCTGCGAGCGACGCGCCTCGTCTGTCCGCTGCACGGGGCATCGTTCGACATCAGGGATGGCCGCGTGCTCGCCCCCCCGGCGGTAGTGCCCCTCGCAGCGCACAAGGTGCGAATCGTCGACGGACAGGTCGAGGTCGCGCTGAGCCCTGCTACCGCGACCTAGGAGCGTCGGCGCTCAGGTAAGCGCCATTGCTCCTAAAGACCTGTCCCCAGGCTGTCAGCCGCCGCGTGCCCGTCGGCCCGCCAGATGAACCAGACCGCGGGCAGCGTCACACAGGCACCCACCACGAACGGTGCCGCCGGCCCCAACGCGGCATACACGGGCCCCGACACGAACGGTCCGATCACTCGTGCCAGACTCGTGCTCGATTGATACGTTCCCATGACGGCGCCGCGATCATGGGCGTCCGCCTGCTTGGACGCGAGTGAGGAAGCGCTCGGATTGAATGAGCCGATACCGATGCCGCACAACGCGAGGCCGAGCCCCGTGATCGCAAGAGTCGGCGATTCGGCGACGGTCATCAGCCCGATCACATAGGCAAGGACACCCAGCGTCGCCAACTTTGCCTCGCCCAGCCTCGGCACCAGCACGCGCACACCGCCGCCCTGCATGAGCACCGCGAGGCAGGCGAGACAAAACATCAGCAAGCCCACGGTCCGCGGCCCGAAGCCAAATTTGTTCAACGCCCAGATCGCGAAAATGGATTCGAGAATCGCCTGCGAGAAAGTGACCAGGAGCGCTGCGGTGGCAATGGCGCGCAGCGCCGGCCGCTTCAGCAACATCCGCACCGGGCCGACCCGCTCGCGCAGATGGTGCTCCCTGCGGCGCTCGGCGGTGTTGCTCTCAGGGAGCAGGAACGTCACGAGCGCGATGGCGAATACGCTCAGCGAGGCAGACACGATCGCCGGCAGAAGGAAGCTCGCGGTCCGCAAATCGTTGCCCGCGAGCAGGCCGCCGATGGCCGGCCCGAGCGTGAAGCCGACGCCGATCGCGGCGCCCACCATGCCCAGGGAGGCCGCACGCTTTTCCGGCGTGCTCACGTCCGAGGCGTAAGCAAAGGCGGCCGCGATATTGCCGGCCATGAAGCCGCCGAGGATCCGTGAAGCGAAGAGCCACCCGAGGCTGCCGGCCAGCCCGAGGATGAGGTACGAAACACAGGCTCCGACCAGGCTCGACACGAGGATGGGGCGGCGCCCATAACGGTCGCTGAGCCGGCCCCACAGCGGCGCGGCAAGGAGCTGACACAGCGAGTAGGCGCCGAACAGGGCCGTGATGACCTGCGGAGCCGCGCCGAAACGATCGGCCATGTACGGCACGAGCGGGATCAGGATGCCGAAGCCCAGGATGTCGATGACGCTGACGAGGAACAGCGCCCCCAGTTGTTTGTTTTTCAACTCAATGACCCGGCACGATCTTGGAGAGGTCGGTGGGCTGCAGCGGCTGGTAGTCGCGCGCCCCATGGATGATGAGATTCGGAATCGTCGCATCGTCCCAGTCAGCCGCGCGCGGGGGCAGCCGCCCCATCCGCAAGATGGCCAGCTGCAGGGACGGCACCAGCCAGAGCCGGTTCCCGCCGGAGCCCTCGACGAGAAACAGATCGTTCGTCGCGTAGGGCTCCGTGCCGGCCGTCCGGCTCGAGCCGAGACGAACGTACGAGCCATAGCTCACGTTGCCCTTGGCGGGCACGAGCAGGTGCGCGATCCAACCCGGGCGCATGACTTCGTCACCTCGATAGTTGCCATCCCGGATGAGCAGTCCCGCCACCCGGATCCAGTCCCCCTGGTGCGCCAGCATGCAGCAGTCCGCGTGGCCGTGGCCACCCGGACGGTCGAGCCACAGCCACGCATCGCTGGCCCCGATGCGGCGCCAGAGCGCCTGCGATACGAATTCGGCGTAGCGCAGGCCGGTGGCGCGCTCGATCACCAGCGCCAGCAGCTGCGGATCCGCGCTTTGCTCCGCCCACACCGCGCCGGGCTTGCCTTCCAGAGGCTCGGCGAGATCCGCCGCGATCACATCGGAGCCAAGCGCGGCGCGCACACCGGCCCCCCAGGGGCTCAGCGACGGCGGCGGCGGACGCAGCCCGCTCGACATCTTCAGGAGTTGAGTCACGGTAATGGCGCCACGCGGATCGTTACGCCATTCGGGAATGAAGGCACCGATCGGCTCATCCGGCCAGTGAATCTGTCGGCGCGACAGCGCGGCCCCCGCCGCCAGCGCGGCGACGATGCGCGCGAACGACTGCCCGTCCTCCACGGTCTCGAAGCTCGTTCCGTGCCAATACTTCTCGAAGACGATGTGCTCGTGGCGCATGACGATGAGCGCGGTCGAATCCCGCGCGCCAGCGTAGTCCGCCGCGGTTTCGAGAGCTTTGCGATCCAGTGACTCGAGCTCGGGGGCGACCCGCGGCGGCGGCGGCTCGTTGGCGCCGGCCACCCGCTCACGCGGCTCATAGAGAGAGAACCCGGGGCCGGAGGATCCGGCCACGGTCAGGAAATACCGCTTCCAGAAGCCCGGGTCCCTTGCCACGACGAGCAGCGCGAGAACGATCCCGACCACGAGCACCCATTTCGCGACCCCTTTCACCTCATGACCTCTTTTTCGCCGGGCGAACCGGACCACAATAGCGCGTTGCACCGCCGGCGAGCTCGAGCTCGTGCGTCACGCAGTCGGGCCACTCGGGCCGGTAGTGCGTGGTCATGACCACGGCCGTGCCATCCGCCACCATCACTTCGATATGGCTCTTCAGCGATCTTCGGGTCGGCCCGTCGACGCCCGAGAAGGGCTCATCGAGCAGCAACAGCTCGGGATGACGCACCCAGGCGCGGGCGAATAGTACGCGGCGCAGTTGCCCATAAGAAAGCTCGCGCAGCGTCCGTTTCGCCAAGGCTGTCAGGCCGAAAAACGCCAGGGAGCGCCGGGCGGCCGCTTTATCGGCCGCCGTCGGCGGATCGTTGAGCCCGATGCTGGCATGCCGGCCGGATTGCACTACTTCCGTCACCGTGAGTTGCTGAGGGTGGTCGGCCTGAAGGTGGGGCGTCACGATGCCCACGCGCCACTTGAACTCCTCCAGCGGAACACCCGGCTGAATTCCGCTGCGCTCGATGCGCCCTCCGGCCGCGACACCGTAATCACCATAGAGAGTGCGCAATAGAGTGGTCTTCCCCGAGCCATTGCGGCCGTGCACCACCCAGCACTGGCCCGGCCGCACCTCGAGCGAGATATTTCTCAGCGCCAGGTGCTCGTCGTGATACACCGAAGCGTTCGAGAGCCGCACCAGGAACCCTTCCGCAGGCTTGCGCCGCCGGATCTTTCTGCGCGGCGGCGGCGGAGCGGCAACGTCGTGCGCGACATCGAGCCAGCGCTCCAACGGCGCCCGTCGCAAGGAGCCGCGGTAGACGATGCGCCCCTTTTCCAACACCAGCGCATGAGTCGCGCTCTTCGGCACGTCCTCCGCGCGATGACTCGCCAACACCCACGGCATGCGTGAGCGCTGAGTGTGCTCCAGCCAACGCACGGCGCGCTCATGATTGACCCGGTCCAGGCCGTTCAGCAGCTCATCCAGCAACAACAACTTCGGCCGCGATGCCAACGCACGGGCCAGCAGCACCAGGCACCGCTCGCCATACGACAGAGTGAGGAACCGCCGGTCCGCCAGATGCCCGATGGCCAAACGGGCCAGCAGGGCGGCGCAGCGACGACGCTCGGCGGCATCGAGGGGGTTCAGTGGAATATCGGTGCGGTGGAGGCCCGTGCCGACGATCTCGCGCGCGGTGTAATTCCATTCGTAGCGCGCATATTTGTCCTGCCGCTCCGGGCCGACGTAACCGATCTCGTCCTGCACCTCGAAAGGACTCCGCCACAGCTCACGCCGCCAGCGGTAATGACGCACCTCCCGCCCGGTCGGCGTCGGCCACACGGATCCCGCGATGAGCTTCAACAGCTGGGTCTTGCCGGCGCCGTTGCCGCCGGCCAGCACCCAGCGCTCGCCGGGACGGATGGTCCAGGCCACGTTCTCGAGAATCGTCCGTCCCTCCCGCTCGAGATGGACATTCGCCAGGCGCACTTCGACATAGCGTGCGTCCGCGCTCCGGGTTCGCTGCATCTGATCTCAGTCAAGGAGTACGAAAGAGGCGCATTGTCGCACGAAGGGCGCCCGGAACCCGTACGCAAAGTGGCGTCCCTGCCAGCGGCGGCGATCGCGAGCCGGGCGGGCTCCCGCGACGGACCGTGTGGAGTCCTAACGCAGCAGCTGGTCGGTGCGGTGAACCAACTGCGACGGCGACATGTCGAGGCCCTTCGCCAGCGAGAACAAGGTGATGAGGCTGGGCTTGCGCCGGCCTTTTTCGATCTCGATCACGAAATTGCGATTCAGGCCGGAGTTGAATGCCAGCTCTTCCTGCGTCAGGCCCTTGCCGAGGCGCGCCTCACGCACCACCTGGCCGAATGCACCGAGTAAGCCCTTGCCCGCCATGGCCAGGATACTGCGCAGTTGCCAACGCGGCATCTGCCTACTAATGTAGGCATGCTGTCAGGCAGGGAGGGGAGGCATGTCGATGAAACGAGCCCGCCACCGCGCGCAAATCCGCGAGTGCGTCACTGAGATCGATCTATTGCTGCCCAGGCTGGCGAGCCGGCATGCGCCGCTCGTCGTACTCGCCGCGCTCACCGAGCACATGAGCGGCTCACTGCTCAAGTCACGGGAGTCCTATGCCTGCAGCCCCACCGAGGTACGCGCCATCATTGCGCGCGTGACGGAGTTGGCCTTTCCCCCTGGCGAGGCGAGCCCGTCATGAGCCCGAAGGCACCGGCGACCACGAAGCCCAGCGACTCATAAAGCCGTCTTGCACCGTGATTGCCCTCGCCGGTGAAGAGAATGAGGTGCTCGAACCCGTGCCGCTCCCGGCACTCCTCCATGAGCAACAGCATGGCCGCACGCGCGAAGCCCTTCCGGCGGTCGGCCGGTCGTGTGTAGACGCCGCCGACTTGTCCGATGGTCCCGTAAGCCGCATTCAGCGCCACCGTGGCCGCCAGCCGCGAGCCTGAAAACGCGCCCCACCACCAGCGCGAACGGGCGCGCCAGGCAAACTCCAGCTCATGGGCGGAGTCCGCCACCGGTATCGGCAGGTGCAGCTCGCTCAGGTAAGCACTGTTCAGGCGCTGCCACTGCGGGTAATCGCTCGGGTGCAGGCCACGCACGACGAGGCCGCCGGGCAGCGCGTTGGATTCGCAGAGGTCGGCGGCCAGAGACCGCCGGTAGAGCACATCCTTCGAGCTCATCCCGGGGACGAAGCCCGGCTCCCGCGCCAACAACCGCCACAGGGCTTCGGCCAGCGGCCACTCGGCAACCACTCCACACATCTCGACCGGCTCGCCCGCGCAGACGCGATAGATCGCCGGCGCCAGCGCGGGGCGGCCGCCCGATTGCGCCAACACGTAGCCGCGACGGCTCACGCAGAACACGGCAACGACCCGCCCGTCCTGCTCCATGAGGTAGTAGTTCCCGGAGTTGGGATGATCACCCAGCGTCGGCCCGAACAGCGCGAGATTCGACAGCAGAAAGAGCGACGTCTCCACGTGGGCTTCGAGGAAGCCGCGCACACGCTCCAGATCTTCGTTGGCGACACGACGAATCATGCGGTCCGCAAGAGCCCGAGCGCCTCGTGGAGTTCCCTGCGCGGCGGCCCTGCAGGCCGTCGGCACGATCGTAACGTATTCCTTGCGCTCCGGCGACCGCGTCCCTACGGCATAATCGCCGCTTCGTCTTCGCCGGAGTCAATCGATGTCCGCGCCGCCCTCGAGGTCCGCCGCGCACCGTTGGATCGTCCTCATCCTGCTTGCGCTTGCGCCGGTATGGCTGGTGGGCATGAACCGCGGCCTGTGGACACCCGACGAGCCACGCGAAGCCGACATAGCATGGCGCATGAGCCAGCAGAGCGATCGCACGCTGCCGCAGCTGGCGGGCACCCCCTTCCTCGAAAAGCCGCCCCTGTCGTATTGGGCATCGGCCGCCGCACTACAACTCTTCGGCAACTCACCAGCGGCAGCCCGGGCTCCCAACATCCTGTATGCGATCGTGACCGCACTGGCCGTCGGCGTGCTCGCCTTCGCCATGTCGGGCGGCGGCGCGGCCTTCGTGGCGTCCCTGGTGGCTGCCACCGCGATCATCGTCTTTCGGGTAACCGTATGGCTCGCGCCGGATGCGGGGCTCCTCGCCGGTTGCGCGGTGTCCGTGCTGGGAGCCTATCTCGGCTATACCGCACCGCCCGGGCGCCGCAAGTTACTCGGCTATTGCCTCATGCACCTCGGGGCCGCGCTCGGCTTCATGACCAAGAGCGCGCCGGGCTGGATGGCGCCGGCACTGGCCCTGGGGACGATCATCGCATGGGAGCGACGCTGGTCGGAGCTCAGGCGCTGGGAGCTGTATGCCGGCCTGCTCCTGCAGGCACTCATCATCGGCCCCTGGATCCTGGCGGTCACCCGGGCTCCGCAGGGCGCGGACGCCCTGCTCGCCCTCTTCTGGCACAACATCGTCGGCCGTTTCACCAAGGTCGCCGGGCCCGCGGCCCTCGATTACACGACCGGACATCGCAACACCCCCGGGAAGTACTTCATCGAGTTGCCGGTTTATCTCCTGCCTTGGACCCTGCTCGTGGTCGCGGCGCTGGGCCGTGCCTGGCAGCACGTTCGCACCGCGGGGCCCGCCGGAACTCCATGGCGATTCGCTGTCGGCGCGGCGGTGCCGTTCCTGTTGGTTCTGTCGATCGCCAGCACCGCGCGCGATATCTACTCGGCGCCGGCGCTCCTCGGATTCGGCGTGCTCACGGGCTTGTGGATCGCAGAGGCGCAGCGCGCTCCAACTCGGTTCGACGCGCAGGCAATTCGTTGGACTCGCTGGCTCGTGACCCTCGTCGCGGGCGGCTTCGCGGCGTTCTCGGCGACACTTGCGGTCGCCGGCTCGCAACCCCTTTATTACGTCGCCACCGCGGGCGTGCTGGCGGCAGCCGGTATCGCGGCGCAACGGTCGGCGAAAGCGCAGGAGCGTGGCGAGCTGATCTCGAGTTTTGGCTGGACGTACGCCTCGTACGCGGTCGCGGTCTGCGTCACGGCACTCGCGACCTTTCCGGCCATCGACCGATGGCACGATCTTCCGCAGATCGCTCGCCGCATTCACGCGGATAGTCAGGGCCACGACCTGGCTCTGTTGACGCCGGACGAGACCACGATCGCCATGCTCGACGACGGACTGCTCACGCGTTTCACCATCCTGAGCAATGACGGGCCGGCCGCACCTGGTCCGCAGCGCCTCGTGAGCGAGTGGTTTCAGTCGCACGGCAGCGGCGCGCGTGTGCTGGCCCTGTTGCCCGGTCATGCTCCGGGAGAGCTCAGTCGCCTGTTCGACCGTCACCCCGGCCGAAAGCCCGACGATGGCGTCGCGGGGACGCTGGTCGCCGCCGGGGCTGCCTCCGTGGTCGACCGTTACGACGTGCCGCAAGGACGGCGCTATATCCTGCTCGGTCCGCCCACGGAACGGTAAGATTGCCCCGGCCGCCCCTTAATCAAGAGTCGAGGGTCTCCATGTCGAGCGCCGACGCGAACCTTTCGCGCAACCTGCGTGACCGGCACATCCAACTCATCGCGTTGGGCGGCACGATCGGCGTCGGACTGTTCCTCGGCTCCGCCAAGGCCATCCATCACGCCGGCCCCGGACTGATCCTCGCCTACGCCGTCGGCGGAATCGCCGTCTTTCTCATCATGCGCGCGTTGGGAGAGTTGCTGACTTACCGTCCCGTTGCCGGATCGTTCGCCGTCTACGCCGATGAGTTCTGCGGCCGCTTCGCGGGATTCGCGACCGGCTGGTCGTACTGGTTCATGTGGGTGGTCACCGCGATGGCGGAGCTCACGGCCATCGGCATCTACGTGCGCTACTGGTTTGCGAGCGTGCCGCAATGGCTGCCGGCTCTCATCGCCCTCGCGGCGCTGTACGGCGCAAACCAGCTGGCCGTGCGGGTCTTCGGCGAGCTCGAGTTCTGGTTCGCGCTCATCAAGGTCGTCACGATCGTCGGCCTGATCGTCGGCGGCCTCGGCGTCATCGTGTTTCACGTGGGAGATCTCGGCGCCACGGCAAGCTTTACGAACCTCTGGTCCCATGGAGGCTTCCTGCCCTTCGGCATCCTGGGCGTGCTGCTCTCGCTGCAGATGGTGACGTTCGCCTACCAAGGCGTGGAGTTGATCGGCGTAACGGCCGGTGAGGCCGAGAATCCCGAGGTGGTGCTACCGCGGGCGACGAACGGCATCACCTACCGGATCCTGATCTTCTACATCGGCGCCCTGCTCATCATCATGTCACTGGTGCCGTGGACACAGCTCAGCCCCGACACGAGCCCATTCGTGTTCGTGTTCGAGAAAATGAACGTTCCGGCGGCGGCGAGCCTCATCAACCTCGTCGTGATCACGGCGGCGACCTCATCCTGCAACAGCGGCATCTTCAGCACCGGCCGGATGCTCTACTCGCTGGCGCAGCGCGGCCAGGCACCGGGCGGCCTGGCGAGACTCAGTCCCCACCGCGTGCCGGCGGCGGGCATCAACGTGTCGGCGGCGGTCATGTTGGCGGCCGTCATCCTGAACTATTTCGTTCCCGAGAAAGCCTTCGTCTGGATCACCAGCATCTCGACCATCGGCACGTTGTGGACCTGGGGAATCATCATGATCGCGCATCGGAACTATCGCCGGGCGGTCGCCGCCGGACGCGCCCGGGCCTCGAGCTTCCGCATGCCGGGCGCACCGTTCGCGAACTGGCTGGTGGTCGCGTTCCTCCTCGGCGTCACCGCCATGCTCGGACTCGATGCGGACACCCGCGTTGCCTTGTATGTTGCGCCGGCCTGGTTCGGACTGTTGGGGATCGGGTACGCTTGCACGAAGCCGCGCGCCCTGGAGTCCGCCGCGTGAGAGCGTTCCGCGCTCTCACACTCTAAATCCGCGCACCGGAGGGACCGACCATGGAGCTCAATCGCCGCCACCTGCTGACCGCGTCCGCTCTCCTGTTGGCGCGCCCCTCCATGGGACTGCCGCGGGAGGTGGACTCCGCCGGCGCGAAGCCTCTCATCCTGTGTTGGAACGAGAACCCCTACGGTCCCTCACCCAAAGCGCGGGCGGTCATCGCCGCCACCATCAGCGAATCCTGTCGCTATCCGGACGAAGATATCCGCGAACTGACCACCCTTCTCGCTCGTGAGAACGGGATCCCTGCCGATCACCTCGTGCTGGGCACGGGCTCCGGGGAGCTGCTCCGCGCAATGGGCGCCCTCTGCGCCCGCGACCGGGGCGAGATCGTGGCGGCACAGCCGACCTACACGGAGTTGACGGAGTATGCGCACCGCGCGGGAGCGACACTGAAGTTCGTTCCGGTCGACAAGGATTTGCGGCACGACCTAGACGCGATGCGCGCAGCGGTGTCGGAGCGCACTCGCGTCGTCTATCTCTGCAATCCCAACAATCCGACTGGAACCGCGCTCCCGAGCGAGGCGATCGACGCATTCGTCGCCGCGATGCCGCAGCACGTCACCGTCGTCATCGATGAAGCATACATGGATTTCGTGGACTTGCCGGGAGTGCGGTCGGCGCTGCCGCTCGTCACGCAGGGAAGGCGCGTCGTCGTCCTCAGAACGTTCTCGAAAATCCATGGCATGGCCGGCATTCGCGTCGGCTACGGCATTGCCGGACCCGACCTCATCACGGAGCTGACCGGGATCGTGATGACCTCGCCGAATATCTTCGCCATGCGGGCCGCGCGCGCGAGCCTGCTGGATCCGGACTTCCGGGCGCAGTGCTTCAAAAAGATCCGCGCCAGCCGCACGCGCATCACGACAGAGCTCGCCCGACTCGGCCGCCGCTACGCCGTGCCGCAGGGAAACTTCGTCTTCTTCGACACGGGCATGCCGCTCGAAGCGTTCAGCGATTCCATGAAGGCGCGCAACATCCTCGTCGGCCGGCTCTTCCCGCCGTATGACACCTGGTGCCGGATCACCATAGGCACGGAGCCCGAGGTAGCGACCTTCCTGCAAGCCCTCAACGAGGTCCTGAAGTCGGGCATCACCAGGACGTCAGCGGACCGCGCCGGGAATCGCAATGCCGCACGGGACCGCTACCCGGTATAGAATGGCGGCTCACCCCGCGCGCCCGTAGCTCAGTTGGATAGAGCATCAGGCTTCGAACCTGAGGGTCGGGAGTTCGAATCTCTCCGGGCGCGCCAATCCCTCCTCGGCTTCTAAGGAAAGTCACCCCACGCTAAGATCCGCGCGCGAGCTGGGCCGAAGCGAACAAGGCACTGTGAAAAGACTGATCAATGGCATCGTTGATTTCCGCAAGAACGTACGGCCCACGGTCAAGGACACCTTTGCGCTATTAGCCCTGGGGCAGCGCCCCGACGCCCTGTTCATCGCCTGCTCCGACAGCCGGGTGGCCGCGAACGTGTTCGCCTCGACGGAGCCGGGGGACATGTTCGTCATTCGTAACGTCGGAAACCTCATCCCCCCTTACGCGGCGCCGAGCTTCCGCGCGGACCCGGTTTTCAGCTCGGAAGCGGCAGCCATCCAATTCGGGCTGGCAAACCTGCCGATCACCGACGTGATCGTGTGCGGACACTCGGAGTGCGGCGCCATGGGCGCACTCGCGCGCGGTGAAGTGCACAAGGACACGCCTGCGTTCCAGTGCTGGCTGCGCCACGGTGAAGGCAGCCTGCGGCAGCTGGAGACGG
>DASZVD010000056.1:0-4605 GCA_035547375.1 Steroidobacteraceae bacterium
TCGGCACGTTCGGGGCGATGTATCTGCTGAACTACACGCTCGACAATTTCTCGCTCATGGCGCTGACCATCGCCACGGGGTTCGTGGTCGATGACGCCATCGTGGTGATGGAGAACGCGAGCCGGCACATCGAGGCCGGCATGCCGCCCATGAAAGCCGCGCTGCAGAGCGCTCAGGAGGTGGGTTTCACGGTCGTCTCCATGAGCCTGTCGCTGGTGGCCGTGTTCATTCCGTTCGTGCTGGTGGGCGGCATGCTCGGCCGGTTGTTCAGCGAGTTCACGATCACACTGTCCGTGTCCATCCTGATCTCGCTGGTCATCTCGCTCACGACGACCCCCATGATGTGCTCCCGCCTGCTCAGGCGGGAGAAAGTCGAGCGGATGGGCCGGTTCGCGGCGGGCTTCGAAAGCCTTTTCCAGGGCATGAAGTCGGGTTACGAGCGCTCCCTCGGGTGGGCCCTCGATCACCGGCGCCTGATGATGCTCATCCTGCTGGTCACCATCGGCTTGAACATCTATCTCTTCACGGCGGTCCCGGGCGGCCTGTTCCCGCAGCAGGACACCGGACAGTTGCGCGGGGGTATCCGCGGTGATGCCTTCTCCTCCTTCCAGCTCATGAAGGACAAGCTGCAGCGCATCGCGGCCATCATCCAAAAGGATCCCGCCGTCCAGGCCGTCACGGGCTCCGTGGGCGGCGGCGGCGGATTTGGCCCGGGCTCCGGCGGCGGAGCCACGGCGAGCATCAGTGTGACCCTCAAGCCCTGGGAGGAGCGTGATGTGTCGGCCGATCGCATCATCGCCCGGCTGCGCCCGCAGCTGCAGCAGGTGAGCGGAGTGTCCACCTTCCTGCAGGCGGTGCAGGATTTCGGCGGCCCCGGCGGCCGTGCCGGCAATTCGCAGTATCAATACACGCTGCTGGGCGATGATCTGACCGAGCTGCGGGACTGGTCGCAGAAGCTGCGGGTCGCGTTACAGGACGTACCGGAAATCGAGGACGTCGACACCGATCTGCAACCGGGCGGACTGGAAGCCGACCTCATCGTGGACCGCGACGCAGCCTCCCGCCTCGGGCTCACCGCGAGCCAGATCGATAACACGCTGGGCGGCGCGTTTGCCCAGGCGCAGGTCTCGACCATCTACAATCCGTTCAGCCCGCAGCAGTACCACGTCGTCATGGAGGTCGCGCCCGAGTTCTGGCAGAACCCTGAAGTGCTGAAGGAGTTGTACGTGAGCACGTCCGGCGGCGCCGTGAGCGGCACGCAATCGACTCAGGCGGTCGCCGGAACCACACAGTTCAAGAACGTCACCACGAGCAGCGCCGCCGTCGCCGCGGACCTCGCGCGCAATCTTGCCGCAAACTCGCTCGCCAACTCGGGGCGGGGCAACACATCGACGGGATCGGCCGTCAGCACGAGCGCCGAGACCGTCATTCCGCTCCCGGCGTTCAGCCATTACGCCACGAATACGACGCCGGTCAGTGTGAATCACACCGGGACGTCGGTATCGACCTCGATCGCATTCAATCTGCCGGAGGGGGAGCCGTTGAGCACGGGACTCGCGGCGATCGAGAGTACGATCGAGCGCATCCACATGCCCGTCAGCATCCATGGCAGCTCCTACGGCACGGCGAAATTGTTCCAGCAGCAGGCCGGCAACCAGGTGCTCATGTTGTTGGCGGCGCTGGTTGCCATCTACGTGGTGCTCGGCATGCTGTACGAGAGCTACACGCAGCCGCTCACCATTCTCTCGACGCTGCCTTCCGCGGGTCTCGGCGCGTTGCTGGCATTGTTGACCGTCAACATGGAATTCAGCCTGATCGCCTTTCTCGGCATTCTGCTGCTCATCGGCATCGTGAAGAAGAACGCCATCATGATGGTCGACTTCGCGTTGGAAGCGGAGCGCACGCTCGGCCTCGATCCGCGGGCTGCCATCGCGCGCGCCTGCTCGCTGCGCTTCCGCCCCATCATGATGACGACCTGCGCCGCCATCGCGGGAGCTCTGCCGCTGGCGGTCGCCTACGGCAACGGGACGGAGATGCGGCGTCCGCTCGGCGTCTCCATCGTCGGCGGCCTGCTGGTGAGCCAGGTGCTCACGCTCTACACGACGCCCGTCGTCTATCTCTACATCCACCGCCTGTCGCGTAAGAAGAAGCCCTTGGACATGGATATACCGCCCGACAACCTCACCGAGGATCCCGGATCGATGCAGGCGAGCACATGATGACGAAATCGTCGGGAACGATTTGGGGCGCAGGGATGGCGCCTCGCAATCGGTTGCGTGGCTGGCTGCTCGCCGGGATGTCCGCCTGCCTGGCTGCCTGCGCCGTCGGCCCGGACTACAAGCGACCGCCCGTCGCCGCGGCGGACGGCTTCAAGGAAGTCGGCGGTTGGAAACCGACGGAGCCGGCGGATGCGCTCGCCCGGGGACCGTGGTGGCACATTTTCAACGACGCGACGCTGAGCCAGCTCGAGGATCAGGTCGACATCTCCAACCAGAACGTCAAATCCGCGGCCGCCGCCGTGGAGCAGGCGCGTGCCCTGGTGAGCGAGGCGCAGGCCGGTTTCTGGCCGACCATCACCGCGAGCATCGGCAGGTCACGCAGCCGCAACGGCGCCGCTCCGTCACATAACACCAACAGCGCGGGGGGCTCGGTGAGCTGGCCTCTCGACATCTGGGGCGAGGTGCGGCGGTCCGTGGAGAGCAACGAGGCCACCGCGGAGTCGAATGAGGCGTTGCTGGCGTCGGCCCGGCTGTCCGCCCAGGCGCAGCTGGCACTCGATTATTTCGAGCTGCGCGGCCAGGACCAACTGCAGGTGCTGCTGGACGATACCGTGAAAGCCTACCAGCAGGCGCTGCAGATCACGGAGAACCGGTATCGCGCCGGAGTGGCCGCCCGGGCCGATGTGGTCACGGCGCAAACGCAGTTGTTGTCCGCGCAGGCTCAGCAGGTGGCCGTCGCAATTCAGCGCGGGATCTACGAGCACGCCATCGCCGTATTGGTCGGGCAGCAGCCGGCGACATTTTCCGTCGCCCCCGTTGCGATCCGCACTGATGTACCTACTGTCCCCTCCGGCGTGCCGTCCGGGCTGCTCGAGAGACGTCCCGACATCGCCTCCGCGGAGCGGAAGGTCGCGGCGGCGAATGCGCAGATCGGCGTCGCGAAATCCGCGTATTTCCCCTCGCTGTCCTTGACCGGATCGGCGCAGTACGAGAGCGGCGGCCCGCTGAGCCAGCTCTTCAGGGTCCCGAACCAGATCTGGAGCGTGGGCCCGAGCCTGGCCGAAACACTGTTTGCCGGAGGCCTGCACCGCGCGCAGGTGGCGGCGGCCCGTGCCGCATGGGAAGGCACCGTGGACGACTATCGCCAGACGGTGCTGCAGGGCTTCCAACAGGTCGAGGACGAGCTCGTCACGTTGCGGGTGCTGGAACAACAGGCGCTCGTGGAAGACAAGCTGGTGGCAGCCGCTCGTGAAGCGGAGAAGCTCACGCTCAATCAATACAAGGCGGGCACGGTACCTTACAGCAGTGTCATCACCGCTCAGACCACACGCCTGGCGAGCGAGCAATCGGCGTTGACCGTTTTCGTCGATCGCCTGGTGGCGAGCGTGACGCTGATCGAGGCGCTCGGCGGCGGTTGGAGCACCTCACAGCTGCCGCCGTGAGCTCAACGCTCGGAAGCTGTAGCACTCAACGCCCGGACTTGGGCTCCGGCTTCAGGCTCATGTCGCGCTCCGTGCCCGCCTTGGAGTGAGCGCGGCCGGCCTGCTCGGCGGCTTCCATTTCCCCCTGCTCACGCTCCGATTGGGGCGCCGCCTCGCGCGCGGCCTTGTCGATGTCGGCGTGCTCGACATAGTCCTTCACTTCCTTGCGGTAGCGGCGCGCGGCTTCATAGTCCCCTTCGCCCTGCACCTGTGGCTTGTCGGTTCCCTGTGGCTTGTCGGTTCTGTTCATGTTGACTCCTCGTTGAGTTGAGCCTCGATGCCTCGTTAAGCCCGCCGCAGGAAGGTCACCAGGGCGAGCACCAGGAAGACGAAGAACAGGATCTTCGCAATCCCGGCCGCGCCGGCGGCGATGCCGCCGAAGCCCAAAATGGCGGCGATGATGGCAATGATGAAAAAGACGACGGCGTAGTGCAGCATGGTCGTGATCTCCCCGCGCTCCCTTGAAGGGAGCTGAAAAGGCCGGGTGTGACTGTCACCCAGGACGCTCGGAACGGTTATAGGCCCGGACCCCCGAGTGCTGTCAGACAGCTCTGACGAGGCGGCATGCCGCTTGCTGAAGCGTCCACCTGCGACGCGCTCGAGCGCGTGAGGAGGTCCGATGCGGCGGGTTCCGGTGCGGGAAGGGTTGCCATTTCCACTCGGTGCCACCTGGGACGGCCTGGGTGTGAATTTCGCAGTGTTCTCGGCGCACGCTACGCGTGTGGAAGTCTGCCTTTTCGACAACGACGGCAACGGGGAGACGGAGCGCTTCGACCTGCCGGAATATACCGATGAGGTCTGGCACGGCTATCTGCCCGATGCCCGGCCCGGCACCGTATACGGATTGCGCGTGCACGGACCGTACGAGCCGGATGCGGGCCACCGGTTCAATCCCAACAAACTGT
>DASZVD010000057.1:0-3157 GCA_035547375.1 Steroidobacteraceae bacterium
CGTACCGTAATTTACCTTGCGAATGCCGGCGGCCACGGCCGCCTTCAGCGAGCCAGCCTCGATACCGCTCCCACCGTGCAGCACGAGTGGGATCTTCACACGCCGCCGAATACGCTCCAGCCTGTCCAGGTCCAGGGGGGCGCTGCCCTCGAGCCTGATGTGCTCGTTTCCTACGCTGACCGCGAGCATATCCACCCCGGTCTCGGCTACAAAGCGGGCGGCGACATCGGGGTCGGAAGCAGCCCCGGGCGTGTCACCGCATGGAAGCTCGTCGATCTCGGCCTCCACAGCGACACCGCGCGCATGCGCCAACTTCGTTAGACGACTCACCCGCTGCGTGTAAGCGTCCAGTCCTGCTTCCGGATCCGCCGGCATCACCAGGTTGAACCCGGCTCCCATGGCGTATTCCACCCAGGCGTCGTTGGAGCACTCATTGAAGATGAAGCCGCACGGAACAGTGGCTCGAGCCGCGGCGGCGACGCCAAGTGCGGCATATAAGTCGATATCCCCCACGCTGGCCCCGGGGCGTCGGCTGAGGAACTCGCCGTTGAACCCGATGATGAGCGGCGCCCGGGACTGCTCGGCGGCATCGATGACACCCTGCAAGGACTCGAGGTTCCAGCTTTCAAAATACCCGACGGCGTAGGAATGACGCTGCGCGTGCTGCATCAGCGCCGCAATCGACTCGAGCGACATAAGGCCCAACCCCCGGGCTTCGTTAAGCCACCGCGACGCCTCGTCCGGTGCGCGTTCATGAATATGGTTCAGTATTATATCAAAACTACTGAAGTCATTTCAATGTTAGGTGCGCGGGCGCCGGGAAGTCAAGCAGCACGCACCAGCCGGCGTGGGCCACTCGCCCGGCCGCGACGCGGGCGCCGCCCCATCTTGTGAACTTAAATCGATGATGATAATGTCCACTGAACATGATTCAGTAAGAGCCGGCGGCGCGGCGCGCACACATCAGATGTGATGCGCCACGCAACGAGGGGGAGCGGCACGATTTCATGTCCTGCGAGATTCGCAATGACCGCCGTGAGCGCCGCTGGCCGCCTGCCCAGCGGCCCGACACTTCGTTGCCCGATTCGCGACTCCATTCACACGATCGACGATACGACACACGCGCCATGACGGGGTCGTTCACGTGCCGCGTGGGCCATGACAAACATCAACGAGGACTGTACGAATGAGCCATCAAGACAACAGTAACCGCTCCGGGGTGACGCACGGTCGGAGCGCCGGAGTCGGTCCGCTGGCCGCGCAACGAGGAAACCAGCGGCGAATCGCCGCGCCCGCCAGCACACCCGCGGGCAGGCACGCTGCCGTGTTCGCGAGCGCCACGATCTGCTGTGCAATGGCCGCCGGCACCGCGGCGGGCGCTGACCTGCCGGACACGCAGGGCCCCGGGGCTTTGCGGGAAGGCGTCCCGGCGTCAGCGACACAGTCGAGTGGCGCTCTTGAAGAGGTGGTCGTCACCGCAAGACGGCGCGAAGAGAACATGCAGACGGTGCCGATCGCCATTACCGCGGTAACGGAGGAGACTCTCCAGGCGAACAACGTACAGACATTCGGGGAGCTGCAATATCTGGTGCCGTCGATGTCCGTGGGGTCGGCCACGACACGAGACGCCGTCAACGTCACCATTCGCGGGCAGGGATTGAACTCGAGCAACGGCCTGCCGGGCGTCATTGCCTACATCAACGAGGTACCGATCCCGACGGATGCCGATTCGTACCTCGTAGGCGGGCCGGGCTTGCTGTTCGACCTCGAGAATGTGCAGGTGCTGAAGGGTCCGCAGGGCACGCTGTTCGGACGCAATTCGGTGGGTGGCGCGCTGCTGCTGCAGACCGCACGGCCCGGCAACGACTTCGGCGGACGGCTGCAGGTGGGCTTTGGAAACTACAATGAGCGCGATATCGATGGCGCCATCGACATTCCGATCGTCAGCGACACGTTGTTGGCCCGGATCGCGGTCAATGGGCAGGTACGGGACGGCTTCACGCACATTCTCACCGATCCCAGCCACCCGGGCGGTGTCGACGAGGACAACCGGGATTACTGGTCGACTCGGGGAACCGTCACTTTCCACCCGAATGAGGCCTTCCAGAACGACACCATCGTCACTTTCCAGACCTATACCAGTCACGGCTCGCCTTTCATCCTCACCGCGGTCAATCCAACGGGCACCGTGGCCACCTTGTTTCCAACCCTCCCGGCTTTACTGCAGCAACAGCAGGCTCTCGGCCCCCGCACTTCCGTCGGGACGTATTCCGTGAATCAATCGAGCGGCAACCTGCTGGCCGTGAACAATATCTCGCGTGTGGAGCTCGGCGGTGACCTGACCTTCCGCAATATCCTGGGCTACAACGAGGGCAAGCAGACCGTCGCCGTGGATGCCGACGGCACGCCGCTGCCCATTCTGGAAACCCCCAGCGGGCCTCGCCGCCGCACCGTACGGCAGTTCTCGGAAGAGGCCCAGGTTCTGGGCAAGTCCTTCGCGGCCAAGCTCGACTGGATCGCCGGTGTGTTCTTCCTCACGGACCGACAGCTTCCCTCCGCGGCCTACGACGTCATCTTCGGCGGTCCCGCCGACTCGGAAGCCTGGTCGAAGGATCGTAGCAAGGCGGTGTTCACCCAGGGCACGTACGATCTGTCGGCATGGCTGCACGGCTTGCGATTCACGGCGGGCGCGCGTTACACCTGGGATGATCGCTTCTTCGACGGTGGTCCGGTCGGCGGACCCTACAATGAAACCGGCCAGAGCGACCGGGCGCCTACCTGGACGGCCGGCCTGGACTGGCAGGTCGCCCCACGCACCATGCTCTACCTGACCTCGCGCCGTGGCTACCGCGCCGGCGGATCCAACGGCGTCGACACGACGGGGAAGCACGCATTCCCCGACTTCAACCCGGAGTTCGTCGTCGACTTCGAGCTCGGCGTGAAGTCGGATTTCGACGTCGGCGGAATCCCGTTACGAACCAACGCGGATGTTTACTTCCAGCGCTACACCGATGTTCAGGTACAACAGTTCACCACGAGCATCGGCTCCGCGATCACGCAAAACGCCGCCGCGGCGCATCTGTGGGGCGGCGAGCTCGAGGCGATCGCTCAACTGACACGGGATTTACAGCTTGGCGCGAACTACAGCTACCTGAAG
>DASZVD010000058.1:0-4593 GCA_035547375.1 Steroidobacteraceae bacterium
GGGTCAACCACAATCGAACCCACCGGGAGGAGCTCGAAGGCGAATTCCTCTGGTCGCCGAAGAAGAAGCCCAGCAGCGGCGCCGCGGAATCCTCCAGCAACATGACGAAGGTCATGCCCGGCGATGTGGTATTCGCCTGTTCGCTGGGGGATAGCGCTCTGCGGGCGGTGGGTGTTGCACTGAGCCGCGCCCGTGAAGCGACGAACCCGCTCGAGTTCGGCAGAGTGCGCCGGCAGGCGGGGAGCCAGCGCGGGTGGCACGTCACGGTGCGCTTTGCGGAGCTGCCACAGCCGCTGCCCCTCAAGCAACACGTCGAGGAGCTGGCGCGAGTCCTCCCCGAGAAGCATTCACCTTTGCGCGCGAGCGGCGACGGGAATCCCGGCATCTATCTCGCTGCCATTCCGCGCAGCTGCACCGATGTCCTGCGCCGCTTGATCGGTGACGAGCTCGATGTGCTCATCGACGAGCTCTGGCAACGCGCGGGCAGCCGGTTTCCCGACGACGTGGCCGAGGAATTCATTCTGCAACGGACCGATCTGTCCCCGGCCGCCAAGCTCGATCTCATCAAGGCCCGTCACGGCCAGGGCGTCTATCGCGACAACCTGCAGGCCGTCGAGACCGCCTGCCGCCTCACCGGCCTGTTGGATCGCCGGCATTTGCGTGCCGCGCACATCAAGCCGTGGAACAGATCGAGCGATGCCGAAAAGCTCGACGGTTGCAACGGGCTGTTGTTGTCCCCTCATCTCGAGCACCTCTTCAGCCGCGGGTACCTCTCGTTCTCGGACGCTGGCGAGCTATTGATCTCACGGCACCTGAATCCGGCCGTGCTCGACAAGTGGGCATTGCAGCTGCCGCGCTACGTGGAGCCCTTCAGGCCCGAGCAGTGCAGGTATCTCGAATATCACCGCCGCGCGGTGTTCGATCGCCCGTCCGGCGGGCGGCGGAAGTCACAGGACGCGTACGTGGACGAGCCCGCGGGAGATGAACCGATGTCCCCCGTTACGGTTTACGGAGTGGAATAAAGCGCGTCCTTTCCGCGGGAACCTCGACGCTCGTCTGAACCGCTCCCTTATTCTGCCTCTTTGGTCGACATCATGCGCTCGATGCGGCGGTCGGGGATGAGCCAGAGTAGGGCAACGAGGACGTAGATCGCCTGCGAGACGTGCGGGGACCAGAAGGCGCTGACGATCGCGAGCAGGTAGAGAGCCGGTGAGACCTTGCCTTTCGTGTCGGCGCCGATCGCCCGCTTGAGGGTGGAGTCGGAACCCTGCGCGCGAATGATGAGCTGTTGGAGGATCCAGTACGCGATCGCAGCCATCAACAGGACGAAGCCGTACAGGGCGGACGGCGCGGCCGTGAAGTGGTTCTCGCCCATCCATGCCGTGGTGAACGGGATGAGGGAGAGCCAGAACAACAGGTGCAGGTTCGCCCACAGGATCCCGCCGGTCACACCGCCGGAGGCGTGCAGCATGTGGTGGTGATTGTTCCAGTAGATCCCGACGTAGATGTAGCTCAGCGCGTACATCAGCAGAGTCGGGATGCTGGGCTTCAGGTCCGCGAAGGACTCGCCATGGGGGACCTTCAGCTCCAACACCATGATGGTGATGATGATGGCGATCACGCCGTCGCTGAAGGCTTCGAGCCGGCCTTTGTTCATGGTGGTGCGCTGCTGTCTCGTCGGGAAGGTCAGGCCATGCCGCCGCTGACCGAAATGATCTGTGCGGTGATGTAGGAGGCGTCGGGCGACGTCAGGAACGACACCAGGGCCGCGACTTCGTCGGGAAGGCCGGCGCGGTTCATGGGCACGAGGCGCTCGATGGCCTTCGCATCGAAGAGGCCTTCGCTCATGGGGGTGTCGATGATGCCCGGCGCGACGGCGTTCACCGTGATGCCGCGGGTGGCCACTTCGAGCGCGAGAGCTTTCGTCGCGGAATTCAGGGCGCCCTTGGCGGCGGCGTAGTTGACCTGGCCCTTGTTGCCAATGAGGGCGGACACCGAGGACACATTCACGATCCGGCCCCACCGGGTGCGGATCATGGGCATCAGGAGCGGACGGGTAACGTTGAAGAACCCGTTCACCGAGACGTCGATGACGTGATGCCACTGTTCGACACTCATCCCGGGAAGTACGGCGTCGTCGTGTACGCCGGCGTTGTTGACAAGGACTTGGATGGGGCCGTCGTTCAGTACTGCTTCAAGGGCGTCGTTCGTCGCATCGGTGTCGGTGATGTCGAAGCAGAGCGCTTGCGCGCGGCCGCCGGCAGTGACGATATCTTGTACGACGGCGTCGGCGATGGATATGTTGCGGTTCGCGTGAACGAAGACTTGGTAGCCGTCGCGGGCCAGGCGCCGGCAGATCGCGGTGCCGATGCCGCCGCTGCCTCCGGTAACGAGAGCGCGTTTATCCGTATTGGTCATTCAGCAGTCCGCGGGAGCGAGTTGAACACAATCGTGGCGCGGCCCGCGAGCAGGGTCCGTTTCCCGGCCGACACCGAAAAGTCATACAGCACGGTGCGGTCGTCGCCCCTGACGAGCTCCACCGTAGCGATCAGGTCCGCTTCCACGTCATCCAGCCGCTCAGCATACAGGACCACGTTGCGCAGGCTCGCCAGATAACCCGCGACGGGGACATTCCTGGCGGACGCGCCGATTCGCGAGGCGATCAGGGCTCCATGGACCGCCATCGCCTGGGCAGCGTATTCAATGCCGCAAACCGCGGCAAGGCGGTCTTTCGCCCGCAGGGGATTGGAGAGGGCGCGGTGGGTCGAGCTGCGGCACTGAACCCGGACGGAGCTCCAATTCAGGACCTCGTCGAGCAGGCACATCCGGCCTTGATGGGGAATGTGATCCTCGATCCAGTGACGGTCCAATGTCATGGGAATACCTCGACGGCAATGCGCTGATTCTCGAGGTAGTCGAGGACGACGCGCCCCGTGTCGGCGCGCGCGATCCTGGTCAGGAGGGGCAGGCTGCGAGCCGCGGGAATTGCACTGCGAAGGGCCTCGAGGCCCGGATCCGAAGAGGTGCTCGCCGCGTCATCTGTCAGTTGGGCGGTGATCCGGGGAAACGGGGTGCCGCCGGCGGCCTCGGTCGCAGGGGAGAGGACCAGCGCCACCCCGAAAGCGTCGGGAATCGGCCGGACTCTGTGCAGCGGCTCGGGATATCCGGCGTCGTACGCGACGAGCAGCACCGGAATACGCTCTACGGCGACCAGGGCGAGCGCCTCCAACAGGCCGGCGCCAAAGCTCGCATCGAACGCACACAAAACATTCGAGGCGGGTGTTGCGTGGGCGGCGATGCTCCAGTAACCCGAGGCCGCGTTGTGCACCGAGTTGTGGAATCGGGTCGGCGACAGCTGCCGGTCGTTGGACGCCAGCGTCTGACAGATTTCGTGGCAGTTGTAGCCGTCCCCGCCGGAGGAGGAAAAGACCGTGACCAGCTCCGACGGGCTCACGCCGGCTCGGGAAGCAGCCTCGAAACCGATGGCCAGGGCCAGACGGACCACCGCGCCCGTGCGACGTCGTTCCGCGGCCGGCAGCGAAGTAGGTGCCGGCAACGCCGTCGTGCGGGAAACATAGGGTGTTGAGCCCGCCAGAATGGCTGCTCCCGTTGGCCAATCGTCGATGCCCGGGCCCAGGAGGCCGATGCCGCGGATGCGCGCGCTCAAGGTCCGGGTACTCACGGCCGCCTCACCCCGCTCGCCCCAGGACGAGGCTGCAGTTGGAGCCGCCGAAGCCGAACGAGTTGCTCATGACCCGCGCGAGCCGGCCGCGGCGGTTCTCGAGCAGGTAGCGGACCCCCAGCCGCGGATCAACGGCTCGGGTATTCAGCCCGGCGGGCATCAATCCCTCTTGCAGGGCGAGCGCGCAGATCACCGCCTCCAACGCACCCGCCGCGCCCAGCGAATGCCCCGTCGCACCCTTCGTCGAGCTGGCGGGCACCTCCGGTCCCAGGACCGCAGTCACCGCCTTCGCTTCCGCGTCGTCATTGCTCGGCGTGCCGGTGCCGTGGAGATTGATGTAGTCGATATCCGACGGACTCAATCCTGCGGTGTCGAGTGCCTGCAACATGGCCGCCCGGGCGCCGAGGCCCTCGGGGTGGGGCGACGACATGTGATGAGCATCGCTCGATTCGCCGATTCCCAGGAGCATCACCGTGTTGGGAGCTGCGCTGGCCGGGGCGCGTTCCAACAGCGCGAAGGCCGCGGCCTCTCCAATCGATATACCGTCCCGTGCTGTATCGAACGGCCGGCACGGCGTGCGGGAGATCAACTGCAGAGAGTGAAATCCGTACAACGTCGTGAGGCACAACGAGTCGACGCCGCCAACCAGGGCCGCGTCAATGAGGCCCGCTGCCATCATCCGGTACGCCGAGCCAAAGACTTTCGCGCTCGAGGAGCAGGCGGAAGAGACCACCGCCGCCGGTCCGTCCAGGTGCAGCAGCTGCCGCACGAAATCGGCCACCGAGAACGAGTTGTGTGTGCCGCGGTACTGGAAGTCCGCGGGGAGCGCGCCCGTGGCCGGATCACGGTGCCTGTAGGCAATCTCGGTCTCGAGAATGCCGGAGGTGCTCGTCCCGAGGAATACGCCGACC
>DASZVD010000059.1:0-8038 GCA_035547375.1 Steroidobacteraceae bacterium
TAACACTGCGTCGCTGAATCCTACGACCCTTGGGGCTCGGTTTACGCGCCGAGTTCGCGTTTCTCTGGTGCTTCATGCACCTCGCTACTACTCTCACCGCGGTTACGGGGCCAGCCTGTGCTCCGTGGGACGCTTACTCTCAAGCTTCGTTGCGAGATCGATAACAGCAGGTCGGACGGTTCGATCCACAAGGTCTGTTGCCTCACGGTGAATTTCGCCATGCGTCCGCGCTTGAGAGATCAAGCTCTTCAGCTCGACAGAAGCCTTGAGCATCGCCGACCAGAATGGCGGTAGCTGTTCCCGAAGACGGTGGCGCGCCTCCAAAATCTCCGATGGACGAGCTGCCCTTGTGCGCGGCAACATCATTTCTACTGACTTCATTGCCAAAAGTGCGGCCAACTGCTTCGCGGTCATTTCATCGGTTTTTTTGGCATAACGGCGGCGCGATGGAAGTACCCAACAACTGGAACATAGCCGTTATCGAGCAAATTCGGAAAATACTCGTCATCACCCCCTCTTAGGGTTCCCTGGTTGACGAAAGTCACCCTGTAGGTATTTTTCTCGCCCTTTGCGCCTTTCCTTACCAGCTCGACGTTCATAACCTTTCCGCTGGGGAAGAACTCTGACTCGAAAACATCTCCAAATAGACCAGCGTAAACACGAGCAAAATCCATAGACCAGCTTAGATAGTTTCGTGCGCTTTCCTGTTGTGAAGGAGGCAAATCTTCAAACGGGTTGCTCCCGTCTTCCGACTCGACTGTGATCGATTCCTCCCTATTCTCATGGCGTCTCTTTGTAATTCGGTACTTGGCCACAAAGTTGCGGACCAACTCTATGTTGTTCGGTAGATGAACCTTTTCGAACAGTAGAGAAAGAGCCACTACCGCACTAGCGTCGGGAATAAAAGCCCCGGAGCAGTAAACTGCTCGAAACTGTGCGAGCCCCGGTCGTGTCATGTATTGGTTACGCGCATACTGCTTTGGTACCCATGTCTTAGCATGAGTAAGTCTTCAGCGCAATTCGGAGCGCGCGACAAATGCCGATGTGATTGTGCCCCATCCCTTCGCGGTGGACTATCTACCGGCCTCCTTGCCGGTAGATTTCCGGTAGACACTTCTACCATCCTAACTCTCGCATTTTCCTGCGATCAAACACTCAGTGCGCCGGAACCTGCACGCTTCCACCGATCGGACACGAAATTCCCGTGCCTTTCAGCCCACAATACCCATCCGGATTCTTCGCCAGGTACTGCTGGTGATAATCCTCCGCATAATAAAACGTAGGCGCATCCAGGATCTCCGTGGTAATCGTCCCCCGCCCCGCCGCGGTGAGCCGCTCCTGATACGCCCGCCGGGACGCCTCGGCGGTGGCGCGCTGCTCCGGATCCAACACGTAGACGGCCGAGCGGTATTGCGTCCCAACATCATTCCCCTGCCGCATCCCCTGCGTGGGATCGTGGGACTCCCAAAACACCTTGAGCAGGTCCTCGTAATCGATCTTCTCCGGGTCATAGATGACACGGACGACTTCGGTGTGCCCCGTCAGCCCCGTGCACACTTCCTCGTACGTCGGGTTCGGAGTGACGCCGCCCGCATAGCCGGCGGCGGTGGAGTAGACACCCGGGAGCTGCCAGAAGAGCCGCTCCACGCCCCAGAAACAGCCCATGCCGAAGACCGCTTCGCGCAGGCCCGCCGGGAATGGGGGAACGAGGCGGTGACCATTGACGAAATGCCTCTCCGGGACCCCCTTCAGCGGGGTGCTGCGTCCCGGGAGAGCCTCATCGGGGGTGGGCATCGCGGCTTTCTTACGGAGCAGGGCCATGGGTTGCACTCCTTATAGGCCTTATGGGTCTGGGCAAGACGGGGCTGAGCAGGCAGTGTGGGGACCCGTGGAGAGCAACTCAAGCGCCTGCCCCGCCCGGCCGCGCACCCGCCCAGCCACCGCCCCCACCGCGGTCTCGCCCCGCCGGCCGCCCACGGCCCTGTCACCCCTCCACGTCCTTGGGATCCCTACGCTTGTCCTTGGGACCCCTACGCTTGTCCCTGCGCCCCATCCGCTTGTCCCCTGTGCCCGTCCGCTTGCCGGCCCGCCGTCCGGCACCGTAAGCTTCGGCGGCTATGGGTATCAGTCAACCGCAAAACCTCAAAGTCCCGCCGATCGAGAAGCTGCGCCCCTACGGGGTGCGAGTGAGCCTGCCGGCCGGGGATCCGTTCCGTAAGCTGCTGGGCCCCGAGTGGCACCGGGTCCACTGGTATTCGACCCCGGAAGAGCGGGATGCCGCGCTGACGGAGATGAGCCGGCGGCACCAGTATTCGCGGGCGACGGATAAGCCGTCGCTGGTCTTTGAAAAGGTGGAAAAGCTGGCGGAGAGCCGCGGCCTCTAAGGGCCGCCCCCGCCACAACGCCGCCGTCCCCGGCGCCGCCGGCCGGACGAGGGTACCCTGGGTCCCAGGTCGAGCCCAAAATACAGCCAGCGCTACGACCCGCAGCTACCGCCGCCGCGATGATGACGGCGGCCGGCGCCGTAGGCTTAGCGCTCTCCCCCAGGCGCTAGAACGTTCTCCCCAAGAACAAATAAAACGCCTGCTGCCCGTGCTCATCGAACCCGGTAGCGATGTACACAGGCCCGAGGAACGTATCCATCCCAAGGAAGATGCTCGCGTCCCTGTGAGTGTTGCCGAACGACATGTCCTGGCGGCTTTGCCAGACATTACCGTCCTCGAAAGACACCCCGACGTAGGTCGGCACGTCGAAATACCCCGGCCCGCCGCGGCCGATCTGGCGATAGAGCAGGACGCGCGCGATCGCGAAATCGGGGCCCATGAGCGAGCTGGCCCGCAGGCCTGACAGGTTCAGGAAGCCGCCGAGCGGATACAACAGCCGGACGTCGTTCACCGTGCTGTCGAGCGTGAGCCCGGCGTTGGCGGAGAACACGGCCGTGTCGCGCCCCCAAGAGATGGCGCCCGCGTAACTGAACGTCACCTGGTTGGTGACCTGATCGACGCCGCTCACGCTTCGATACGCATCCCACTGCAGAGTCGACCGTTGACCGCTGTGGGGGAAATTGACGTCGTCGAGGCGGTCGTACGAGAACCGCACGAAATAATCGCGCACGCCAAAGTCCTGGTTCGGTTGCGCCTGGAGCACCGGATCGTTCGGGTCGCCGATCTCGAGATGGGAATGGCCCTGCTCCCGCTGGATGCCGGTGCGGATCTCACCCCAGTTGCCGAACTGTTTGCCGAAATCGATACCGTACTCATACGAGTGGAGCCGGTACTGGGCGATCTCGTTCTGGCTGATGCCTGTCGCCTTCGTCGTGCCGGTGCCCGTGCTGCCGGCGCCGGTCGGCGCGGCCGTTCCGAACCACGGCACGTTGCTGGCCGAGACCTGCGCGTGCGGATCCAGGAACCAGCCGGAGAACTCCGAGAACGGCAGGAAGACCTCCGTGGCGATGAGGGACGTCTGTCCCACTTGCATGTCCCACACGAACTCGCCGCCCGGCCGGGTGATCTCCGACATCACGAAGCGCATGGCGGCATCGTAGGTGGAGTTGCCCTGGAAATCCTCCTGCAGGCTCAACCCGAAGCGCACGTAGTTGGGCCCGATCGAGTTGCCCCGCGCATCGAGCAGCAACCCGTAATGATCGTTTTCCTCCACGACCTGGTAGTCGAGCGTGTCGAGGCTGCCCTCGCCGTACAGCGTAGTCACGCGCCGCGCCAGCGCATCGGGGTCGAGGGGCTTGCCGGTGAGGTCGTCGAACAGGCTGTTGAGTCGCTCCGAGTAGCTCCGCGAGCCGGAGTCGACCTGCACGAAGTCGATGCGCGGCGGGGTGGTCTGCCGCGCCTGGTCACGGTGTTGGGCGTAGAGCTCGGCTTCCTTGGGCGTCATGGCGAGCGAGGCGAGCTGCTCCGTCATGGCACGGGCGGCGCGTTCGCCGACCGCGATCACGCGCTTCACGTTGCCGAAGTCGAAAGACGACGTGTCTCCCAACAGGGGCTTGATGACGATGTCCTGCGGTTGGAGCTTCTCCAACTGCATTCGCGTGTTCTTTTGAACCAGGATCGCGATCATCTGGTTCGAGATCACGGGCACGCTGTTGAGCTTGTCACGCTTGAGGAGCGGCGAGCCGACATCCACCACGATGAGGAGATCGACACCCATCGAGCGCGCGATGTCGATCGGCAGGTTCTCGCTGATCCCGCCGTCGACGAGGAGGTGGCCGTCGCGCTCGACCGGCGAAAAAACACCGGGCACCGACATGCTGGCGCGCATTGCGCCCGTAAGGTCGCCGGAGCTCAGGGTGACGGCATCTCCTGTCTCGAGATCGGTCGCCAACGCGCGGAAGGGTGTGGGCAGGTCATCGAAGTTCGTGATGCGCGCCACCGGCAACGTGAGCCGCCGCAGCATCTGGCTCAGGCGCTGCCCCTGGACGAGCCCCTTGGGGAGCTGGAACCTGCCGCCCTTGATCCCCAAAGGGAACTTGACGAGGAAGTTCTCGTCCTCCTGCTTGCGCCGCAAGGTGAGGTCTTCGCGCGGCGGCCTGTCGCGGAAGGCGTCCTGCCAGTTGAGGGAGGTCATGATCGACTCGATCTCACGAGCCGTGAGACCACTCGCGTAGAGGCCGCCCACCACGGCCCCCATACTGGTGCCGGCAACGGCGTCGATCGGGATGTGCTGCTCTTCCAGCACCTTCAGAACGCCGATGTGCGCGATGCCGCGAGCTCCACCGCCCGACAGGACCAGCCCGATCCGCGGACGGTGCTCGGGCTTCGGAGCCGGCGCGGGCACGGGTGCGGACTCGGCGGGCCTGTCAGGAGCTTCCTGCGCAACAGAGGCGGTCGCAGCCGCGAGCCCTAAAGCGGCACAAAGAACGCTGAATACCCCGAGACGGGGCCTGACCGCCCGTGGTGAGATCACGGCGCCAAGAATACCAGCAAGCCATCAGGGAAACTCGACCTTGGGCACGGATCCGGCGGACCGACGAGTCCGAGCGCTGCTCCAGAACCCGCATCATGACTCGGACAGGCTCCTCGCCACGAACAGGGTCCGTCATCGATAATTCGTCCATGAACGTGCACTCTCGTCGTCCCCATCCGAACACGCTCGCCGGCGCCGGCCGCGCCTTGCGAGCCGCCATTGTACCGACCGCGGTGGCCTGTATCGTTACAGGCGCGGCATTCGCGCAGGCGCCGGATGCCAGCGACTGGGGTTACTACGGCGGCGACAGCTTCGGCCAACGCTTCTCCAGTCTCGACGAGATCAACCGGAAGAACGTCGCCCATCTCACCGTCGCGTGGACGTACCACACCGGCGAGACCGGCACCGGCTTCGCGCGGGCGAGCAAGCTGTCCTTCGAGGCGACACCCGTCCTCGCTTTCGGTCTCCTCTACCTGGAGACGCCGACGAACGTCGTAATCGCCCTGGACCCCGCAACGGGCGTGCAGCGCTGGCGGTTCGATCCACACATCGACCGAACACGCCCCTACGCGGAAGTCAGCTCTCGCGGCGTCAGCATCTGGGAGGATTCCGACAGCAGGCATCAGGGCCCCTGCTCGCGACGCGTATTCACCGGGACGTTGGACGCTCGGCTGATCGCGATCGATGCCGGCACCGGCGCGCTCTGCACGGACTTCGGCTCGCAGGGCCAGATCGACCTCACCAGCGGACTGCAGCACCTCGACCGACCCAACTATCTCGTGACCTCGCCTCCGGCGATCTACGAGAACATCGTCGTGGTGGGCTCCGCCATCGGCGATAACCGTAACACCAGCGCGGAGCGCGGTGTCATTCGCGCCTTCGATGCCCGCAACGGCGCGCCACTGTGGGTCTTCGATCCGTTGCCTGATTCACCAGGCCATCCCGCGATCGCTGAGTGGGACGCCGCCCAGGCTGCCGCGGCGGGCGGTGGCAATGCGTGGGGCGTCATGTCCATAGACCAGGACAAGGGCCTGGTGCTCGTTCCGACCGGCTCTCCCAGCCCGCACGCCTACGGAGCCAAGCGGCTCGGCAGCAATCGCCTGGCCAACTCCCTGCTGGCGTTGGATGTCAAGACGGGCAAGCTCGTCTGGCAACAGCAGCTCGTCCACCACGATCTGTGGGACTTCGATCTCGCCGCGCAGCCTGTGTTGGGAGACATCGAGATGCACGGCGTGCCCGTCCCGGCGGTCATCGAGGCGACGAAGAGCGGCATGCTCTACGTCTTCGACCGCGCCCGGGGCCAGCCGCTCTTCCCGATCACCGAGAGGCCGGTGCCGCGCAGCTTCGTGCCCGGAGAGCAGGCGGCACCGACACAGCCTTTTTCCGCCATCCCCTCGCTGGTCTCGCAAAGGCCGCTCGATCCCGAGGAGGCCTGGGGCGTCACATTCTGGGACCGTGCCAAGTGCCGTGATCTGATCACCTCCCATCGCAACGAAGGCATCTTCACCCCTCCCGACACTCGCGGCACCATCCTTTCCCCGAGCTACCTCGGCGGCGTGGGCTGGGGCGGAGTGGTATTCGACGAAGCCCGGCAACGTGTGATCGCGGCGGTCAATCACCTGCCCATGCTCGTGACCCTGCTGCCGCAGACGCAGCTCGAGCGCCAGATGCGGTCCGGCAAGTTCCCCAACTCAGAGTTCGCGGAACAGGTGGGCACGCCTTACGCCATGCGTCGCGAGCCGCTGCTGTCGCCCTGGGGCCTGCCGTGCACGGCCCCGCCGTGGGGTACACTTGTCAGTGTCGATCTGCGCCGTAACCGGATCGTCTGGCAGGTACCCCTGGGCTCGACCGCCGGCATGGGTCCCTGGTTCGCGCCGACGCGTGATTTCGGGACGCCCAACATGGGGGGCCCGATCGCCACGGCCGGCGATCTGGTGTTTGTCGGCGCGGCCATGGACAGCTATTTCCGCGCGTTCGATATCGAGACGGGGCGCGAGTTGTGGAAATACCATCTGCCGGCCGGAGGCCAGGCGACCCCGATGACCTATCGCGCCGGGCGCGGCCAGCGGCAGTTCATCGTCATCGCGGCGGGAGGCCACGGCGGCCTGAAGACCCCGCGAGGCGATGACGTCATCGCCTTCGCGCTGCCGGCAACCCCGGGGCCTGGAAGTTAGTCGCGGCGCGCGGTGTCTCGAGAGAATTACGTTCGCGGAGATTTGAATGCCTGTTTCCCTCGTCCTGCTCGGCATTGCCCTCCAGGTCGCCCTGGTCATCCACGTCATCAAGACGGGCCGGAACCAGATCTGGATCTGGGTGCTGGTGCTGCTCTCGTATGTCGGCATCGTTGCCTATCTCGCGGCCGAGATCATTCCGGAGCTGCTGCGCAGCCGCACCGCGCAACGCACCGCCCGCGGCTTCAAGAAGGCGATGGACCCGGAAGCGGACTTGCGCCGCCTCGAGAGCGAGGCCCGGGTCGGCGGCAATGTCGCGAGCCGGCAGCGTTACGGGGACGAGCTCGCGCGCCACGGCCGGCACGACGAGGCGATCCAACAGTACCGGTCGGCTCTGACGGGTCTCTACGAGCACGATCCCAACTTGATGCTCGGTATCGCCCGCGCGCAGTTCGCGAAAGGCGACGCGACCGCCGCGCGAACCACGCTGGACGAGCTCATTCGCCTGAACCCCGGCTTCCGCTCTCCGGAGGGGCACCTGCTGTATGCCCGCTCGCTCGAGGGGGAAGGCAACTTCGCGAAGGCGCTGGAGGAATATGAGGTCCTCGCGCCGTCGTATCCTGGAGCCGAAGCGGCCGTACGCTACGCCCAGCTGCTGCAATCGCAGGGACGGCGCGATGAGGCTAAAAAAGTCGCGCGCGAGCTGCTCGAGCAGGCGCGCATTGCGCCGGCGCACTACCGCAAGGCACAGAAATCCTGGCTGGATGCCGCGCAACGTCTACTATGAGTTTATTGGCTCAAAGTCGCCTACGGCGCTTTGAGCGAGACCCTACATGTCGGCCGCCGGCAAAAAGCGTCGTTTTTGCCGGCTACCGTATCAGAGGGCGCCGGGCGGCGCTTTGAGCGAGACCCTACACGTCAGCCTAGTGATGTTGCCGCCGCTCGTCGAG
>DASZVD010000060.1:0-2368 GCA_035547375.1 Steroidobacteraceae bacterium
GAACCACATACGCTGCCGCAGCACCAGCGAGCGCCACGAGCCCGTAGTGGTCATCGTATGAATGTCAACAGTGTCAGCACGGGCAACAGAATCTTCACCCAGCGTGGTGCAGGCACGTCGAGCATCACGGTCTTCCCAAACGGCACGGTACTGCCATCTTCGGCAATAGTCTGCACGCGCGCATAGTAGACACCAGGCCAGGGCCGACGCATCGACAAGGTCGGCACATCGAGCGCGCGGTCGAGTATCGTGGAGCGGAATCCGGGATCACGCGCAACCTGGACGCGATAACGCGCGCCATTCTGGGGATCCCAGTGCACTTGCATTTCGCGAGCCACGAAACTCGGTGAATATGGTGTCGGGGCCGTCTGACGTTGCACATAGTCCTGTGCCGGGCTCCAATCACCCGCTTGACCCCGTGCGTCGATCCCGCCAACGCGCCAAAAATAATGTCCCGGAGGAATGGGGTCTATGTTGAGCTGCGTGGCCTCGCCCGCATCTCGCTCGAGCAGCAGATCGGTGAAATCCGCATTCCGTGCGATCTGGAGCCGGTACCGAACCCCGGGCTCGAGGCCGAGCCAGGTAAAAACGGCTGCGTCTCCCACCACGGTGACTCCCGGCAAGGGAGTAGCGAGCGTGGGTGCGGTCGCCAGTCGGTGCTGCGCGAGCGTTTTGACGGCATCCTGCCCCTCCAACCCCAGGTCATCGATCGAGCGTACGCGTAGCCAGTAACCGCCATCCGGCGGCGCCGGCAGATCGATCTGCGCGGCAGTGGACTGGGCATCCAAAAGGAACGAGTGAAATTCCGCATCAGGGGCGAGCTGAATGCGATAGCTCACAGCGCCGGACACCGCCGGCCATTGCAGGCGAAGCCGGCCCGAGGTGTTGATGTCCGCAAGCCCTCGCAGGTCAGGCGGCGGCAACAATCGGCGCGGCGGGAGCGGTGCGGCGTCGTGTTCGACACGGGTACCGAAGTCCGCAGGAACCGCCAGAGTCGCGGTGGATCCGGAAACCGCAACCGTGCCTTCCAGCGTCTCAGTGATCGCACTCCCGGCCTGCGGCGTGAATGCACTGCGAAACTGGGTACCGCGTACAGCTGACACCGCCACGGGCGTCTGGATCTCGAAGCGGCCGGCATCTCCCTGCGGCTTGATCTGAGTCTGCAGACGACCGGACTGAAGTTTCAATCTCGTGTCGTGTGCGCTCGGAACGCCCGTTACACGGCGCATCTCCTCGAGGGATAGTGCCGTCGACTTCTGCAGCGTGATCACCGAGCCGTCAGCCAACGTGAGGGTGACCGAGCCATCCGACCCGGTCTGAATTTGACTGCCTTCGGCCAGCATCTGCCCAGGACGGACACGGCTCGTGCCCGCCGCCACCTCGCCGCCGACAGCCGTGACGGCTGCGGTGTCTGGACTCATCCGCAGCCAGGCGTACGGGATCCGTACCACGTCCCCCACTGGGAGACGTCGTGGGTCGACGATGTGGTTCCGTGTTTGTACCTCGGGCCAGCGGTGCGGCTCGAGCAAAAGACGACGCCCAATACCGATCAGCGTGTCGCGAGCGCGAGCGTGATAGACGAACTCGCTCTCGGGAGCGGTCGATTGGGACCACGCGCCGGCCGGTAGAGTCGCGGCCAGGGCAATATACCAACACAGCCGCTGCGCGGGGCGGCGGCCCGGTAGGGCGCACCTCATGTTGTGCGCATCCCGGTGTGCTCGAGCCGGTAGCCGTAACCATATATGGCTGTGAGACGCAGGCCGATCGCCGAGGATAACCCAAGCACCTTGCGTACGCGGCTGACGTGCGTGTCGACGGTTCGCGTCGTGGTCACCGAGCCATGTCCCCAGACCGCTTGCATGATATGGCCACGGGAGAGGACTTTGCCCACATTACGAAACAGCAACAGCGCCACTTCGAATTCCCGGCGTGTCAGTTCGAACGCGACACCGTCACGCTCTATCCGGTGTTGTCTCGGGTCGATGCGAAACGGCGCCAGCTCGATGACTTCATCGTGCGCGGCAGCGTCACGGGAGCGACGGCCCAGGGCGTCGACGCGCGCCAGCAGCTCGCGCTCACGCGGCGGCTTGATCAGAAAGTCGTCGGCGCCGGCTTCGAGAGCCCGCACCACATCCTCCTCGGTATCCCGGTGAGTCAGGAACAGGACCGGAGTCCGAAGCATGGGCTGGCCGCGAATTCTCTGCAGAACCTCGTACCCGGACACGTCCGGTATTTCCCAGTCCAACATGATGAGATCGTAGGTCTCATTGTTCAGCGTCCTCAACAGGACGCGCCCACGACCAAACACACTCACGTCGTGGCCCATACCGTGCAGCAGCGAGGCGGTGCGCTCCGCCTGCTCAGCATC
>DASZVD010000061.1:0-9761 GCA_035547375.1 Steroidobacteraceae bacterium
CGACCTTCTGGTTCGCCAGCTCCTTGTAGAAGGGCACGTTGGCATCCCCGTTGATGGTCGAGACCACCGCCGTCTTCTTGCCCGCCGAGCCGAACTTCTTGATCTGCGCGACGATGCTCTGCCAGTCCGAGTAGCCGAACGGCGTGTAGTTGATCATGATGTCCGCATCCTTGACGCCCTTCGCCTTCAGGTACGCCTCGAGGATCTTGTTGGTGGTCCGCGGATAGACATAGTCCGTCCCCGCCAGCACCCAGCGCTTCACTCCGCCTTCCTTCATGAGATAGTCCACCGCGGGAATCGCCTGCTGGTTCGGCGCCGCCCCCGTGTAGATCACGTTCTTGGACGACTCCTCGCCCTCGTACTGCACCGGATAGAACAGCAGGCCGTCGTCCTTCTCGAACACTGGCAGCACGGACTTGCGCGACACCGAGGTCCAGCAGCCGAACACCACGGCGACCTTGTCCTTCTCCAGCAGCTCCGCCGCCTTCTCGGCGAACAGCGGCCAGTTGGAGGCCGGATCGACCACCACCGCCTCGAGCTTGCGGCCCAGCAGGCCGCCTTTGCGGTTCTGCTCATCGATGAGCATCAGCACCGTGTCCTTCAGCGTGGTCTCGCTGATCGCCATCGTGCCCGACAGCGAGTGCAGGATCCCGACCTTGATGGTGTCGGCCGCATGGACCACGGCGGTCATTGCCAGGCCGCAGAGCAACGGCAACGTCCGCGTCAACGTATTCTTGAATGTCATGTGTTCGATTCCCCTGTGGCGCATTCGTGAGTTCACATCTGGAGCTGTAGACCGAGGCCCACGACCTTGTGATCGATGCCGGCGATGTCGTGGTCGTACTTCACATCGAGGTAGTAGAGGCTGATCCGTGCGTTGAACTGTTTGATGATGTAGTTGAGCTCGACGTCATACGTCTTTTGCGTGTCCGTTGGCGCCGGGCCCGTGTCGAAGTCGTACTTCGCATGTGCGTATTTCACGAGGGGCTGGAACCGGCCGATGCCCACCACCTGGGGGAACAAGTAGCTTCCCAGGACGTAGTAACCGTTGCTGGTGTCGCCTGCATAGCCGCCGAAGTGGTCGTACTTCGCGTACTCCGACTCCACGCTCACGACGCCCAGGCCCGGCAGCTTCTTCTCGAGCAGGAAATCCGCCGAATACGCCTTGTTGCCATCCTCGGTCTGCCCCGCGACACCGATCGCCAGCAGGTCCTTGTCGCCGTAGTAAGTGCCGTTGAGGTAGTAGCCAGCCTCCTTGTCCCAGAGATCCACCATCACGCGCGCGGAAGACACGACGTTCGACGTGCCCACCGTGCTGGGCACATCGAATGCGCCCACGGCGACCTTGAACATTCCGAACTGGCCCCAGTACATAACTCCGTTGTCACGGCCGACCGCGGTCGACGGATAGCCGTCCTGCACGCCGTCGCGATACACAGCCCATTGGTTGGCGTAGTACGGTCCATAAAGGTTCGCCCGGTCGCTGGGCGGCAGGAACCGGCCCGCCCAGATGTTCAGCGAGTCGCCCCAGGAGAATTGCGCCACGGCATCGAGGACCTGCAGGGCATTCGTGCCCGCCGGCGGACTGCCCTCGTACTCGGTGTTGAACATGAAGCTGATGTGGTCCGTAACCTTGCCGTTGACGTACAGCCGGATGCTGTCGAGATTGAAGTCGTCGGTCTTCTTGCCCGAGCTGGGATCCGTATATTCAAAATCCGTGCGCACTCCCGCGCCGACCGAAATGGGCGGAAGGGATAGCTCATCGGCGAGCGCGCCGGACAGCGGTGCCGCCGCCGCGCAGGCACCCAGCAGCGCCAGCCCCAGCGTCGGGCCGCGCTGCGCCCCGGGACGGCACAATGTTGGTGCGAAACGGGCAGCCTGCTGCCCGATTTGGTGCGATCTCATGTTTTGACTACTCCCCGTCGGCTCAACGCCTGTTTGTCTTTACGATAGGGAAGCGCCACGGCTGCGGGTACGGGCCGTTTGACGTAGGGATATGGGGTATTTGACGTAGGCGGCGCGGCGTGAGGGAATGCGATCATGAGAACCCATGGGTGGTATTCCAACAGCGGCCGACTCGGGTGAACGCGGTGGCGCAGGCACATCAGCGCCTGGACGGCGAGGCACGCATCGCATTTCGTCGCAGCGTGGACGGCCCGACCCGACTTGCGGATCTCTACCAGCGCGCTCCGTGCCGTGTGCTATTCCCGACGCCGGAAGCGGACGAACCCCCACATTGCGTCCTGCTGACCACGAGTGGGGGCCTGACGGGCGGAGACCGAACGCGAGTCAAAGTGGACGTGGGCGCGAATGCGGTAGCCACGGTCACGACGCAAGCCGCCGAGAAGATCTACCGCGCTCTTCCCGATACGGGCGATGCGATCGTGGAAGTCGACCTGCGTGTGGGGGACGGGGCCTGGGCGGAATGGCTGGCGCAGGAAACCATTGTTTTCGAAGGCTCGCGTCTGCGACGGGGCCTGACCGCGGAAGTCGCGCCGGGCGGGCGCCTGCTGGCGGTCGAGAGCGTAGTGTTTGGCAGGACGGCCATGGGCGAGCGCTTTGACACCGGGCTCCTGCACGACGCCTGGCGTATCCGGCGCGGCGGCCGGCTCGTCTGGGTGGACGCCCTCCATCTGGAAGGCGATGTCGGGAAGCTCCGTGTACAGCCGTTCAGCTTTGGGAATAACGTGGCTTGCGCTACGGTGCTCTACGCTTCGGCCGACGCAACGCAGCAGATCGGCGAGGCCCGGCGACTGCTCGGACAGAGCGGGCTGCCGTGCGGGGCCACACTGCTGGACGGGATCATGGTCGCGCGCATAATGACCGACGACGCCACCGAATTACGCGCGACCGTCATGAGGCTGGTCGCAGGGATCAGGCAGGCCGCGGCATCGTTGCCGGCGCGACTTCCACGTGTATGGCACTGTTAGCATGAATCTCACTCCCCGCGAAAAAGACAAACTCCTGGTTGCGATGGCCGCGATGGTCGCCCGACGCCGCCTGGAGCGTGGCGTGAAGCTCAACTACCCGGAAGCGGTAGCGCTCATTACCGACGTGGTGGTGGAAGGCGCGCGAGACGGGCTGAGTGTCGCGCACCTGATGCAGTCCGGAGCGCAGGTGCTGACTCGTGAGCAGGTCATGGAGGGCGTGCCCGAGATGATTCACGACATCCAGGTCGAGGCCACCTTCCCCGACGGGACGAAGCTCGTCACCGTTCATCAGCCCATTCGCTAGAGGCCCGTCATGATTCCCGGTGAAATACTCACGATGGACGGCGACATCACTCTCAATGAGGGTCGGGCCGCCATCACGCTGACGGTTGCCAACACCGGCGACCGCCCCGTCCAGGTAGGAAGCCATTACCACTTCTTCGAGGTGAACCCGGCGCTGGCCTTCGACCGGCCCAAGGCGCGAGGTATGCGGCTCGATATTCCGTCGGGCACGGCAATTCGTTTCGAGCCCGGGCAGAGTCGCGAGATCCATCTCGTCCCGTACGCGGGAGCACGCCGCGTCATCGGCTTCCGCGGCGCGGTCATGGGAGCGCTCGATTCGGCGCCACACGCGGGCGCCACGCCACCCGCGAGCGGCGCCCCGAGCGCGCCCAAGGAGCCGTGAAGACATGGCGACGAAAATTACCCGCCGCGCCTATGCCGCCATGTACGGCCCAACCGTCGGCGACCGGATCCGGCTCGCCGACACCGAGCTCTTCATCCGCGTAGAGGAGGATCGCACCGTCTACGGTGAGGAAGTCAAGTTCGGTGGCGGCAAAGTCATCCGCGACGGCATGGGACAAAGCCAGGCGAGTCGTGCCGCCGGTGCCGTCGACACTGTCATCACGAACGCCGTCATCCTCGATCACTGGGGTGTCGTGAAAGCCGACATCGGCATCCGCGAAGGCCACATCGTCCGCATTGGTAAGGCGGGCAACCCTGATGTGCAACCGGCGGTCGACATCGTCATCGGCCCCGGAACCGAAATCATCGCCGGAGAAGGCAAGATCGTCACCGCGGGCGGCATCGACGCGCACATCCATTTCATCTGCCCCCAACAGATCGAGCACGCCCTGTATGCGGGCATGACGACCATGCTCGGCGGCGGCACGGGCCCCGCGCACGGCACGCTCGCCACGACCTGTACTCCCGGCTCGTGGCACCTTGCGCGCATGCTGGAGTCGATCGATTCACTGCCGATGAACATCGGCTTCTTCGGCAAAGGCAACGCCAGCGAGCCGGCTGCGCTCGAAGAAATGGTGCAGGCCGGCGCCTGCGGCCTGAAACTGCACGAAGACTGGGGCACGACACCCGCGGCCATCGACTGTTGCCTGTCCGTGGCGGACGCCCTGGACATCCAGGTCACTCTCCACACCGACACCCTGAACGAGTCGGGCTTCGTCGAGAGCACCATCGCCGCGTTCAAGGGCCGCACCATCCATGCCTTCCATACGGAAGGCGCCGGCGGCGGCCATGCGCCCGACATCATCCGTGTCTGCGGGCTGCCGAACGTGCTGCCGTCGAGCACCAACCCGACCCGCCCCTATACGGCCAACACGCTCGACGAGCACCTCGACATGCTGATGGTGTGCCATCACCTGGACCCCCGCATTGCCGAGGACGTGGCCTTCGCCGAGAGCCGGATTCGCAAGGAGACCATCGCGGCCGAAGACATCCTGCACGACCTCGGCGCCTTCTCCATGATGAGCTCCGACAGCCAGGCCATGGGGCGCATCGGCGAGACGGTGATCCGCTGTTGGCAGACGGCCGACAAGATGAAGCGCCAGCGTGGGTCGCTGCAACCCGACGCCGCGGACAGTGACAACTTCCGCGCCCGCCGCTACATCGCCAAGTACACCATCAATCCCGCCATCGCCCACGGCATCGCCCGGCACGTGGGCTCGGTCGAGGTGGGGAAGTTCGCCGACCTCGTGATCTGGTCGCCGGCATTCTTCGGCGTGAAGCCCGATCTCGTGCTCAAGGGCGGCAGCATCGCGGCGGCCCCCATGGGCGATCCGAACGCCAGTATTCCAACACCGCAGCCCATTCACTACCGCCCCATGTTCGGCGGTCTCGGCAAGGCCGCCGCGCGCTCCTCCCTGCTCTTCGTCAGTCGCGCATTCGTCGACGCCGGCGGACCCCAGCGGCTCGGGCTCGAGCGCACGGCGGTAGCCGTCGCCAACACCCGCGGCGGCATCGGCAAGCACAGCATGATCCACAATTCCGCCACGCCCCACATCGAGGTGGATGCCGAGACCTACGAGGTCCGGGCGGACGGCCAACTCCTCACCTGCCCGCCCGCCACGGTGTTACCGATGGCGCAGCGGTATTTCCTGTTCTGAGCCGCCATGATCCGTGCCACTGAAGTCATACCCGCCGGCCGTTGGCCACCTGCGACCGCCAGCGATCGGCTGGTATTGAGCTATGACGAGCGCCATCGCCGCCGCCTGCGCTATATCGCGGTGAACGGCACGACTTTCCTGCTCGATCTCCCGCGCGCCGTGGTCCTTCGCGCCGGCGACGGACTCAAGCTGGAAGACGGCCGCATCATCGGCATCGACGCCGCGCCGGAGGAACTGGTCGAGGTCACCGCCCCCGACACCGCCACCCTGGTGCGATTGGCCTGGCACATCGGCAACCGTCACCTGCCGGCGCAGCTCGAGCCGCAGCGGATTTTCATACGGGATGACGCGGTCATCGTTCACATGCTGAAAGGGCTGGGCGCCACGGTAAAGCCCGTCCATGCTCCCTTCACTCCGGAAGCGGGGGCTTACGACAACACCAACATCGTGGCTGCCGGTCATTCACACGACCGGATCCAGGGGCACGACCCCGAGCACGGCCACACGCACGAGCACGGCCACGCGCATCACCACCACGACCCCCGGCACGACCATGACTGACCCGGCGCTCTATCGTCTCCTCGCCTGGTCTTCCCCAGGCTACCCAACAGGAGCCTTCAGCTACAGCCACGGCCTCGAATGGGCCGTCGAAGCCGGCGCGGTCACGACGTTGCAGAGTCTCCTGGACTACGTGTCGGCGGTCATTACCCGGGGAGGCGGCTGGATCGATACCGTACTCTTCGTACAAACCTGGCGCGCGGCCGGGAATCCCGCGGCGCTCGATGACATCGCCGAGCTCGCCGCCGCTTTCCGGGGCAGCGCGGAAACCGCGCTGGAGAGCCATCAGCAAGGTGCTGCCTTCCTCGATGTAACGCGCAAGGCGTGGCCCCACCCGATCCTCGACGCCTTCGCGGCGCGACACAAGGGCCGTGGCCACGTAGCGCACTGCGTCGCCGTCGCACTAGCCTGTGCCGCACATCAGATTCCGTTGGAACCGGCGCTGCACGCCTATCTCCATGCGGTAGCAGCCAACCTGGTGTCAGCAGGTGCGCGGCTCATCCCCCTTGGACAGACACAAGCCCAGATCGCCATAGCCCAACTCGCGCCCGAGATCGCCGGCGTCATCCGCAGCGCCCAGGCAGCGGACCTGGACGATCTCGGCACGGCCGCTCCCGCGATCGAGCTGTGCTCGCTCCAACACGAGACCCAGTATACGAGGCTCTTCCGCTCATGACTCCGGCAGCCGCGAACCACTCCCCGACCGCCACACGCGAGTCCACGACCGGCCCCTTGAGGGTGGGTATCGGCGGCCCCGTGGGCTCGGGCAAGACCGCTCTCACCGAGCGGCTCTGCAAGCTGATGTCGAAGTGCTATGACGTGGCGGCCATCACGAACGACATCTACACGAAGGAAGACGCGCAATTCCTGACTCGCGCAGGTGCGCTCGTCCCCGAGCGGATCATGGGGGTCGAAACGGGAGGCTGCCCGCACACGGCCATCCGTGAAGACGCCAGCATCAACCTCGCGGCCGTGGCCGAGATGAGCGAGCGCTTTCCGGGCCTCGAGCTCATTTTCATCGAGAGCGGCGGCGACAATCTCGCGGCCACCTTCAGTCCCGAGCTCGCGGACATGACGCTTTATGTCATCGACGTGTCCGCCGGGGACAAGATTCCGCGCAAGGGCGGCCCCGGCATCACCCGCTCCGACCTGCTGGTCATCAACAAGATCGACCTCGCTCCCCTGGTGGAAGCCTCGCTGGAGGTGATGGAGCGCGATTCACGCAAGATGAGGGGCACACGCCCCTTCGTGTTCACCAACCTGAAGAAGAGCCAAGGCGTGCGCGAGATCGCGCGATTCATCGTGGAGACGGGCGGCCTGCCGGAGCGAGAGCTGCCGTCGAGCCTGTAAAGGACGCATGATCACGCGGCAACGCATCGTCCGCGAGCGGCGGCAATACAATCAGTGGGTCGCGAGCCAGACGCTCGAGGACTACGCACTGCGCTACACCGCCGGCCGCGCCCGCAAATCCGCGTTCCGCGTCGGCAACACGGCCCTGGGGCCCGTCGCCTTCCTGGCTTGCGAGGCGATCGGCGGCGCCATCACGATCGCCTACGGTTTCCAGAACGCCGTGTGGGCGATCGCCGCTTTCGCGGTGCTGATGTTTCTCATCGGCCTGCCCATCGCGTACTACGCGGCGCGCTATGGTGTCGACATCGACCTCCTCACGCGCGGTGCGGGCTTCGGCTACATGGGCTCGACGCTGACGTCGCTGATCTACGCCTCGTTCACGTTCCTCCTGTTCTCCATCGAAGCCAGCATCATGTCAGTGGCCCTTCACATGCTGCTCGGCATTCCGCTGGCGGTCGCGCACGTGATCAGCTCGCTCGTGGTCATTCCGATCGCCCTCTACGGGATCAGTCTCATCAGCCGGGTGCAGCTGGCCACCCAGCCGATCTGGCTGGCGCTGCAATTCCTGCCCGTGGCGTACGTCGCCACCAGCGGCCGGGCGGAATTCGCCGCCTGGACCGGCTATGCCGGCAGCCAAGGACACCCCGACGGCTCGCTCGACTTCCTGCTGTTCGGCACGGCGGCCTCCATGCTGCTCTCGCTGCTGCCGCAGATCGGCGAGCAGGTCGATTACCTGCGCTTCCTGCCGCTGCGCGAGCGCTCGAGCAAGGTCGGCTGGTGGGCGGCGTTGCTCGGCTGCGGGCCGGGGTGGGTGCTGCTGGGTGCCTTCAAGCTGCTGGCCGGATCGTTCCTGGCCTTCCTGTGCCTGCGCCATGGCATCGCGCTCGAGCAGGCGTCCCAGCCCAGCACCATGTACTTCGTCGCCTTCGAGGAGACGGTCCGTTCGCCGGCCTGGGCCCTGGTGCTGGCCGGGCTGTTCGTGGTCGTCTGCCAGCTGAAGATCAATGTCACGAACGCCTACGCGGGCTCGATCGCCTGGTCGAACTTCTTCTCGCGCCTGACGCACAGCCATCCGGGCCGCGTCGTCTGGCTGGTCTTCAACGTCGTGCTCGCCCTGCTGCTGATGGAAATCGGCGTCTTCCGCATCATCGACGGCATCCTGCGCATTTATGCCAATTTCGCCGCCGGCTGGATCGGCGCCCTGGTCGCCGACCTGATCATCAACAAGCCCCTGGGCCTGAGCCCGAAGGGCATCGAGTTCAAGCGCGCACACCTCTACGACGTCAATCCTGTCGGCGTGGGTGCCCTGGCCGTGTCCGTGCTCGCCTCCACGCTGGCCTTCCTCGGAATCTTCGGCACAGGGGCACAGATTCTGTCGCCCTTCGTGGCACTGCTGGCGGCTTTCGTCACCGCGCCGCTCATCGCCCTCGCGACACGCGGCCGTTACTACCTCGCACGGCCTGACACGGACCTGCCCGCGGATGCTCCCGAGATCCGCTGCTCGATCTGCGAGAACACTTTCGAGCGGCGGGACGTCGCGCTCTGCCCCGCCTACTCCGGGCCGATCTGCTCGTTGTGCTGCACGCTCGAGGCACGTTGCCGCGACATGTGCAAGACCAACAGCCGCGCCGCCGAGCAGCTCGCCGCATTCCTGCGAAAAGTGCTGCCCGCGCGCGTGGCGGCGACGCTCAACACCCGTGCTGGCCATTTCGCGGGCCTGCTCCTGTTCTTCAACATCGCAGTGGTGTTACTCCTCTCGTTCATCTATCGACAGTACAGCGGCGTGGCGCCCGCGGGCCGCGAGGTCATCAGCACGACGCTGTGGCTGGTGTTCCTGTGCCTGCTCGTGCTATCCGGCGTCGGTGCCTGGCTCATGGTCCTCGCGCACGAGAGCCGCCGCGCCGCGGAGCGGGAGTCCGCCCGGCAGACCGCCATGCTCATGGAGGAAATCGAGGCCCACAAGCGCACGGACGCCGCCTTGCAGAGAGCCAAGGAGGTTGCCGAGGCGGCCAACGTGGCCAAGACGCGTTACGTCGTAGGCATCAGCCACGAGATTCGCACGCCGCTCAACTCGATTTTCGGCTACGCGCAGCTGCTGGAGCGCGGCGCGGACATTCCGGCTGAAAACGCGGCACGCGTCATCCGCCGCAGCTCCGAGCACCTGACCAACCTCGTGGACGGCCTGCTCGACATTTCGCGGATCGAGAACGGCCTGCTGCGCCTGAACCGCGACAAGGTGCGCCTGCCGGAATTCCTCGACCAGCTCGTCGACATGTTCCGCCTGCAGGCGGCGGCCAAGGGCATCGCGTTCCGCTACCGGCCGCCGGGCAACCTCCCCGACCAGGTGCACACGGATCAAAAGCGCCTGCGGCAGATTCTGATCAACCTCCTCTCGAACGCCATCAAGTACACGGAGACCGGCCATGCCAGCCTGACGATCCGCTACCGCAGCGAGGTCGCCGAATTCGAGATCTCGGACACCGGGATGGGCATTCCCAAGGAGGACCTCGAGAGGGTCTTC
>DASZVD010000062.1:0-8717 GCA_035547375.1 Steroidobacteraceae bacterium
GGTTTGCCGTCCTGGACGAATCGGGGCAGCTCGTTCCAGTCCGCGATCACATCGGGCAGGCGCGCGACGTACTCGAGATTGCGCCGGTCGAAGGGCTCATCCGGCGGCTCCAGCGCTCCACAGATGCGGGCCATCTCCCGATCGATGGCGCCGGGAGAGTAGCCGCAGCGCACGAGAATGTTGGCGACGCCGCTCAGGATGGCCTGACAGTCGCCTATCAACGCCCCCGGCGGGTCCGGTTCCGCGGGGTGGTGCGTCCTTTCTTTTATCCCCACCTGTACTCGCTCGAAGCGCCGGGCGCTTGCCGCTATCGGTGTCTGGTCCTGCGCGCCCTGCCGGCCGTCTTGCGCCCGGCGGGGCGTTTCTTCGGGGGGTGCTCTGCCGCGGTCCTGCCCAACAGCTCGGGCTCCCCCGCGGCGGGCTCCTGGATCAGGTAGAGCCCCACTCCCAAGACACTGTCTACGTTAGAGACATCCGACTGGTCAAGGGGCGGATCGCTCAATGCCGACTCGACGGAGTCCATGGCGGCGTCCATGGTCATCACAATGTTTCTCGCAATGATCGCCGCCTGGTTCCGGGTGAGACGGCGATTGATCAGGCGTCTCTGATAGACCGCGCGTCGGGGGTGGTGCAGGTTGTGGATGAGGCTCTGGAGGTGCTCGTGGCACTGTTGGCCTACTTCCCGGATCCCTTCCGGAGAGAAGGTCTGCGGCGCATAGGCCTTGCGGATGACCTCGACCTGTCCGTCGGGCGTGCAGCGGACCGCCTTCACCCGGAGTAAATCCCGCAGAATGGTCGTCGGCCGGGGATCGGGGCTGTGTTTCTTCACCAGTGCGGAGAAGGAGCGGTGCGGGCCCCGGATCGGCAGCCGGGCAGGCTCCCCCTCGACCTGAAAATTCGTGTCGCCGCTCACCCACGCCTGGAGCACGATCTCCGCGCGGTGCCGCCCGATCTCCTGCTCGTCCTGTGTCTTGGATGACATGCGGGCGCGCAGGGCGGCGACATCCCTGCGGCTCATGCCCGTCACCACGCCAATGTGCGAGTCCGAGGTATCGGGCGGATTGCTGGCGGCTCCCTTGGCCAATGCCGCCTCGATGAACGCGATTCGAGCGATTTCCTGGAAATCCCTGGCACTGACGCCAGCATCGAGCAGCAGCCGGGCGAGCGGGGTAACGATCTGCGCGACGGCTGACAACGCCGCGGCGCGCAACTCTTGATGATTCATGCAGGTCCAACGTCGTCGTGTGGAGAGGGGCGACTGTACATAATCCGAGCCCACGATCGTGTGCCAAATGATGCATGTAAAGGCGGACGGTGCCGTGTGACGCGCGTCTCGTTAGGAAAAAACCCTTGCTCGCTCCATTACATCCAGGTGGCATTTAACCAGGCGTTCAGCGGACTCCCCGGCGCGGGCGACGGCGGCGCGCCAGTTTGTCGAAGGTCACAATTACCGGTCGCGGCTCTGCGAGGGTGCGTGATACAACTGGTACACGAAGTGACCACAGGAGGAGGCGCCAATGCTGCAGACGGAAGATCAGTACCGACGGGAGCGACGGGCCAGCGACCTGGCGTGGCGGATGCTCGGGCTGCAGGCCCGCTCGGGCACCATATGCCGGTGGACTGGAGTGACGCCGAGGCGAGTTCGCCGTTTGTATCACAGCTATTTCCGCGATCTCGACATCGCGGCGCAACGCCGGCCGAGGGGCCGCGCGCCCCACTGTATCGAGTTGCTGTTGCGTCCCCGGAAGCAACGTGACGAGGCGCTCGAGCTGGCCCGGGTCTACCATCACATGGGGCTTCTGAAGCTCGCCTCCGTGCCGCCTCACGCGAACGATCGCGTGCGAATAGGCGAGACGCTCTGCGATGCCTTCGAAACGTTCAAGATCAAGTATCCCAACTCCACGATCACCCTCGAGCACGGGGTGCTGCTCCTGAGCTCGGTGATTCGTGCGGAGGAGATCTTGTTGCACTGTTGTGGCGTTTGTCAGAACCTCATGATTCTCGACCGGCTGCAGCCCCCGCCTCGATGGTGCGCCGTGTGCTCGGCCGCTCTGGAGTATCCGCCGTCCTTCCAGTCTCGGACCGCGCGCACCCGATTGAAGCGAGGCCCCTTACTGACGGCTCCGGTGCGCGAGCCGGAGTCCTGGTCGCCGCGACTGGCACAACTGCGCCGTCGGCGGCAGCTGCGCACCATAGCGACCATTACCGGACCGCAGATGCTGCGGCAGAAGGGATGAGTTGGCCAGAGTGGACTTCAGCGGCAGGCGGCAGAAGGCAAGCGGCAGGTGGGCCGGTAGTGGGCGGTGGGCAGGAGGCGCATGACAGGAGGCGCATGGCAGGAGGGGGCTGTCGCTTCTTGTCCTACCTGCCCGCACGGGCTCGCATTTCGAGTAGCATAAGTACGCGCGTCGATCGGAACGAAGACGCGCTCCGGGAGCAGTACTCGGAAACAGAGGCGCCGCGCCTCCACGCTGCTCTCGAGTTCAATGGAGTTATCCGCATGAGTCCGGCTCGTCCTTCCACTAAAGGCAGACACGCGCGTCTGCCGGTGAGATCGAATAGGCTCACCACTGTGCCTCCCACCCTCTCGGGAGCGGGACACCCCGGTAAGACTCCCAAACAGGCCCGCAGCAAGGCCCGGGTTTCCCGGATTCTCGAGTCCGTCTCCAAGCTGATCGAGCGTCACGGTGTCATCGGGACCACCATGAGCGCTGTCGCGGAATCGGCCGGGATTCCGATCGGGTCGCTCTATCAGTTCTTCCCGAACAAAAGCGCGCTCATCCATCGGCTCTATCTCGATCGGCTCCAGAAGTACCACGCGCCGGCGATGAAGGCTCTCGATGACGCGACTTCTCCCGGCGCGTTCGCAAGAGCCTTGAAAGAGATGATGATGACCATCTATCTCGGCGTCCGCGGCGATCCGTTGATGCACGACGTTTGGGGTGGAATGCAGGTCGACAGGGAGATTCGCCGTCTGCACAACGAGGACAATGAATTCTACAGCGATCTGCTTTATCGCATGGCGGCGAACAGCGGATCACCCATCGCGTCGGAAACGCTCAGGGTTCGAGCTGTCGTGATCAACGAGATGGCTGACGCTGTGCTTCTCCGCGCCATCTCATTGAGTGAGCCGCGCGCGCTCGTGCTCATTCGCGAAATCACCGAGGTCGCAATTCGCGAGCTCGGATTCAGCGCCGAGGCCGCGGCGCTGAGTCGCGCCTGGTAGGCGCCGCGACGGTCACTTCAAACAGCCGCTGATTCGCTCGCGCCGACTGCCGGAAGTTGTCCGGCATCGGCAAGCGCCGCCTCCTTTTCGGCCTTGACAAAAAATATGAGGAAGCCTCATATTGATGGCGAGAGCTGCCGAGAATGCGAGCGCCGGACTTCGGTGCTGCGCGACAAGAAAGGTCGGCGGCGACCGCCGGGAGACCTGCGGCGGCGTCTTCGATCAATACAATCGTGGGGAGGTCCTTGGGGTGAGAAATCAGTTCCGTTGGTTCGGGCTGCCATTGAGTGCGTTGGCTTGCATGGCGACAGGCCGCGCTCCGGCGGCGGTGGAAAGCACCGGCTCGGACGCGCTGGCCGAAGTCGTGGTGACGGCCGAGAAGCGCTCGGAGTCCCAGCAATCCGTGCCGCTGTCCATTACGACCTTCGGCAGCGCACAGTTGCAGGACAAGGCGATCAACACCTTCTTCGATTACGCCACGAAGGTACCGAATCTTGCATTCGCCGCCACCGGCGACGGCGTGGGCACGGCGCGAACCATTTCCATACGCGGCATTTCAGGCGACAACGTCACCGCGATGTACATCGATGAGACACCGTTGCCGGATTCGCTGGATCCGCGCGTGCTGGACATTGATCACATCGAAGTGCTGCGCGGTCCTCAGGGCGACCTCTATGGTGCCCGCTCGATGGGCGGCACGGTTCGGATCATCACGAAGCAGGCTGACTTCGAGAACGTTTCGGGCTCGGTGCACGCGGCCGGAAGCTCCACCGCCCACACGGACAAGGGAAACTACACCGGCGATGCCGTAGTCAACATTCCGCTGATCAAGGACACCGTTGCTCTGCGCGCCAGCGGTTTTTACGATGCGGAGGCGGGGTACTTCAAACGCAGCTACTGCACGAACCCGGCCACGGCCGGTGTGACCTGTTTCCCGCTGTCGACTACCGGTGTCACGACGGTTTCGAACGTGGGTGCAACGAACACCTACGGAGGCGCCATCAGTCTCGCGATCAAGGCGACCGATGACCTCACCATTACGCCACGCATGATGGTACAGCGTACCGACCTCGATGGCTTTCCGATGGCGGATTACAACACGATGCCGGGGAACGGCTGGGGATTTCCGGTTCCGTCGGGTGCCGTGAATGTCCCGGCCGAGATGGAGCCGCGGACTCTCACGCAGGCTCGCCTGTTCAATACGCCCGAAGGCGGCTATGACAAGTGGGACCTGTATTCACTCGGCGTGAAATGGAGCACCGCTGTCGGCGAGCTCGTTTCCTCCACGGCCTATTTCGATCGACGCGTGGATGAGACGGAGAACGAGTCGGAATTCATCTACGCCGCGGTGACCAGCGGGGCCGGCGGCACGCCCGTGCCCGCACCCATCGAGGAGATCAAGAACTACCAGCGCTTCGTTCAGGAGGTGCGCTGGGCCTCGAGCCTCAAAGGTCCGGTGCAGTTCGTCGCCGGGGCTTTCTTTTCCGACTTTCACGGCCGGCTTCCCTACGCGGGGGAATATCCAGGGGCGACCGCGGCCGGACTCGACGCAACACTGCTCGGACCCGGCAACGGCGAGTTGACGCCGGGATATCCGGACCTGGTGTTCAAGTCCGACTTCCACACCGATATCAAGGAGCCGGCGCTGTTCGGCAACGTCAGCTATACGTTCTTCGACGCCCTGAAGGCGACCGCCGGCCTGCGCTGGTATTCCGTCAAGACGACTTCGGCGGGCTACGAGGAAGGCCTGGTGACCGGCGGCGGGCCGGCCGTAGTGAGTCCACAGGGCACCTCCAAGGAGAGCGGTGTCAATCCGAAGCTCGAGTTGGACTATCACCTGGACGCCGACAAGATGCTCTACGGCGTCGCCTCCAAGGGCTTCCGGCCGGGCGGGCTGGTTCCCGCGGTGCCGGCCGGCGCGGCCGGGACGACTACGGATTGCGTCGCGGCGTTGCATGCTCTGAATCCGAATATCACTCTTGAGCAAACGCGCAGCTTTCATTCCGACTCGCTGTGGAATTACGAGGGCGGCTTCAAGACGTCCTGGTTCGATCATCGGGTAACCGTCGATGGGGCGGGTTTCTACATCGATTGGAAGAACATCCAGCAGGAGATACTGCTGTCGTGCGGATTCCAGTACACGGCCAACGCAGGGGCGGCGACGAGCAAAGGGGGCGAGCTCGAGGTCCGTGCGCGTCCGCTCCAGCCTCTGGAGCTCTCGCTGGGAGTGGGTTATCAGGATGCGAGGATCACGAAGGCGAGTGCCTTCTCCCCTCAGGCCGTGGGCTCGCCGGTCTACAACGTGCCCGACTGGACGGCGAACGCCGCGGCTACGTACCACGTCGCTCTGTCCGGCGACTGGCTGTTTGTCGGTGGGGCCGACTGGTCCTACATCGGGCGCAGTTACAGCGGCAACAACGATCCGAGCACTCCCCGGGAGCGCCCATCCTATCGACTGATCAACGCTCGTCTCGCCCTGCAGCGCGGCGGCTTCGAGGTGGCCTTCGTTGGGAAGAACCTGGCCGACGAGCTCACCAACCTGGGCGACAATCGCTCCATCGCGGCGGAGGTGCCGGGCCGGCCGCGGCTGTTCGTGAACCAGCCGCGGACCGTGGGGCTCGAAGTCCGGCAGTCGTTCTGAGCCTGACGGGAGTCTCGCCAAATGAATAGTAGCGCTTTGCGAAAGGTTCCCGGCCTGCTGGTGGCGTGCATCGCTCTGGCGTTGGGGTGTGTCACGAGCTGCGCGAAGAAGGAAGCCCATCCCACGGGCACGATCCTCGTCGCGATGGCGGACAACAGCTTCTCTCCGGCCGTTGCCCGCATTCCGGTCGGCGGATCGATTCTGTTTCACAACGCCGGGCGAAACGATCATAACGCCGTTGCCGCGGACAAATCGTGGTCCACCGAGTCGACGTTCGGCAACCTGCGGATGCCGCCGGAGTCCGCGACCGAGATCGTCTTCAAGACGCAGGGCGTTTATCCCTACTACTGCACATACCACGGGACCCCCGATGCCAAGTACGGCATGGTGGGGGTGGTCGTCGTGGGCGATGTCACTTACACGCCACAAACCGGCGGACGCGGAACGCTTGCACCGGTGGAGCACAGCTCGGGTAAGACCCTTCATGTGCCCAAGGAGTACCCGACGATCCAGAATGCGGTGGATGCGGCGAATCCCGGGGACCTGGTCCTCGTCGATCCGGGGGTTTACGTCGAGGCGGTGTTCATCACCGTGCCTTCCATCACCGTGCGCGGCGTGGACCGAAACTCGGTCATTCTGGACGGCAAGTTCCTCCTGGGTACCGGAATGATGGTCGTCGCGGACGGTGTCGTGATCGAGAACATGACCGCCCGTTACTACACACTGAACGGGTTCTATTGGACGGGCGTGCGCGGATTCCGCGGCTCGTATCTGACCGCCTATGACAACGGCGACTACGGCATATACGCTTTCGGAGCGACCGACGGCGTCTTCGAGCATTCTTATGCGAGCGGCTCGCCGGACTCGAGCTTCTACGTGGGGCAATGCGACCCTTGCCGGGTCGTTCTCGATGACGTCACGGGGGAATACAGCGGGCTGGGGTATTCCGGAACCAACTCCAGCGGCTCGATGTACGTCATCAACTCACGATTCGCGCACAACCGGTCGGGAATAGGCACGACGACCTTCGATATCGAGTTGTATCCGCCGGGACACGACACCGTGATAGTGGGCAATACGATTACGGACAGCGGGACGAAGAGCGAAGCCGCGGGTTTCTACGCGACCGAGACATTGGTTGGAAATGGCATCGTTCTGGCCGGGACCCGCGCGGATCGCGTGGAGCGCAATTACATCGAGAACAGCCGTAACCATGGCATTGTGATCCTGCCCCTGCTGGACCGGCACTACTGGCCTTCGATGAATCACGTCATCAAGGGGAACACCATAGTGAATTCGGGGCGCGCGGACCTCGCCGAGGGCGGCCTGGGCTCCATTGGCAGCTGCTTCGAGGACAACTCGCACCTGTCTTCCTTGCCGTGGGGCTTGCAGTTGCTCAACCGTTGCGGCGGCTGGCGGCTCCCGCTGGGCGCGGATCTATCGAGCGATCTGGCCTTCTTCGGCTCGATCGCGCAGATAAGAGCCGGGCGCTTCACACTCTCGGACTACCGCACCCGCCCGATTCCAGGGCCGCAGCCGAACATGCCCGGCGGCGCCGCGGCTGCGGTCGTTCCGGCCGTCCATGCCTTTCAGGATCATCACTTCGCCATCGAATCCATCAAGACGCCCGGGCCGGGGGGAAAGCGTAGCGCACGTCTGCCGCCCTCTCTGTTCTCCACGATCCTGCCCGTGACTGTGTTTCAGGTCTGGTACGTCATCTATTTGTATCTGCTGCCGATACTGCTGAGCGCCGCCTGGATCATTCTGTCGATCCTGAGCCTCTCCAAGGATACCGCCGCGGGGCGCAAGGTCGGATGGTCGGCAGTCCTGCTCGCGATCCCGCTCCTCGGCGGAGCTTTCTATCTGACCACGCGCAGGGAGCCCGAAGGGCGTGCCGCTCGGCTGGCCGTCGTCATCGCCGGAGCACTCATCTGGCTCGTTGCTGTCATCGGCGCTGTGTGGCTCGGCGGCGGCCCGCTCGGTCCCAAGGCGCTGAGTTGAATCCCTGGCCGCGATCCTTTGAACGGAGACCTCATGAACTCATCACCATCGACCTTGCAGATGCTCACGGGCCTGTATGGTTATCTGATCCCGGTTCTTCTCTACGTAATGTGGTCGACTCTCGCCCTCCATGACCTGGGACAACGCGGCGAGCTGGGTGCCGCAAAGATCTGGGGATGGACGGCGACGATCTTTCTCCTGCCATTCCTGGGACCGTTGCTCTACCTGTTCGCCGGAGGAGCGCGGCTGTCGCGCGCAGCCAGGTTGATTGGAGTGGTCGGCGGCATAGCCGTCTATGCGGCGGTGCTCGCGCTGGCTCTCGCAATATCGAGCGGCTGAGGGCGTGGACAGGAGGCAGGCATTCCGGTGGTGCACATTGGGCGGCGCGCTGGGCTTTCTCGCCGGCGCGATCCCGCTGGAGCGCCGCGGCAGGAAGGCTCCCAGTGCCGGCAATGGATTGTCGGGAAGTGACTGCGTCTCGTCGCCGGCCGTGGCGCCTCCCAAGGCCGGCATGGATATGTCGAGATCCTCCTATGGGTCGGCATTCGGGCCACCATCCTATCTGCCCGCGGGGGCAAGAGATGGGCTTCATTCGCCGCCGCCGCGCACCGGCCGTCGAGCTCAGACTGTCGGGCTCTCCATTATCGAAACGACACTCGAGGTTGCCGACGGCCGTAACGTGCGAGTCTGGACGTACGGAGGCGGTGTTCCCGGGCCGATCATCCGTGCCACTGAGGGAGATTCTTTGCGAATCGAGCTGAAGAATCTGACTTCTGAGCTCCACAACATCCACTTCCACGGCAGTCATGACGTTACGCAGGACGGTATAGATTACGTTCCCCCGGGGGC
>DASZVD010000063.1:0-13255 GCA_035547375.1 Steroidobacteraceae bacterium
AATCTCACTCCGGAGGCGGCCGAGGAGCGACCGCCAACATGTCCTGTCGCCTGCGTCAGCCGAACTTGAACTTGCCGCGCATCAGCGCGTTGTGTCCGGGGAACGTACACAGGTAGGTGTAGTCCCCGCCCGCTTTCAGGCCTGCGGTCGAGAAGGTGACGCTCGTGGTCTGCCCACCGCCTACTACTTTCGTATGAGCCAGCACGCGTTTGTCACCCGGAGGAACGTAGTCGCCCGCAAGTCCCGCGCCCATACCGGCATTGGCTACCGCGCTGAGGTCCGGTGAGTTCACCAGTACCCAGTTATGACCCATTGCGGCGGCGGGTAGTTTGCCCGCGTGATGCAGTGTCACCGTCACCTCCTTGCACGAGGCCGGAGCATCCAGCTCCTTCTTGTCATACTGCATCTGGTCATTGCCGGTGATCTCCAGCTTGCAGGCATCACCCGCGGCGACCGCAGGGCTGCAGACCAGCAACAATGCTGGGCTGGCCAGAATGGCCACGGCAGCGACGCTCGTTGGTATCAGCTTCATCATCATCTCCTCGTTGGGTGCCCCAGTTGGGCCAGGTTCGATGCGGTGTACGCTTGCAGCCCCTCAGCCCGGCTTCCCATCCATACGAGGGCTCCACAGGATCGGCGCATACACGCGCAAAAAGAGCACGAACGCGACGGTCCATAGAATGGCCGCGAGCACAATGACTGCGGGATAGGAGAGCGGCAACGAGGCCGGTCCAAACACCCGAGCGATCACGGCCGCCGTCAGGAAGCCGTAGGCATATACGGTAGGCCGCGCAACGATCAATGCGCGGCCGGTATGGCCGAGCGAAGCTCGAGTCATCACAGCGACAATCATGGTGGTTGCCGCGCCGATCGTGAGCGCGTGGAGATAGAACGCGGCGAACGACACTCCTCCGAGCAGCGCCAGGGCTTTGAGCGCCAGTCCCACCGGCAACCAGAGATAACCAAGGTGGAGTACCCAGACGATCGGCATTCGCACAGTCCGCAGTCCCTGCCACTGCGCAATCCTCACGGCCTGGATCAGCGCCGCCGCGGCAGCGATTACCCCGGCACCCGGAGTGTCGGGCCGCCACAGGTCCACGATCGTGAGAATGAGCATCACACCGATCGCCGCTGGAGTCACGCCGCGCCACGTGTGAATCGTGCCCGCGATGCCACGCTGTTTGAAAGCGGCGCTCGTGAAAGCGGGAATGATTCGCCCGCCAATGACGGTCACGAGCACGAGCACGATATCGATGCCCACGGTCAGCGCATGGAGCGAAAGCTGCCCATCTCCGCGAAACAGTCCCCAGTAGAATGCAACATTCGTCGCCCAAAGGGCGGTCAGCACCGCAAGCAGCGGCGTGTTGCGATTGCGCGCCCGCGCCAACGGGGGCAGCACCAAGCCCGCCAGTGACGGGAGAAATATCAGATCGACCCCGGCCACGAGCGAGCGTGGCCAGAGGACGGAGGTTGCGATCAGGATGCGCCCGAACAGCCACACGGCCGCAACGAGTTGAAGCGGCCGGCCCGCAAATCCGCGCGCTCCCGTCCAACTCGGTACGGCCGTGAGGAGGAACCCCGCAATGGCGGCCGTGATGAAACCGAACAGCATCTCGTGCCCATGCCACAGCAGCGGCGGCCAGTGGCTGCCCAACGCAACGCCCCAGGCGAATGCTCCCGCCCACCACGGGATCAGCAGTGCCGCCGACAGGCCGGCGGCGAGAAAGAAGGGACGAAAACCGTAATTCCATAGTGCCGAAGTCATTCGCAAGACTCTGCCGCGTCCTGCGGATCAAATGCTGCACCGGAGGCGGGGTCTGCCATCGTTCGTGTAATGCGCACGGCGGCCCTCAAAACAACCACCCGTGACTGCCGGCCACCGCGCCAAGTACCGTAACGACAGCGAGCGCCGACCTGGGGCAGGCGCAGCGCGCGCGCGCCCCGGTTGAGCAACTCCTGAAGCGCGCCAAAGGGACAGAGCCAGCCACAGAAGGCGCCGCGATTCCAGAACAGGATCGAAGTCGCCGTGGCGGCCCAGAGAATGAAGATCAGCGGCTCCATCAGGAAATATTCCCAGCGGAAATCCGTCCGCAGCGCATTCACGAAGGTCAACACGTTGACGACCGAGAGTTGCGCTTTCGCGTACCAACCCAACCAGACGAGCGTAAAGGCGAGGTACAGGAGCCGGAAGCGATCGTAGAGGACGGGCCGGCGCACCAGCCAGTCCTGAAAAAAGAATACCCCCGCCAGGATCAGCAAGGACACCACCAATACGACGATCTGCGGCAGTTTGGTCCGCCACAGGCGCTTCCAGATGGGCGCGGCAAGAGACTCACGCTCCGCGGTGAGCTGCGCTTGCTGCTCGTTGGCAATCGTCCGTGCATCAGCGCCGGTTGGACTCGAGGCGATCTCAGGTGCCGTACCGGGCGCCCCGGTGAGATATTTCCCCGGCAGCGCGTAGTTCACATCGAAGGTGAGGAACGCCTTGTCGCGAGCACCAATGGCCCGCTGCACGAGCAGTTGCAGGCGCCAGGGCTCGGCAGGATCGAACGCCATGTCCTGTGGGACGGTGAACAGGCTGATCTCATTCAGGCGGGGGGCACCGGAGGCTGCGAGATCCTGGATCCTTTGTTGGTCACGGTCGTGAAATCGGATGCTGTTCTCGCCTTGGATCACCTCTATGCGATCGAAGATCCCGCCGCGCACATAGCCCGACCCCTTGAAGGAGTAAATTCCCTCCCCACCAATCAGCAGAGCCTGCTGCCCGGGCATGAGCTGCGAGTGCAGTTGACTCCAGCCCGCATCCCCGAGCAAGCTCCGTCCAATCGATGGCACGCCGACGTCAGCGACGTACAGATCGATGAACGTATCATCCGCATCGCCAGCTTCCGGATGCTGCACGGCCTCCTGGTTGGCTGAGCGCTCGAAGGCGTGGTTGATGTCCGCAACGCTCAGGTGCAGCCGTCGGACCGAGCCGTCCGCGACGAGCGCGGCCCAACTCTCCACACTGGATTTCGTCTCATCCACCGTCCGGACCGGTTGCCCGCCGTCTTGCGTCCCGCGCTGCCCTACGAGCCCAATGTGGCGCAAGCGCGCAACCGCGATCGAGGAGCGGGTAATGCTGTCTCCGATCACCATCGCGCTCACGGTCGCACCACTGACGACATCGACCGGGGCACCGGCGTGAGTCGCGAGCGGGGTGTCGGCAAAGTTACGTCCGACATAGCCGTGAATGAAATTGTCGATCTTGGCCGGAGCAATGCCGATCAGTACGATGGGCTCGTGATGCTCCACGAGCTTGGCCCCCGCGATTCTCCCATCCAACGAGAGCGCAATCACGATGTCGATGGGCTTGCCCGAGTAACCGGCCGCGTTGACGATGTCCGAGTTGAGATACACGTAGCCCACCTGCCGGTCTGCGGCGAAAACGGCTGCGGTAGGCGGTCGACCTTCGATCGGGCCAAACCGGTCGGCACCGGGAAAAATCTCAGTGGGTGTGAGTTTCGGCAGAAATTGCGCGAGCCGGCTTTGAGCATCGGCAACGGGAGGCAGGAAACCGAGCAAAAGAGCGAGCGCACAGAGCGAAAAAGAGCGCATCGCGACTGCCGAACGCGTCAGCCTATGAGCAATACTCAAGAGCGACCTTCCTGCTGCTTGCCCTGCTTCTTTACGCGACCCGTCCGTCTGATGTGGAGCGGGATGGTAAAACGGACGCGACCGCTAGCAATTTTCATTCCAGGCCCGGCGCTGCGCCTGCGGCCGGGCATTGACAAATCTCCGGTGGCACCGCGAAATGTAACGCCGGACGCGCACTTCCTCCCCCGGCGTGGGCGATGAGGTTGCTGAATCGATCCGCGAGACTGCTCCCCATGCGAGACCGCCCCAGGACCCCAGCACTGAAATTCATGCCGGCACCGGTCGAGTCGCCGGAGGCTTTGTTGTCGTTGGCACGCGCGCTGGAGAAGGAAGCCGTGCGACGTTACCTCGAGCTGGCCTCCAGCATGCGGCTTCGCAACGAGACGCGCCTGGCGGCCCTCTTCGACTTCCTGGCATCCATCGAGGAGAAGCACGCCGCACACATTGTCGAACGTGCCGCGCAAGGCTCGTACGAAATGTCCACGTCGGACCTTGCTCAACAGGAAGTGCCGGAGAATTTTGATGCCGAAGCCGGCGAGTCCAGCCTGCTGACACCCTATCGCGCCTTGGCCATTGCGGTCCGCAACGAAACTCGCGCCTTCACCTTCTACAGCTATCTTGCGGCCACGGCGCCAAACGAATCCGTCCAGAGGCTCGCCGAGGAGATGGCCAAGGAAGAACTGGCGCACGCGGACCTGTTGCGTCGCGAGCGGCGAAAAGCCTATCGCGCCGAGAGATTTGGAGCCCCCGGCCCGCTCCCGCAGCTTCCGCAAAACGTGACCGTTCTGTGGTCCTTTTGTTTGGAAACCGAGGCACGGGCCGCGCGCTATCACCGGGCATTGGCCGAGATGCTGCAGAGTCAGGAGGACGCCGGCAGCGCTGCGTTCACCGCGGCAGCAGAAGACGAGGAGGACTGCGCGCGTCAAGCGGCCAAGCGGATCGGGAGGAGTTTTCCAGACCTCACCGCGTCCGGTCAGCCGAACATTGTCGGCGGGCGGCGTCTTCTCGAGGAGGCCTTCGAGCGCTATTCGGACATCGCCGGACGATCCGAGGAAGAGGAAGTCATGAAACAAGCGCTCTCGCTGGCCGAACGCGCCAGTCGACGTCTTTTCCAGACGAGTCTCGCGTTGGCGAACCGAGCCAGATGACCCTCCATTGTCCTGAGGCGATGAGGCCTCGATGCGAGTCTCCAGTCCGAGGTATGTCACGCGCATCATGAATTGCCCGTTATCGAACCGAGCCCGCAGCGCGCGTCGTCCTAAAGCTGAAGAGCTTATCGCTCCAATGCCGCAGCTCGAGCCTTTCTGCGTTGTGTAGGGCAGCCAAGGCGTTTATAGTGCGTCAACTTCAACCTGTGCAATGTATGCAAACGCTCCATGCCAACACATAAGGAGAAACGCGTACAGATGAATGTCGGTTAATGTGCTCAGCTGGCGATGAGCGTCGGCGATCCATCCAGACGAGCGTCTGCGTCGGCCAAAAATCGCGTTTGCATTCTCGACGCGCCAAGGGCCTCCAAACCGCACTGGAGGCTATCCAACCCTGATCACTCGACGAGATCAACGGGCCCCGAGCTGCCCGTGAGTACCGTGGTGTCTACGGTTCAATCAACGGCGCTGCGCCTCGCCGACGTTAGCTGCAATGGGCCTCGTGGGAATCGAGGCTAGCGTGCGTCGGCGGCGAACCACCCTACGGGCTCGTTGAAAACCGGGCCGCACGGCCCGGCTTTCGTGAGTCGCTCATGAGGAGCGCGCGCAGCTGATCGAGCTTCGTGTCCAGTCGGGCCTCGACCTGATCGGTGTGCGCTTGCTGTTGCGCGATGAGTCGGTCGGTTCGGGCCTGCTCCGCTGCAATGAGCTTGTCGGTGCGGGCTTCCTCCTGCGCGAAGCGGGCATCGATTCGGACCATGACCTGATCCTGCCGGCTGATGAGCCAGCGGTGATCGACGGTGAGGGCGCCGAAAAAGACGATAGCCAGCCCCGCATAGAGAAGGACTGCCCAGGCCTTGGTGGTCTCGAGCGCCCTTTCCAGGCCGCCGAAACGGATTTCCATCGTCCTCTCGGCGACGCCGAAGCGAGCTTCCATTGTCTTTTCGATGGCGCCGAAGCGAGCTTCCATCGTCCTTTCGAAGACGCTGAAGCGAGCTTCCATAGTCTTCTCGATGGCGCCGAAGCGGGCTTCCATCTTTGCTTCGAACTGCGTGAAGCGAGCGTCCAGCACCGGCACCGTGATGAAGTTCGCCGCCTTGAGGGTGATATCGAGGGCTTCCCCAATGGCCTGCGCGAGTTGGAGACTGGCCTCGCCCTTCTCGATCAGCTTATCCATGGCAACCGCTTCCATTCGCAGGATCCTCGCCGTCCGAATGTTGTCGAGGAACAGGCTACCGGTACTGTTTGTGTCGGCATATCACAACAAGTTGTGCGTTCGTGCAGATTTTCTGAAGGATGCTCCCTGCAGTGGTTGTCCTGCAAGAGATGGGTATGATTTTTTGGCGAGAAAAATCAGCTGTCAGAGGATCTGCGAGCGTCGTCAGTCGACGTCCGACAGCACGCGGTGAATCGCGTGGATGTTGGTGCGTCATATTCACGCTGATACCACCGTGTGTGGTTCAGCGTCGGGCGGCTGCACGGTTCAGCGCCGAGCGGCCGGCCTAAGGATCGAGGCCGAGAGTCCAGTTCTGCGTACAATACGTTCCTCAGCCGTGCACCGCGCTGGCCCCGCCGTCCACGGCGAGCACCTGCCCTGTGATGTGTTTACCGGCGTCCGAGGCGAACAGCACAGCGGCGCCTTTCAGATCCTCGTCATCGCCCCAGCGTTGCAGTGGCACGCGCTTGCGAGCTTCCTCGCCCAAGGCATCCATCAGCTCGCCAGACATCTTCGTCGGAAAAAAGCCGGGCGCTATTGCGTTGACCGTGATGCCGTATACGCCCCACTCACCGGCCAGCGCACGTGTGAAGTTGATCGCGGCAGCCTTGCTCGAATTGTAAGCTACGGTCTTCATGGGCCCCGGCGGATTACCACTCAGTCCGGCAATCGAGGCGACATTGAGAATGCGGCCGTAGTGCTGAGGAATCATCGAGCGCCGGCCGATCTGTTGCGACAGTAGAAACATGCCTCGCACGTTCAAGTTGAACACCTTATCCCAGGCCGCTGTCGGATAATCCTCGGCCGGCGCGCCCCAGGTGGCGCCAGCGTTATTCACAAGGATATCGACGCGGCCCAGTCGCTGCAGCGCGGCGTCGGCAAGTGCGACGACACCCTCCTCCTTGCCGCTGTCGGCCACGATCCACTCGGCGTTGATTCCCTGGCTTTTCAAATGCGCCGCAGCGTGTTCCAGCTCATCAGCCTTGCGTGCCGAAATCAACACGCGTGCGCCGTAGCTACCGATCGCCTCGGCGATCTGTAACCCGAGTCCGCGCGACCCGCCGGTGATCAGCGCGGTTCTACCATCCAGACTGAAGAGTGATCTTGCGGGAGCCATGGTGCCTCGCCTGTGTGCCAACGCCTTCCTAGGAGCCTGTCTGACTAACGATGCGCCTACTGCGGCCGCCCCCCATCGGCATCTTTCTGCGATCGTTTTCCTTACATCGGCCCCACTATGTGCGGAAAACGATCGCAAAAATCTGCTCGATGGGGGACGCCCTCGCTACGGCGATCATTAGTCAGACAGGCTCCTAGTCGACACGCTGCGCGAATTGCCAGCCGATTTGCGCCAGCATGGGCGCTTTATCGCCGAACTCGCCGTCCTGCGCGTGGCTGGACAGACCCTCGCGTGCCCGCTTGGCAATACCTTGCAGAATCGCTGCCATGCGGAACAGGTTATAGGCCAGGTAGAAATTCCAGTTGTCGCCGAGCGGCCGCTTCACGCGCCGCCGGTACATCTCCTTGTACGACTTCTCGTCCGGAATGCCGAGCGCGGCCAGGTCGTGTCCCCGCAAGCCGCGGAAGGTCCCCTGCGGCATGTGCCAGCTCATCAGGTGATAGGCGAAATCGGCCAGCGGGTGGCCCAGCGTGGACAGCTCCCAATCGATCACCGCGAGGATACGGGGCTCGGTCGGGTGGAAGATCACGTTGTCGAGACGGTAATCGCCGTGCACGATCGTCACCCAGTCGCCCCCATCGGCGGGAATGTGCTGCGGCAGCCAGTCGATCAGCTTTTCCATCGCCTCGATGCGCCCGGTTTCGCTGGCGCGGTACTGCTTGGTCCAGCGATCGACCTGGCGCGCGAAATAGTTGCCCGGCTTGCCGTAGTCCGCAAGTCCGAGCGCAGCGTAGTCGACGGTGTGCAACGCGGCGATCACGCGATTGAGCTCATCGTAGATCGCGGTGCGCTCAGCGGGTGTCATGCCGGGCAGCGACTGATCCCACAGTACGCGGCCTTCGACATGCTCCATCACGTAGAATGCCCGTCCGATCACCGACTCATCGGTACACAGGCAATACATCTTCGCCACGGGCACCGCGCTGCCGGCGAGCGCCGCCTGCACGCGGAACTCGCGCTCGATCGCATGTGCGGAGGGCAGCAGTTTCGCCTGCGGTCCGGGCTTGGTGCGCATCACATAGCTCTTCCCCGGCGTGCGCAGCACATAAGTCGGATTCGAACGGCCGCCGCCACAACGCTCGGCGTGGATCGGGCCGGCAAAGCCGGCAATCCGTTCTGCCAGATACCGCTCCAGGGAAGCGAAGTCGATATCGCCCGCTGCCGGCCCGGCTGCCTCGGTCGGGTTCATGTCACACTCCAAATCCGCTGCCGCTCGCCCAGTACCGGCACCACGTCCAGCGTATCCGTGCGCGCCGCAAATGCCACTTCGTCCGATAGACCGCGAGCGCACATCATCCTGCCGATATGGCTCCCTGCCAACACGCCCAGGGGTTCGTGTCCACTGCGGATGTGCAAGGCTGCCCACGCTGCATCGGTGCAGGAATAATTGCGATGCGCAAGGAGATGGGCGGCGAGATGGCCCGCGCCATAGCTATCCTCGAGATTGAAGCGACCGGCCGATCCTGCGCACAAGAGCAACACCGAAGCCTGCGGATGCGCAATTCCCACGTGGCGTGCGACCGCAGCGCCGTTGAGGAGCGAAGCGGCATAGACGTGCGCCGCCGGCGCTGCGCGCAGCAACGCGACCGTCCCATTCGTGGAGGCATAGATCAGATTACGGCCTCTCACACCGTGTTCAGCCAGGGCCAACGGCGTGGCCGGCGCAAATCCGGCTATCGTGTCCGCGTTGTATTCACCGGCCAGCAGAGGCTTTTCGACATCGACCTCGAGTTGGTGCGCATCGTCTTCGCCGTACGCGAGCCTCACATCCGCCGCGCCCTCCGCCAGCACATGTGCGAGCGTACTCGTGGCGAACAGGATATCGATCGCGATCACCACCTTGTCGCGAAGCCGCGCCGGATCGAGCGCTTCCTTGGCGAACAATACGTGAAGACTTGGCCCGGAAGATTTCATTTCACAATACGAAATCAAAATAACCCACAGGGGGACCAGATTAATTATTGAACGAGTCCGGCACAAGAGCACTTCGGCTGTTTTATAGATCAACTCTTGCCACGGCTGCTTTCTGAGCGATAGGATCTGCAGTGATTTCCGGTCGAGATGATTTCGTATCGTGGAATATCATGCCACCCCTTTTGACGAGACTGCAATGAACTTCTCCTATACCCCGAAAGTGGAAGCGCTGCGCACGCGGCTGGCGCAATTCTTCGACGAGCACATCTATCCCAACGAACAGCGCTACTTCGAGGAAATCGCCGCGAACCGGCGCGCGGGCAATGCCTGGGTGCCCTTGAAGCTGATTGACGAGCTCAAACCGCTCGCGCGCAAGGCCGGCCTGTGGAATCTCTTCCTGCCACGCTCCACGCGAGCGCCGGAAGGCTTGAGCAATCTCGAATACGCGCCGCTGTGCGAGATCATGGGCCGCGTCCCGTGGGCGCCGGAGGTGTTCAACTGTAACGCTCCGGACACCGGCAACATGGAAACGCTGGAACGCTACGGCACCGAGGCACAGAAGGATCGCTGGCTCGAGCCGCTGCTGGCCGGCGAGATCCGCTCGGCGTTCCTGATGACCGAGCCGGCCGTGGCCTCCTCCGACGCGACGAATATCGAGTGCTCGATCCGGCGCGACGGCAACGATTACGTCATCAATGGCCGCAAGTGGTTTTCCTCCGGCGGGGGCGATCCGCGCTGCGCCGTGTACATCGTGATGGGCAAAACCGATCCAGCCGCGCCGAAGCACTTGCAGCAATCGATGATTCTCGTGCCGGCCAACACGCCCGGCATCAAAGTCCTGCGCGAGCTGCCGGTATTGGGTTACGACGATGCGCCGCACGGCCACATGGAGATCGATTTGCAGGACGTGCGCGTGCCTGTCGACAACATTCTGCTCGGCGAAGGCCGCGGCTTCGAGATCGCGCAAGGCCGGCTCGGGCCCGGCCGCATCCACCACTGCATGCGCACGATAGGCGTGGCCGAGCGCGCGCTCGAGCTGATGTGCGCACGTCTGAAGACCCGTATCGCCTTCGGCAAGCCGATCAGCGAGCACTCGATCTGGCACGAACGCATCGCCGAGGCCCGTATCATGATCGAACAGGCGCGTCTGCTCACTCTGAAGGCGGCTTATATGATGGACACCGTCGGCAACAAGGTCGCGCGCAACGAGATCGCTATGATCAAGGTGGTCGCGCCGAACGTGGCTTGCAAGATCCTCGACTGGGCGATCCAGGCCCATGGGGGCGCCGGCGTCACGAATGACTTTCCGCTGGCCTACGGGTACGCCCTGGTGCGCTCCCTCCGCCTGGCCGATGGCCCCGACGAAGTGCACCGCGTCGCGATCGCGCGCAACGAGTTGCGCCGCACCGCCTGAAACAGCGCCATGGGCAAGCAGCGCAGCGAACTGATCAGCTCCGACCAACCGAACGCCGAGCACCCACAGTTCGTCACCGCGCTCGCGCGAGGACTTGCGATCCTGCGCTGTTTCGAGCGCGGCACTCAGTACCTCGGCAACACCGAGATCGCCGTTGCGACCGGCCTGCCAAAGCCGACCGTGTCGCGCCTGACGTTCACGTTGACCTCGCTCGGCTTTCTCACCTACTCGCCGGCACAGGAAAAATACGCGCTCGGCACGGCCGTGATGTCGCTCGGCCATGCGTTCCTCAAGGGCAACAACATCGTCACGATCGCGCATCCGCTGATGCGTGAGCTGGCCGACTATGCGCAGTCCGCCGTGATGCTGGCCTCGGCCAACAGCAATCGCATGATCCTGCTCGACATCTGTCAGGGCGACGATGCCTCGCCGCTGATGCTGGAGCCGGGGCAACGTGTGCCCCACAACTTCACCGCGCTCGGCCGCGCCGATGTCGTGGCGCGACCGCAGAAGGTGTTCGAGCGCCGCCTGGCCGCGCTGGAAAAGGAAGTCACGCCCGACTCGTGGCCGAGAATCCGCACCAGCATCTTGCGCGCTCGCCAGGATTACCAGCAGTACGGCTTTTGCTTCTCGCTGGGCGATTGGAATCCCGATCTGTTCGCTGTCGGCGTGCCGATGGTCTCAGCCGATGGCTCGCGCATCTTCGTCTTCAACATCAGCGGACGCATTGCGCAGACGACGCGCGAAGCCTTGATTCACGATCTCGGCCCACGCCTGCTCACCTTGCGCAACACCGTGTACTCGATCACGCAGGGATACTTTTGATGAAAGCCTGCGTTGCGCCGCCCCAGACCCGGATGGCCGCTAGCCGACGGGGCGGACAGGCTTCGTCCCGTCCCACGTACGAGCCGCTTCACGCATCTTCTCGAAAAAGGCCAGACCCTTCGGTCCCGCCTCGATGAGCTCCACCATGCCGCCAGGGTGGTGGTCGGTATCCACATAGGCGAAGCGCATCCCGGCGGCGGTGCGCCCGTGCTGCACGGGGCGGACTCCCTGCTCCGCGAGCCGACTCAGATCGCGCTCCACGGAATCGGTGATGACCCCCATGTGTTGCAGACCGGCGAGTCCCCGAGACGTGAAGTCCGTATAGATCGAGGGCACGTCGTTGCGCTGTTGGATGAGCTCGATCTGTATATCGCCCCAATACGCGATGGCGACCGACAGATCGATGTCGGTCGCCGGCCGGTCGCGGTACCAGCACTCCGCGAAGGCAATGCGCTCGAAGAGAAAGAACGGTCCGACCCGCATGACCCGCGTCCAGTGCTCGAGGGCCTTCGTGAGATCCGCCACCACGAAGCCGTTCTGCATGACCGGGCCGAAGAGACTTGCCATGACCTTGAGGGGGCTCACTCCAGCCGGGCGACCCACCGCACGCCGCGCGACAGGATCTCGTGGTAGACCGGTGACTGCCAGCTGCCGCGCTCGACGTTCGGATACTCTTCGATGTACGGCTGCATGTCGTAGCGGCCGCGGCAGTGTCCGAGCGTGAAGTAGAGAACCTCGCCCTCCCCGTGCGGATGAAGATACAGCACGGGCCGAGGCTCGTCCGAAAACCACTCGCGATCGGGGAAGCCTCGCTGGGCTTTCCCGTTGTAGTGGGTGTGCAGGAGCACCTGATTCCTGCCGTGCAGCTCGGACAGGTACAGCTCGTCGGTCACCGTGAACGGCTCGATACCACGCACCAGCGTATGGGTCGGATCCGTTACTTCCACACGAAACTCGCCGACGGGCGGATGCGCGATGAACTGGCTACCGAGCAGCTTCATGAATGTCGGCGCCGTTCGGGGAATCTGCACCCGTCCGTCCGGCATCCAGTCGATGAACGAGTTCGTCCCGTGCAGCGCCAGCCAGCGCTTGCCCGATGCTACGAACTGGGCGAGAGCGGCCTGCTGCCGCTCGTCGGGCCGCACGTCACACGTGTAGCTCACCAACGCGTCCGCCGCCGCAATCGCCGCGGTGTCCGAATAGTCCTCGGCCACCCGAACGCGCACGCGAGAGTGCAAATGCAGTTGTTTCAGGATCTCCAACCGAGCGAAGTCGAAGTCGTGGAAGCGCCCGCCCACGACGAGATACACGTCGACCCGTCCGGTTGCCAAGCTACTTCTGCCCGTTGATGTAGCGGTCGAGCTCCTTGTGGAAATGCCGCACACGCTGCTCCTGTTCGCCCCAGAGCGGGCCGCGGAACGCACGGGAGCGGATGCCTTTCTGCTGTATGGGCAGCAGCTCGGAGTCCTGATCCAACACCTCGCCGAGATTGGGCTTCTGGCCGGCCGGAACGTGAGTCACGTCCGGGCGGGTCTGTCCGGTGACATCGATGCCCTGTGGCAACCCCATCCATGCCGGAACGGTGTAGTCCGGATCGTCGACATAACGGTAGAGGATCATCGTGTCGTAGTAGAAAGTCTCGGGATCCGTAGGATGCGGAAGGAAGCGCATGATGAACACGCCTTCCGGGTGCATCCCCATCTGCACGTTGGGGAACAGGCCGGTGGCCCAGCTGTCGGTCAGCTGCCCATCGGTAAACTTGTCGTAGTGCGTGAGCCCGACGCGCCGCGCACGCTCGCGCTTCGATTTTTGGACGGTTTCCCGCACCTGCTGCGCGCTTCCCTTGAACGTGCCCGGATCGATGCCTCCCTCCCGCAACATGAACTGCAGGTACGGGTCGACGCTGTCCTGGTCCGCGACGCGAT
>DASZVD010000064.1:0-7240 GCA_035547375.1 Steroidobacteraceae bacterium
ATCCGGCACGAGTTCTCGCGCTGGCAGCGCGAGAAGCACGCCGTCAGCGTTCTCGCCTGGGATATCGACCGGTTCAAGGAGATCAATGACGCCTACGGACACAGCGCCGGCGACAAGGTGCTGCGTGTCATTGCACAACATCTCGCGCAGCATGTCCGGGGTACGGACTTCGTCGCCCGCTATGGTGGCGAAGAGTTCGTCATGATCCTCGTCGGAACCGACGTGGCTCAGGCCGCCGTGACCGCGGACAAGATTCGGGTCGGCATCGAGACCATGGGCTTCCATTTCCACAACAAGCCCGTGGCCGTCACGGCTTCGTGCGGCATCACGACGTTCCGTGGGGACGATACGCCGGAGACGATCTTCGATCGGGCCGACCGTGCGCTATATCGGGCCAAGGACGGCGGCCGCAATCGCTGTCAGGTGCTCTGAGCCACCGCACCCGTCGGTGCGAAACACACGGGCTGGCGTCCGACTTGCCCGGCAGCTCGGGCGCCGATTGTTTCGCGCGCAGCCCTTCCGCCCAGCCGAGAAATTCCAGCGGCGAGGGCAGGTTCGACAGCGTCTCGTAGGTGAACAGCTTCTGCTTGCGCAGGGCGTTGTCGATGATCATGACGAAGCGACGTTGTACTCGTTCGATTTCCTCACGCAGCACCGGCGTTTGCAAATCCACGGGCCCGAAATGTTGTCGCGCTGGATCCTCCAGCAGCACGGTGCGCGAGTCCCCGCTGACTTGAGTGACCCAGCCGCGCTCCGAGTCGTGTGACGGCGTGAGGGACAGGGGGCGGACATGACGTTCGGCGAAGGCGCGTCGTGTCACGATCAACCAACGGTCCATCTCCAGGTCGTAACGCACGAAGTCATCGGGGTGCGAGAAGAGGATGGCCCAATCCTCGCTTTCACGGAGCCAGTTGCGCAGGGAGGGTGAATTCAACGACGCGATACCGGAGGTGTGGGCGGTGCCGGCGGCGAGCAGTAATGTGGCCAACTCGAGCTCTCCTTGTGGCGGCGGTCTTCAAGAGGCGGCGCTCCCGTTTTGCGCAGGGGGCCGTGTGCACCGCAGCTTGCGATCGGCCGGGTAGAAAAGTCAGTCGAGCGGCGGTTATGAGTGGATAACACGACGGCAGCGCGGGCTGTGCCGGCGGCGCGGGGGCTGTCGTGCGGGTGTGACCCACTTATAACCGCTCGGACCTGATTTGTTATCGAATCCAGACGGCCGTGCGCTTTCGGGCCTGACTGGGTCCGCGTTACCTTGCTGCACCGTCAACCCCCATCGGTGCCGGGCGCTCAGCTCGAGCGTGGCGCCACTGAAGGAGCCGTGCACATGTCGAGTCACAGACCGTCTTTTTATTTCGGTGCGGGCAACGTCGCGAACGGCGGCCCGGCCGGTGGTCCGGCCCTACGGAAGGAGAATCGCATGCGCAAGGGCTGGACGGCGTTCGACGTCTGGCAGGACCGGGTCCGGCGCGCCGCCGAAGCGGCGCGGCTGGCTCAAGTGGAGGCGCAGTTGAGCCCGGTCCCGCTGCCGCGATCGCTGGAGTCGCGGCTGTAGCCCCACGATATCGCAGGAGTTCCACGACATCGCAGGACCTCGAGGATGGCGCTCGCCCCATGATGAGCTGGACACAATCGCCCCGAAAGGAGCGCCGCGTCACGCTGACCTGGACGCAATGGCAGGAGGCCGTGCTGAGCCGGCTGCGTATCGAGTACTCCGAGCTGCTCGAATCGATCGGGCTCGAGGACGTCGACTGGGAGTCCTGGCGGCCGCTCTACAACGACGGGCGCACGCCCCAGGCGGCCATCGATCGGGCGCTGGAGCGGGATTTTTAGCAAGTCACTGAAATGAAAGGCCTGCGAAAAACGACACATAGCGATAGCGCCAATTCTTCTTGGACAGCCCCGCCTCGGCGGCCCTAGCGTAGCGCGCGATGAAAAGCTCAACCTGGTTCGACGCCCTGGCCTTGTTGGCGATGTCGCTGCTGTCCATCGCGGCCAGTCTCTTGGGACACGTAGGCTAGTCCCGTACTCCTGATTTGCCTGCCGCCCCGCGGGCGCCGATCATAGGCGGACCGGCGTTTTTGCAGGGGTGGTCATTCTGATGCCGCAGTTCAGCTCGCCCGCGTGCTCGGCGCACGAGCTCGCCGCCATGGCGGATCAAAAGACTTGGGATGAGGTGCGCGAGTGGCGCAAGCGCACGCGCGAGACATTGATCAGCAGCCGCATGGCGCTGAGTGTCAAGGAGCGCACCGCCAAAGGCGAGCGGGCGAAGCAGAACCTGCTGGCGGCCGTGCAATTGAAGAGCTATCCGGTGCTCGGTATCTACTGGCCGATGCGCGGCGAGATCGATGTCAGGGATATCGCGCGCCAGCACATCGAGGCCGGCGGCGAGGTGGCTCTGCCCGTAGTCGTCGAAAAGGCCGCTCCGGTCGAGTTCTGGAAGTGGCGCCCAGGAATGGGGATGAAGCGCGGAGTGTGGAACATCCCCGTGCCCGTCAAGCGCGACGTCGTCGTTCCTGATGCGTGCATCGTGCCGCTCGTCGGTTTCGACGCCGCGCAGTACAGGCTCGGCTATGGCGGTGGCTATTACGATCGAACGCTAGCCTCCTATGCGCGCCGGCCGTTCTGCGTTGGTTTCGGGTTTACCGAAGCGGAGTTGCCGAGCATCTATCCACAGCCGCACGATATTCCCATGAATGCGATCGTGACGGATCGCTAGTGTCCTGAGTCAGAAATCCGGCGAGCGGTTTCGACCGCGTTGCGCCTCAGTCTTCTATCCTTTCGTGCGCGCCGATGGCGCCGCGGCGCCAGTAGCCCGCGGCCTTGACCCACTCCTTCTTCGCGGAGCGTTCGCTCAGGAGATACTGGCGCAGCGCTCGCGCCACCTGCACCTCTGCGGCGATCCACGCGAAGTACTCGCCGGACGGGAAGCCAAGGGTGCGCAGCTTTTGCAGCAACAGCCGCGGGTCGCCAGCCTGGGCGGTGTTACTTCCGTTGCGGCTGCGGTGGACCCACACGACTTCGAAGGGGGCCGCGCTCTGGAACTGCAGCTCTTCCGAGGGATCATCGACCTCGGCGACCACCAGGGCTCGTGTGTCGGCCGGCAATTCTTCCAAGCGGCGTCCGATGGCCGGCAGCGCCGTCTCGTCGCCGATCAGGAGATGCCAGTCGAATTGCGTTGGGATCACGAAGGAGCCGCGTGGCCCGCCGACGCCGAGCACCTGGCCCGGGCGTGCCCGAGCCGCCCAGGTCGTCGCGGGTCCCGCCTCGTGGATCACGAAATCGATGTAGAGAATGCCGGCGGCCGCATCGTATTTCCTCGGCGTGTAGTCCCGCATGGCGGGCCGCGGCGCGCCTTCAGGATAGATCGGGCCATCGGGGCCAAGTGTCGGGAGCGCCAACTCGCCCGTGCCGGAGGGCGGCACGAACACCTTTACGTGATCGTCGAAGCCCAGCGACGTGAAGCCGGCGAGCTCGCCGCCGGCGACGCCGACGCGCAGCATTCTCGGTGTCAGATGTTGTACGTGGCAGACCTGCAGGCGACGCAGCCGCGTCTCGTGGCGGACGCGCCTGACTTCGGGTCGGTCAGTCACGGCTCGACTCCTTCCTGGAGCCGTCAGCGGCCGAGGTGTTGGAAATGGCTGCCACCGCCTGATTGATGATCCTGCTCACGCGTTCCGTTTCCGCTTCGGTCCATTCGCCGGGGCGCAGGAGCAGTGCGGCCTTCAGAGTGTGCATGGCCTGGTGCACCGACTCGGGCCACGCTCGACCCGACATGGCCCGGGCCGCAAGGCCCATCCGGGCGATGACCCCATCGAGGGTCGCTCGATTTTCCTCGAGGTAGGCCCGGCCCTGGTCGGTGATCTCGAACAATTTCCGCGCTCCGTCCGCCGCCGTGGCTCGCACCTGATCCAGCTCTTCCAGCAAGGTGAGGGTGGGGTAGATCGAGCCCGGGCTCGGGGAGTAGCTGCCGCCGAACTTCTGCTCGATGGCCTTGATGAGCTCGTAGCCGTGGCGCGGCTTCTCGGCAATCAGCGATAGGAGCAGCAGTCGCAGGTCGCCAGGCCCGAAAATACGTCCACCGCCACCGCGGCCGCCACCCCAGCCACCGCCGCGGCCGCCACCCGAGCCACCGCCGCGTCCACCGCCCCAGCCACTGCCGCGTCCACCGCCGGTCCATTCGCCTTCATCAGGCCCCGGCCCGTGACCCCGTCCGTGCCCGTGGTGACCATGACGGCCACCGTGCCGCATGGCATGGGTTGCGAAATCGTAGAGCCTGTCGAGCCGTTCGAGCCGACGGTCGCGGCGGCTGTCGTAGCGGCTGTCGTAAAATCCGTCGCGCTGAGGCGCGTCTTCGTTACGCCCGAATTCAGGCGCAAAGCGGTTAAATAGTCGTCTGGGATTCATGAGTCTCACATTGTTCGTTCAGGAGAACGGAGATAACGATATATCGTTTGAGTGTATCGTGCAATATCAATCGATCGATAGGAGCGATTTTGGATGATGCTATGCAGCATTTTTGGGTGGCGGGCTTGAACGGGTCTCTCGCGGTGCCGGCTTGACTCTGCCACCGGCTCGGGACGTCGTCCGCAATGCCGGGCGAACCGTTCTCTCGATTCATCACTGGAAAGCCCGGCTCCTGTTGTGGAGTGCCGCGGTCGCCGTGGGTGTCGTCGCGGTTGCGTTCGCGCGGCTCGCCGATCTAGCGCAACTCGCCCTGCGCTGGCTTCTCGCGATCTGGCCCTGGTGGCCCTGGTTGCTGACGCCGCTCGGCTTCGCGGGAGTGGCCTGGCTGACACGGCGGTTCTTTCGGGGAGCTGAGGGCAGCGGGATTCCGCAAACCATCTTCATATTGCGCCCGGAGGCGGGGGACGACGCGCTGTGGCTCGTGAAGCCTCACGTCGTCGTCGGCCGAATGGCGCTCGCGTGTGTTGGTTTGTTCTGTGGCGGCTCGATTGGACGCGAGGGACCGACCGTCCATGTGGGTGCGGCCATTGCGCATACGTTCGGTCGTTGGATGCCGCATGGGGGAACGAGTGCACAGCGTCGCGCCCTGATTCTGGCCGGCGGCGCCGCGGGTGTGGCGGCGGCGTTCAACACGCCGCTCGCGGGTATCGTGTTCGCGATCGAAGAGTTGTCGCGATCGTTCGAGGAGCGCGCCAGCGGCGCGACCCTGACAGCTGTAGTACTCGCGGGTGTAGTAGCCATCGCCATCATCGGGGACTACACGTACTTCGGTCAGCCTACCGTTGCTTCCGCCGCGCAGTCCGTTTCTCTGGGCACCTTCGTGGTGGCTCTTTCCGGCGGGCTCGCGGGTGGCTTGTTCAGCCGTCTGACGCTGATCGGCGTGAACGGTCTGCCCGGCCCGCTCGGAAAGCTCCACAAAGAGCGGCCCGCGCTCTTTGCCGGCGCTTGCGGCATTTTCGTGGCGGCGGTTGCGGCGGCCTCGGGTGGCTTGACCTACGGGACGGGCTACGCCGAGGCGCGCTCGATTCTCGAAGGGAACGTGCACCTGTCCTGGATCTATGCGCCGGCTCGTGCGTTGGCCACTCTCGTGACCGGTCTCAGCGGAATTCCCGCGGGTCTGCTGGCACCGTCGCTTTCGGTCGGAGCGGGCCTCGGGCAGATGGTCGCTGATGTGAGCGGGCAATCGACACCCGTGCCGTTCGCGATTCTCGGAATGTGCGGGTATCTTGCCGGAGCGACACAAGCGCCGATCACGTCGTTCGTCATCGTGATGGAAATGACGACGCAGCACGCCATGGTGATGCCGTTGATGATCACGGCCGCAGTCGCCACTGCGGTCTCCAAATTGATCTCGCCGCCTTTGTATCGCACTCTGGCGCTGCGTTACGCAGGCTGAGGTACGGAGGGCTGATGAGAATTCTCGTCGTCGGCGCGGGAGCGATCGGCGGATATTTCGGTGCCCGCCTTGCTGCAGCCGGCCGGGACGTGACTTTCCTGGTGCGGCCGAAGCGAGCCGAGCTGCTCGTCGCGCACGGGTTATCCGTTCGCAGCCCCAAAGGGGACATCACGATCCGCTCGCCCCAGTGGGTGACGGAGGCGACGTTGCGGGGACCGTTCGATCTGATCATCCTCAGCTGCAAAGCCTTCGACCTGGATAGCGCGATGGAGTCCTTCGCGCGGGCGATGGGACCGGCCACGGCGGTCCTGCCGCTCCTGAACGGCCTGGCGCACATCGAGAGACTGCAGAAGCGCTTTGGCGCGGCCTGCGTCCTGGGTGGGCAGGCACAGATCTCCACGACGCTCGATGCGGACGGCCGTGTCATCCACCTGAACGATTTCCATATCATGGGGTACGGGGAGCTCGATGGCTCGCGCAGCGCCCGGATCGAGGCCGTGAACGCGGCGCTCGCGGGAGCGAGCTTCGATGCCAGGCTGAGCACTGAGATTCTCCAGGAGATGTGGGAGAAATGGACCTTCATCGCCACTCTGGCGGGCATCACCTGCCTGATGCGCGCCTGCCTGGGCGACATCGAAGCCGCCGGTGGCCGGAATCTGACGCTGGCGTTGTTCAATGAGTGCGCGGCGATCGCCGCGGAGAACGGTCATGGTCTGCGGCCGCGCGCGGGAGATTGGGCTAACAAGGTGCTGACTGCGCCGCGTTCGACGCTGGCCGCATCGATGCTGCGCGACGTCGAGGCCCGCAACAGAACGGAGCACGAGCAGATTCTGGGAGACCTGCTGGCGCGGGCTCGAGGCAGCGGCGCTCCTACGTTGGAGCTGTGCCTGGTGCACATGCGCGCGGCGGAGGCACGGCGTTCGCGCGAAGCGCGAATGACCAAGCCCGAGTGATGACTTTCGGAAAGGGTGATTGACATGAAGGTAAGTCCTCTGGCCGGGAAACCGGCGCCGCTCGAGATCCTCGTCAACGTGCCGCAGCTGATCACGGCCTATTACAATGTAGTGCCCGATCCGTCGGTCGCTGCGCAGCGTGTGGCCTTCGGCACGTCCGGCCATCGCGGCTCGTCCTTCGACGGGGCGTTCAACGAGTGGCACATCCTGGCCATCACCCAGGCGATCCACGAGTATCGCAAGCAGCAGGGGATCGGCGGGCCCCTCTTCATGGGCATGGACACCCACGCTCTGTCGGTTCCCGCGCTGGCGAGCGCGCTCGAGGTGCTCGCCGCGAACGGCGTCGATGTCATGTTGGCGGAGAAGGACGAATACACGCCCACCCCCACGATATCGCACGCCATCCTGACTTATAACCGAGGGCGCG
>DASZVD010000065.1:0-7736 GCA_035547375.1 Steroidobacteraceae bacterium
GTTCAGGCGCCGCGCGAAATCCAGCCACTCCTCGATGGCCAGATCCGGGTCGGCGTCGCGCTTGTCCCGCGGCGTCAGCTCCTGCAAGGCCGCCGTCAGCAGGCTCAATTTCATGGTCTTGGGTTGGAAGTTCCGCGGTGCCATGCTGGCTGCGCTCCTCGCCGGGGTCACCGCGCTAGAGCTTTCGTAGAAAGTCCGCGCTGCGCTTGAGTGCCACTTCAGGGTTGGCAACCATATCCTGCTCGACGAAGTAGTGCTCCACGCCCGAGCGGTGCGCTTGTGCGACGATGCCCTTGATATCGAGCACCCCGTCGCCCACGGATGTCATGTACGGGAACAGCTCGATCCATTGGCTCGGATCGCCGCCGTCGCCTTTGAAACGGTGCAGCTCCTTCATGTCCTTCAGGTGCAGCATCTTGTAGCGGCTCGGGTAGTCCTTGAGATACTGGATGGGGTCGGCACCTCCAGCCGTCGTCCAATAGATGTCCATCTCGAAGAACACCAGGCTTGGATCCGTCTGCTGCAGCAGCAGTTTGACGGGAATCTGGCCCTCGGTCTCGCGCAGGCCGTAGCCGTGATTGTGATAGCCGAACTTCACGCCGTTGCGGCGCGCCTGCTCGCCTATGGAGTTGAAAGCCTCGGCCATGCGTTTGAAGTCGTCGAGTGTCTTTCTCTTGCTCGCGGGAATGGCGGGCAGGGTGACATAAGTTGCGCCCAGGACGTGGGCGGCTTCGGCGAGCGGGCCCATCCCGGTCTGCAACGTCAGCAGATCGGTGTGCATCGAGGGTGCGGTGATGTGGTGCTCGCGGAGAACCGCTCGAACCTGCTGGACGGTCAGGCCGAAGAAGCCGCTGCCGCTGAACCCCAGCTGGGGGGTAATGGTGCGCCAGGTGGCGATCTCCTCGGGGGCGCTGAACGGATAGGGCCCGTAGAGCTCCACCTCCGAGTAGCCCAGCCCCGCGATGAACGCGATCCCCTGGCGGAAGTCCTTTTCCAGCAGTTTCGGTATCGAGAACAGCTGCAAGCCGAAGCGTCGCACGTCGGGCCCTGCGGCAGCGAGATTCAGGGTGCTCGCCGCGGCAATCGCCGCGGAGCGCGAGAGGAACTGGCGTCTGTTCATGGAGAGTTGCCTGCGGCGGTCGATGACGGTAGTGTACTCACCATAGTGTAATGGTTTACATCCCGAGTTCAATAGAGTTTCGGCACGCGTGAGCAGCGCGCCGCCGCCTTGCGCAAGGCTCCCCAGGCGGTTTACAGAATGCGACACCATCCGGGTCAGGCCCGAGCCAGCGGAATCGGTGCTCAGAATTGGACGTGGACACGCAGGCTGACGATCGACACAGGTCCGCGATCCCGGTTGTAGGCCGGGTTCGTGACGTGTTGGTAGTCCGCCGTGATTTGCAGCCACGTTCCGAGCGACAGTTGGTAGTAGCTTTCCAGTATCCGCTCCGCGCCGGGATCGGGGAGGCGGCCATCGCCGATGAGAATTCCCAGGCCACCGGCGTTCAAGTACCGCTCCCGCTCTGCCGATATGCCGTTCACCACGGCAGCCAAGCCGACGGTGTCGTGGGGACGCTTCCATTCGGATCCCTTCACCGATACACCGGTCGAGAATGACCGGTCGATATCGGTGAACTCGTACGCCTCGACGTTGCCGGCTGCCTTGCTGACCCGTGCGAATACCCCCACGTCCGCGGAGATTGCTTGCTCTATGCCGAAGCTCCCGCCGAGGCGGCTGCGGTAGCGCCGCACGGCCGTGATGTCCACCGGGGCTCCGGTTTGCCGAGCGAGATTGACCGCGTCATCGAGCAATCCCATGCGCCCGCGGCTGTCGAACGCGGTGAGCAGCACCCTGCCCGGCGCCCCGAGGATCTCGTGGCGGTGCTCGATCTCTGCCACCATCTGGAACTCGTGCATCCCCGGATCGAGGCGCGTGCTATTGGGTACGTCGGAGAGGTCGAATACTCCGGCGCGCAGCGTCCACGATCCCTCATACCATTCGACAGCCGCACCGATGGTGTAACCCCAGGCGTCGGCCGCATAGTCGAATGCTCCCGCGTCCACGATAGCCCAGTTGAGGAAGTCACTGCGCGGATCGTGCGCGTACTGGTTCGTGTCGAAGAGGTCGACCACGCTGAGCTTGCCGATCGTGACAACCAAGCGGTTGGGACTGCGGTAGCGCGCAAACTGATTGGGGCCGCCGTCGACAGGCTCGGTCTGGTCGTCGAGATTCAGCGTCTGGCGTACGAATGCCCGCGGCAGCCGAAAATACGGCTGATTCTTGCCGATCTTGTAGGCCTCGCCGCTCGGGAATCCGGCCAGGCCGAGGGTGTTGTCGAGGCCGAATCCCTGATCGATTTCCGGATTCACCCACATCTCGGCCCCCGGCCACAGGCGTGCGCCGAGAAACAAGGTCACGTCGGTGGTTTCGCGGTCCATGTGCGGCGAGAGGCTGTTGGGGCCGCTGTAGGGGGCGTGAAACCCCAATGCGTCCTGCTCAACATAGGTTGCCTGACCGTAGACCGAGAATCGGGTCGTGATATCGTCCCGAGTCCCGGTCGATGCCACCGTGTTCGGTGGATAGGCAGCAGCGTCCGGTGCGGCACGAGCCACCGCCGTCACAATGGCAAGCAACCAGATTGTCTTCTGCAAAGCCATTGCTCTTTGTCTCGAGTAAAGGGGCTCGCTCAGCGCAGGAATCCGCAAGCCACGACGAGGCAACGCTACCACCGCCGCCGGGCACGTAGGGCTTACGCCCGAGGTTTGAGTCCGTTCGCGCCTGCTGCGGGCGGGGCGGTTTCGTCATAGACTGAGCCTGCGACCTCACGCCTGGGGGAAGGATTATGAGCGAGCTCTACGGGGAATCGCATCGTGCCTTTCAGAGCCGGCACGACACTCGGCGGCTTGCCGACCGGCTGGAGAATCTGGCGCACAAGGAATTCGATGCGAGCGATCGCGCGTTCATCGAGAGTGTGACGTTCTTCTTTTTGAGTACCGTCGATGAATGGGGCAGGCCTACGGTGTCGTACAAGGGCGGGCCGCCCGGTTTTGTCCGGGTGGCGGGCGCGAGCGATCTCGTGTTTCCCGTCTACGACGGCAATGGGATGTTCCTCTCGCTGGGGAATATTGCGAGCACGCCGCAAGTTGGACTGTTGTTCATCGATTTCGCGGCGCCACGCCGACTGCGTGTCCAGGGTGTCGCGCGCATTACCGCGAACGAAGGGCCCGCGCAGGCTCCGGGAGCGCTGTATCTGGTGCGCATCGCCGCGAGTCACATATTCGTCAATTGCGGTCGATACATCCATAGGCTTGCGCCGCAGAAGCTGTCGCCGCACGTGCCCAACAGCGAAGGCGAGCAGCCGTTTCCGGCCTGGAAGCGCATCGACGTGATTGCAGACTCCCTGTCCGAAAAAGACCAACGTCGAGTCAGGGCCGCCGGCGGCCCGATCGCGCTCGAGGCTTATCGGGGTGAAGACCCGCCGGAGGGAGAGGACAGGTAGTACCGATGGGTCTTGGAGGTGGCGTTCTGTCTTAGTAGGGCAGTTCTTCGTACTGCGGCAGCCCGTCGGTGATCCGATACCAGGGGGCCTTCGATCCGACATAGACGTGGTGATCGGGAAGTCGCGTCGGCGCGTCCATGAGCGCGCCGAGGCTGACGTGCATGTATTGACGATCGCGCACGGCCGCGAACAAGAATGCGTGGCAATGGGCGCAGCGAGCGCCATAGCCGTCGGAGCATTCCCCTTCGAGCAGCAAGGCATCGCGGCCCGCGGTCACCTGCACTTTGTCGATCGGAATTCCGGCGATCGCCGCGAACACCGATCCGGTGCGCAACCGGCAGCGCGAGCAATGGCAGTAGAACGCGTACTCGAAGGTGTCTTCGACCGTGAACCGAATGTCGCCGCACGAGCATTGCCCGTGCAGGGTCCCGGTATCCTCCAGGGCCTGGGGGCCTTCCAACAGATCGAGCTCGTCGGTTTTCAGGGCACCGTGGTCGCGGAAGAAGTCGGGATTGGCCGTGACGAGGTGGCGCAGGTCCATGCCCCCGAGCAGCAGAGGAATCTCGTTGGGCGTGGGTGCGCGCGAAGAGTCCGCGGGTTGCTGTGACGTGGCGTCCGTCAGGCCAGGGTTATAGTTGCCGCCAGGCGCCGTTGACGTGATGTACTCACGCAGGTTGATGACGTCGCTGAAGTTGCTTTCGTCGACCTCGAGGCGGCCCCAGGCGAGTGAGTCGGCCCCGGAACCAGCTTGACGCCGTAATTCGATGGACGTCATCGCCGCGGCTACGTCGCGGGCGGACGATTCCACGTTCGTGCCCGCAAATGCCTTCTGGAGATCGGCGAGGTCCTGGGGTGACAGCTCGTCCTGGTTCGCGGTGAACACCAACTTGCCGTTGGCAATGGAAAAGCCCCAATCCTTGCCTTGTAGCTGCTGGGGGAGACGGGACAGGGCGGCATAGAAGGCCGACTTCAGCGCAGCGGAGGCGTTGCCCAGGCTGTTGGTCAGCAGGGCGGCGGACTTTGCGTCGGCCTCACGTGTGGCGAAAACGTTCAAGAGCCGGTTATAGGCGCTGACGCCGCTTTGAACCAGCAAGCTGTCCGAGGCCGGCGCGCCCGAGCCGTGGTAGACGTCCGCGGCAGCCATTGCGGCCAGGCTGCTGGCCGGCGGCGCGGCCGGCAGATTCGCGGCAGAGAAGGGTATCGCCGTCTCGGGGACCGTGCCCTGGCGGGCGGAAGCACTGGGCTCGATCTGCAGAACGGCGCCCGTCTCGGCTCCCTGGACCAACGTGTTGAGCAGGGTGCTGAGATCCACGAGGCTCCCCTGAAAGGTCGGATCCGTATGGTAGCGGCCGGCTTGCCAAAAAATTGAGACCGCGTTGGCGGATTGCGCACGGGCGCTTTACGTTTGCGTAAGTGTCTGATTCTGCGGCAGGGGGATGTCGGCCTTGCGCCTCGAGCCATTCCAGGGCATGGCGCCCAGGGGGAGCGGCGCTGCGCGGTTTGAGTCATGATAAGGAGTGGCGCCGCTCCCTCCTCTACGCTCCAAGCTGTTTCTGCTGGCCGCGGTCGGCGTGGTGCCCATGCTCATTTTGTCGCTGGTGCTCGGCTATTTCCTGCTCCGGCACGAGAAAGAAACCTTCCGTGAAGCGGCCAGAGCGCGCAATCGCACCTTCCTGAAGGCCGTGGATTCGCAGATCCTGGGGTACCTGGGCACGCTGCGCGCCTTGGCGGCATCGGCCAGCCTCGAGCGGGGTAATCTGGAGAGCTTCGACGAGGAGACGCAACGCGTGTTGGCGTCCCAGCCGCAATGGCGCAACGTGCTCTTGCTCGACCCTTCCGGCCAGCAGCTCATGAATCTGCGCTACCCCTATGGAGCGCCGCTGCCCAACGAGGCGCAAAGTGACAACCCGAGCTTCAAACGGGTCCTCGCCGACAAGCAGCCTGTGATCGGCAATCTGAATCCCGGGCCGGTCTCGAGCCTGCCGGGCATTGCCGTTCGCATACCGGTCATGCGCGATGGGGCGTTGCAATATGTGCTGGAGCTCATCCTCGAGCCGGCGGCGCTGGTCAAATCGATCGATGCCGGCGCGTATCCACCGAGTTGGGTGGTGGCGCTGGTGGATCGTAACGGCCTCTTCATCGCGCGCCGACCGGGACCGCATCAAGGCGAGCATGTTGCGCCGGGCTTCTGGGAGGCTGCGCAGCGTGTACCCGAAGGCTGGTATGAGGGCAAGACGCTGGAAGGCCGAGGCGTGTACACCGCCTTCAAGCGCTCGGATCTCACCGGCTGGGTCATCGGTGCCGGGATTCCACGAGCCGAGATGGACGCGGTTGCCTATCGAGCTACGGCCTACCTGACGTTGGGAACCGCCTTGTCGCTGGTCGCAGCGCTGGCATTCGCTTATTGGCTGTCTAGCTACATTACAGCGCCCATCACGCTGCTCGCGGCGGCGGCACGGCGAATCGGTTACGATCCCAAGCCGGCGCAGCTCGCGGCCGTAAAGGACGACCCGCACGTCCTCGAGGTGTTTGAAGTTGCATCCGCGTTGCACGAGGCGGCGGCCTTGCTCCAGGAGCGTGAGTCGCTGCGGGAGAGCGAGCAGCGCGCCCTCCTCGCTGCCGACAAGGCCAAGGACGAGTTCCTCGCCATGTTGGGCCATGAGCTGCGCAATCCATTGAGCTCCATCGTGGCCTCCGCGCACGTGTTGCGCTTGTCGAAGCCAGGGGCGGCGGCGGCCGTGCAGGCGCATGAGGTCATCGAGCGTCAGGCGCAGCAGATGGCGCGGCTCGTCGAGGACTTGTTGGATGTCAGTCGCCTGGCAATGGGAAAGGTGCAGCTGCATTGCGAGCGGCTGGACCTGGCGGTGCTGACCGAGCGTGTCCTGAGTACGTGGCAGCAGACTCGCCGCAACCGGGCTGCGCGCACGCAAGCGGATCTCGCCAGTGTCTGGGTGCACGCCGACCGGACCCGCATGGAGCAGATCCTGCTGAACCTGTTGGACAATGCGGAGAAGTTCTCGGCTCCGGAGGATCGCATCTACGTTCGGGTCAACGGTGCCGAGGGCAGGGCCGTTCTCGAGGTGCGGGATGAAGGACAAGGCATTTCACAGGAAGAGATTCCGCACATTTTCAAGCTGTTCGTCCAGGGTCCGCAAAGCCTCGATCGGCCGCACGGCGGCCTGGGTCTCGGCTTGACGCTGGTACAGCGGCTGGCGCAGTTGCACGGCGGCGAAGTCAGTGTGTACAGCGCCGGCCGTGGCTACGGAGCCGTGTTTACCGTGCGTTTCCCGCTCGTACGCGCACCCGCTCACCTGACCGCTTTCGAGCTGCCCGCGGTTCAGGCGCCTGGTCGTCAAGTCCTGTTGGTCGAGGATGATCAGGATGGGCGGCGGATGATGGAGGCGATGCTCACGCTCGAGGGTCATGCCGTGCGTACCGCGGCGACCGGCGAGGAAGCCGTGCAGGCGGTGCGCGACTGGCACCCTGACATTGCGCTGATCGACATCGGGCTGCCCGATATCGACGGGTACGAAGTGGCGCGGCGTATCCGCGCCCTGGCGCTCGTCAACTCGCCCAAGCTCGTGGCCGTCAGCGGCTTCGGCCAGCCCGGCGATCTGCACAACGCCTATGAGGCGGGCTTCGACCTCCACCTGACCAAGCCCGTTGCTCCGCAGTTCCTGCGCGATGTGATGCGCGCGCTGACGGCCAAAGGCCAGGTCAATACCTGAATCAGGTCAACAGTTGAAGGAAAGGTCATGAAGGCAGCGGCGGTGTTGATGGGGTTGCTTCTGACGACGTCGGGGATGAGTGCGGCTCAGGCCAAGATATGCCACAGTATCGAGTTTCCGGAGCATCTTCAGGTGAGGGGCTCCGAGCTCACTCTCAACGGTCTGGGAATGCGCAAGGCGACATTCCTGAAAGTGAACGTCTACGTCGCGGCTTTGTATGTGACTCATCCGTCGCACGATCCGCAGCCGCTGATGGAGCCTAACTCCACCGCCGAGCTCATTTTGCGTTTCGTGCGCAACGTCGGTGTCGATGATCTGCGCAAGGCGTGGGGCGAGGGCTTCGAGAAAGCAGCCAAGGGGCAACTGCCCGCGCTCGAGGCTAGGATCGCAACGCTCAGCGGTTGGATGTCTGACATGAAGAAAGGGCAGACGTTGGCGTTCGTCAGGCTGCCGGGCGGGGGTGTTGAGGTCATCGTCGACGGCGCGAACAGCGGAACCATCCACGGGG
>DASZVD010000066.1:0-5570 GCA_035547375.1 Steroidobacteraceae bacterium
GGTGGCACGGGCAAGGTCGCCGCGGCCGGTGTCGGCGGGACTGGCAAAGTCAGCTCCGCGGGCGTCGGGGGCACGGGCAAGGTGAGCACGGCCGGCGTCGGGGGCACTGGTAAGGTGGCCGTCGCAGGGGTTGGCGGTACCGGCCGAAGCGCGCTCTGAACTGAATCGAATCGGGTGGCGCTCATCCCCATGAGGCGCCACCTCAATCTCGCCACCCCAATCTCCAAGCTAGCTTGATCTCCCGGCGCGCGCGCTACTTCGTCGCGGTCGCCAGCTCGTCGCGCAAGGCCTTGCGCAGAATCTTCCCGACGTTGGTCTTCGGCAGCTCCTGCTTGAAGTACACGTGCTTGGGCGTCTTGTAGCCCGCCAGCGATTTCCGGCAGAAATCGATGAGCGCGCGCTCGGTGAGTGACGGGTCCTTGCGCACGACGAACAGTGCTACGACTTCCCCCGAATGCTCATCCGCCTGCGCAACGGCGGCGGCTTCGAGAACTCCGGGATGCGTGACGGCTACCGCCTCCACTTCATTGGGATACACGTTGAATCCCGACACGAGGATCATGTCCTTCTTGCGATCCTCGATGTACACGAAGCCGTTCTCATCCATGTGTCCGATGTCGCCCGTGCGGAGCCACCCCTCCGGCAGCATCACCTTTTCCGTCTCGTCCGGCCGGTTCCAGTAGCCTTGCATCACCTGGGGTCCGCGCACGCAGATTTCGCCGACTTCGCCGATGGCGAGGTCTTTACCGGCATCGTCTTTGATGGCCACCTCGGTAGAGGAGATGGGGAGGCCGATCGAGCCGTTGAAATCCGCGTCAGGCGGATTGATACACGCCGCGGGAGAGGTCTCGGTGAGGCCCCAAGCCTGCGTGAGGATGTGTCCCGTGACCTCTTTCCAGCGCTGCGCGACCGTGCCCTGCACGGCCATTCCGCCGCCCAGCGTGATCCGCAGGGAGCTGAAATCGAGCTTGTCGAATCCCGGGGTGTGCAGCAGCGCATTGAAGAGGGTGTTGACACCGGTAATGAACGAGAACGGATGCCTCTTCAACTCCGCGACCACGGCCGGGAAATCGCGGGGGTTGATGATGAGGACGTTTTTCCAGCCGAGCCGCAGGAACAACAGGCAGTTCGCCGTCAGTGCGAAGATGTGGTACAGCGGGATCGGCGTGATCAGCACGCTGCGGGCGTCGGCGAAGTGTTGTCCTATCCAGGCCTCCGCCTGCAGCACGTTCGCACACATGTTGCCGTGTGACAGCATGGCGCCTTTGGCGACACCGGTGGTGCCGCCGGTGTACTGCAGGAAGGCCAGGTCTTCGTGATTCAACTCGACGGGCTCGAGGGGCGAGCGTCGTCCGTCGGCGATCGCCGCCTCGAGATCGGTCGAGCCGACGATGTGCCAGGGCTTCACCTGCCTGCGCACGCGGCGAATGACGAAATTGACGATCGCCGATTTCGGGAACGCGAGGAAGTCGCCCACGGCGGTGACCAGCACGTGTTTGATCTTCGTGCGCGGCAACACCGCTTCGACCACGTGGGCGAAGTTCTCCAGCACCACGATCGCGGTGGCGCCTGCGTCGGAGAGTTGGTGCTCGAGCTCGGTCGCGGTGTAGAGCGGGTTCGTGTTCACGACGACGAGTCCCGCGCGCAGCGCGCCGAGCAAGGCGATCGGGTACTGCAGGGTGTTCGGCAGCATGATCGCGAGCCGGTCGCCTTTCTTGAACCCTTTCTTTTGCAGCCAGGCACCGAAGGCACGGGAGAGCTCATCGAGCTCCCGGTACGTGAGGCTCTTGCCCATCTGCACGAAGGCCACACGGTCCGCGTAGGCGGCGCAGCTGCTCTCCAGCAGGGCTTTCAGCGACCGCAGCCGGTTCGGATCGATGTCCGCCGGCACCCCGGGTGGATACGACTTCAGCCAGATCTTGCTCATCTGCTCCCCCTCAACGGTTCTTCTGCAAAAGCGGCTGCAGGTCCGGCCACAGCGTCTCCAGCACCAACGGCTCGCCGCGGGCATTCGGGTGCAGGCCGTCCTCCTGCATCAGCGTGGCGTCCAGGGCGACCTTCTCCAGCAGAAACGGCACCAGCGGCACGTGCTGCCGCTGCGCCGTTGCCGGATACAGCTCGGCGAACTCATTGGCATAACGCGGTCCATAATTCGGCGGTATCCGGATTCCGACCAGCAGCACCCGCGCGCCGGCAGCCTGCGAGAGCTGCACCATTTTGGTCAAATTCTCGCGCGTCGGTCCGAGAGGCAGTCCGCGCAAACCGTCATTGGCGCCCAGCTCGAGGATGACGAGCCGGGGCCGGTGCAGCTGCAGCGCGCGCGGCAAACGTTGCAATCCGCCACCGCTCGTCTCACCGCTGACGCTGGCATTGACGACCTCGTATCCGTACCCTTGAGCGCGCAGTCGCTGCGCGAGCAGCGCGACCCAACCCTGCTCCGGCCGAATCCCGTAGGCGGCGCTCAGACTGTCGCCAAAGACGAGGATGGTACGGTCCGAGGCCACCGCGTTCTGGAGCGCGATGAACAGCAAGCCGATGCCGAGCGCCCAGGCGCAAGTGATTCGTGAAAGTGTGCTCAAGGCCGAGAACCTCACCAAGCAGGTTAACAGTCCCGAAGGGGCGTTGACCATTGTGCAGGGGGTCTCGCTCGACATCGCGGCGGGCGAGTCGGTGGCCGTGGTCGGTGCCTCCGGGGCCGGGAAATCGACGCTGCTGGCGTTGCTGGCGGGCCTCGATCTGCCCACCACCGGGCGTGTGCTGCTCGCGGGTACCGATCTCACGCAGCTCGACGAGGATGGGCGGGCTCGTCTGCGGGCGCAGCGTGTCGGCTTTGTGTTTCAGTCCTTCCACCTGATCCCGGCATTGACCGCGCTGGAGAACGTGATGCTGCCCCTCGAGCTGGCGGGGCGAAACGATGCCCGTGCGGCTGCGCTCGCGGCCCTGGAGCGTGTCGGCTTGAAATCCCGCACGAGTCATTATCCGCGGCAGCTCTCGGGCGGGGAGCAGCAACGAGTCGCCCTGGCGCGGGCTTTCGTAACGCGGCCGGCGGTCCTGTTTGCGGACGAGCCCACCGGCAATCTGGACACGGTCACCGGAGAGCGCATTGGCGAGCTGCTCTTCGAGTTGAACGCGAGCTCGCACACGACCTTGATCCTCGTGACTCACGATCGTGAGCTCGCCTCGCGGTGTGAAAGAATCATCACCATGGAAGGGGGACGCGTCGTCTGAGCGCCATTGCCCTTTCATTGAGCCTGCGCACGCTGGCGCGCGAATGGCGCTCCGGCGAGCTCGGGGTGTTGTTGCTCGCTTTGACCGTCGCGGTCGCAGCGCTCACGGGTGTTGGTTTCCTGGTGAGTCGCATCAGCACGGCCGTGGCCGCGCAGGCGAGCGAAGTGCTTGCCGCGGACGTCCGTCTCGGGTCGCCGCAACCCATCGGCGGAGAGTATGCCGCCGAGGCGGCTCACCGTGGTTTGAAATCAGCATCGACCACTTCGCTGCTGAGCGTCGTTTTCAACGGCGAAACCAGCCAGCTCACCAACGTGCACGCGGTCACCGGGGGCTATCCGCTTCGCGGCCGGTTGACGATCGCTGACGAGCCCTTTGCGCCAGGGACGGCGACGAAAGTCATCCCGGCGCCGGGTGAAGTCTGGCCGGACTCGAAGCTGCTGGCCGCGCTCGGCGGACGTTTGGGCACCCTGTTGGCCATTGGCGCAGGTACGTTCCGGGTGACACATGTGCTCATCTCCCGGCCGGACCAGGGCGGGACCTTTGCCGACCTCACGCCGACACTGCTCATGAATGCCGCGGATCTGCCGTCGACCCAGCTGATTCAGCCGGGCAGCCGCGTCAGCTATGGAGTGTTGTTCGCCGGCGACCGCGCTCGCATAGAGCCTTTCGAGGCGTGGCTGCGGGCACACAAGCAGCGCGGCGAGCGGCTGCGGACCATTGCCGACGCCAGTCCGCAGATCAAGAACGCGGTCGACCGCGCGGGCCGGTTTCTCAGTCTCGCGAGTCTCGTGAGCGTGCTGTTGTGCTCGATCGCGGTTGCGATGTCCGCGCGGCGTTATGTGTCACGTCATCTGGATTCCGTCGCCCTGTTGAAGACGCTCGGCGCGACTCGCGCGTTCACCTTGAGCCTGGCGTTGCTGCAGCTCCTTGCCATCGCTCTGGGCGCGGCGGTGGTGGGCTCCGTGATCGGTTATTTCGCGCAGCAGTGGCTGCTGGCCACCCTGAAAGGATTGCTGACGACCACCGAGCTGCCGCCGGCGAGCCTGATTCCGGTGGCGATCGGGTTTTCGATGTCGATCGCCGTGCTGGCCGGGTTCGCGTTGCCGCCGCTCCTGCAGCTGTCCCGGGTGCCTGCCATTCGCGTGCTGCGTCGTGATGTCGGACCGCCGCCGCCCATCATGATCGTGGCTTTCGGTCCTGCCGTGCTGGTGGTCGTGGGGCTGATCTACTGGGTGGTGCTCGACTGGAGATTGTTCTGGGGCTTCACCGCCGGGCTCGCGGCCTTCATTGGGGCGCTGGCCGCGGCCGGGGCCTGGCTCGTGCACCTGGCCGGCCGGCTGCGGGGCCGTGTCGGAGTCGCCTGGCGCTATGGTGTCGCGAATCTCAGTCGCCGGCGTGCCGAAAGCGTCGTGCAGATCGTGGCCTTCGGCACGGGCCTGATGGTGTTGCTGCTGCTCAGCATCATCCGCGGCGACCTCGACAGCGACTGGCGGCACACCTTGCCGGCGAACCTGCCGAATTATTTCTTCATCAACATCCCTCCGGCGGAGCGCGAGCGCTTCGTCGGGTTCCTGAACGCCCACGGGGCGCGCACCACGCGAGTGATGCCGATGATTCGCGGACGGTTGACATCCATCAACGATCGCTCGATCGATGAGCTGCACTTCGAGGGTGAGCGGGCCGAGAACTTCGCCACCCGCGAGCAGAATCTGAGTTGGGCGGCCGATCTCGGCGCCGACAATCGGGTCGTCGCCGGGCGCTGGTGGACCGCGGCGGACGTGGGCAAGCCGCTGGTGTCCATTGCGACCGAGCTGCAGGAGTCGCTCGGCATGCGGCTCGGCGACCGGCTCACTTTCGACATCGCGGGCGAGACGTTCGCGGTGAAGGTCGCGAGCATCCGCAAGGTGAAGTGGGACAGCTTCCAGCCCAATTTCTTCATCGTGTTCGCGCCGGGTGTGCTCGACGATACGGCGGGATCGTATCTGACGAGCGCGTACTTCAGCGCGGCCAACGCCCGGCCGCTCGCGCAGCTCGCGAAGACCTTCCCCAGTGTCTCGATATTCGACATCGACGACCTGCTGGCGCAGGTCCGCTCGGTGCTCGACAAGGCGGTGTTGGCCGTGCAGAGCGTGTTCATCTTCACCTTGTTCGCGGGGCTCACGGTCCTGCTGGCCGCGGTCCAGTCGAGCCGGGATGAGCGGCGTTACGAGAGCGCGATGCTGCGCACGCTGGGCGCCAGCCGGAGCACCGTCTTGCAAGGTGTGTTGGCGGAATTCACGACACTCGGGCTGCTTTCGGGGCTGCTTGCGGCAGCGGGGGCCTCCACCGCCGCATACTTCATG
>DASZVD010000067.1:0-4535 GCA_035547375.1 Steroidobacteraceae bacterium
AGCCCGGCGCGTCATCGGTACCCGGCAAGATACGGATCCCCGCCTCGTGCAGGACCCGCAGGGCCGCGAGCAACCGTTTCTCGGATTGCCGGTAGCGAGCATCATCGGACGGGGCGATCTCCAGCATCGCCGACCTGCGCACGCGCTGAACCGGCGCCGGCATGTGGTCGATCCACGGAGCGTCAACCGGAGTTGTTTCTCCCGCTCTTCCCAGCAGCATTTCCGAAAGTATGGCGGCCGTTGGATCGAGGGCGGTGTGATGCTCCTTCATGAGTGCCAGGAGGTCCTGGAACGGCCTGCCCTCGAGGTCCAGGGTCGCCGTGCGTTGCCCCAAGGCCGTGAACCGGAACGGTGTCCGCGTATCCTCGCGGGAGGTGTCGATCATCAGGCTCAGGAGCAGCTGGTTGAGATGCGTGATCTCGTCATACCCATCCCGGATTGCGCGTTCCGAGCTCGTGAAGGCCGGCACATGGCCGGCGACCCGCATCCCCAGCCGGTGCGCCGCCACGGCCAGCGGCGCTATCCACTCCGGCGCAATCGAGTTGTAGAGCTTGATCTGCCAGTATCCCCGCTCACCGTACCACTGCACGCTGCGCAGTGCCTCGGATAGACTGCTCACGACGAACCCGTCACGCGCCGAATAAGGACTGCGTCCTTCCAGGAACCCGGACGCAACCACCCGGGGACCGGCGATTCGACCGGCATCGATTTCCGAGGTCAGTGCCAGAAGCTGGCTGTTATCATTTCCCATGTCGCGCACGGTCGTGATCCCCGCGGCGATGTATAGCGGAGCATCCCACGCGGAAAGGTGCGCATGCATGTCATAGAGGGCCGGCACTACGACCCCGCCGTCTCCGTCGAACGTGACCGCATCCGTGTCAGTCACCTCATCAGGCGACATGACCTCGGAAATCCGGCCCCGGAAGACGACCACGGTTCGAGCATCCGAAACAGTGCCGGTCTGCGGATCCAACACGTGCACGTTGCGCAGGTGAATGGGCACATCCCACCGATGCACCAGCTTCCGTGAGAGATCGAGCAACAGTTGGCGATCCACGGCCGCGGCGTAATTCACCAACTCACCCTGCTGCGTCAGCCACGCTTCAGGGATAACGAGACGACTCGTATCCAACACGCCCAAAAAGTCACCGTCCGCGCCCAGCATCACGAGCTTGGGTGAAGTCCCCGTCCCCCATAGGGCCCAGACGGTCGCCGAGCGTGCAACTTCCGGCTTCTGCAGAGACACGGCAGGCACCGGCTCGGCACGTACAGACCCCGCCGGAAGCGTGGCAAGCTCATGCCCAGAGGCGGCCCGCAATGCCTTGCCATAGAGACCGTACGCGAATGGACTTGCGCCCTGCGCCAGATACAGAGGTCGTGAACCAGCCTCCACGCGTGCGTCACCGGCATCGTTGCGAGTCCGCCAGTGGGCATCACGACCCGACCGCTCGAACGATTCCTGAATTGCGACTCCAGTTTCACCTCTGCCTGATATGTGCCAGCGAAGCGGCATCCCATCCGCTCCGAGCTCGATCACTTCGTGCGTCCTCGGTCCGCGCCCGTTGTCATCGATGTGATAGTCGATGGTCAGTCTGTGTCCGGCGCGGCGGACCTGAAGCTCACCGACGCGCTCGCCGCTGCTGATCACTGCAAAGCGCTGTGCATCGTCCGCCCGGGCCGGAGAACCGGCCAGGGCGGCCAGGGTTGCAATGGCCAGCAGAAGCCGGCTCAACATGACTCTCGATCCGCACGCCCTGCGAGCACCTCGAGCAGCACCTGTGCACCGGCTGCGAGATCCGCCGGCTTCGCATTTTCCACTTCGTTGTGGCTGATGCCGTTCTCACAGGGAACGAAGATCATTCCCGTCGGCGCAACCCGGTTGAGATAACAGGCGTCGTGACCCGCTCCCGAAATGATGTCGAGATGAGTCAGCCCGAGCCGCTGTGCAGCGCGCCGTACCGAGGCAACGCAGTCCGGATCGAAGCACACCGCCGGTGAGTGCCAGATCTGCCGCAGATCGACCTCGAGCCCCCTTTCCTGCGAGGCTTTCCCGACACAGTGCCGCAGCTCCCGATCCATCGCTGCGAGGGTTGCTTCGTGCGGATGCCGAAAGTCGACCGTGAAGAAAACCCTGCCGGGAATCGTATTGCGCGAGTTGGGGTCTACCTGCATCAGGCCGACCGTCGCGCAGGCATGTGGCGCATGGGCCTGCCCTATCCTGTTGACGTCGAGTACGATCTGGCTGGCGCCGACGAGGGCATCCCGGCGCCGGCTCATGGGAGTCGGCCCCGCATGAGCCTCCTGCCCCCGCAGTACTATTTCGTACCACCGCTGGCCCTGCGCTCCGGTCACGACACCGATGGTCTTCCGCTGCGCTTCGAGTATCGGCCCCTGCTCGATGTGCAGCTCGAAGAACGCAGCCAGGGGCCGCCCCCCCAAAGGCTCGCTGCCGGCGTACCCGATCCGGGCGAGCTCCTCCCCGATGCTGCGGCCCTCGAGATCCCGCCGCGATAGCGCATACTCCTCGTCGAAGACTCCCGCGAAAGCGCCCGACGCCACCATCGCCGGCGCGAACCGCGAACCTTCTTCGTTGGTCCAGACGGCGACTTCGATCGGCGCGCGCGTGGCGTGACCCGAGTCATTCAAGGTTCGCAGCACCTCGAGCCCGGCCAACACGCCATACACGCCATCGAAGCGACCGCCCGTCGGCTGCGTATCCAGATGACTTCCGGTCACGACAGGAGCTCGCGACGGCTCGGTTCCCTCGCGCCGCGCGAACAGGTTACCGAGCCGATCGACCCTCACGACACAACCAGCCTCGCGGCACCAGGAAACGAATAGGTCGCGCGCTTGCCGGTCGAGATCGGTCAGGGCGAGCCGGCAGACGCCCCCTTTGGGAGTCGCGCCAATCCGCGCCATGGAGGCCAGGCTGTTCCAGAGGCGGTCTGCATCGATTTGCATGGCAAAGCCCTGAATCGTTAATCGTTAAAATTATCGTGGCGCGTTTCAGCACCTTTTATGGTGTATCCTGTCGTGCAGTAAGCTCAATAATTATCGATAGTCAATCCGGCTCCCGGCAGGAAGCGACCATGAAGACCGCCGCCGACAGGCTGACCGCATCCGAATTCGTGGCCGAGACACTGCGCAAGGAAATCCTCCGCGGCGAGCTGTCCCCGGGACAGCCTCTCCTGCAGGACCACATCGCCGCGCGGTTCGATGTGAGCCAGAGCTCCGTCCGCGAGGCGCTGCGGCGGCTCGAGTCCCTCGCGCTCGTCGAGTCGGTCCGCAATCGCGGCACCTTCGTCGCGACGCTGACCATCGGCCAGATCGAGGAGATGTACGAAATCCGCCTCGCCATCGAGCTCATCGCCCTGCGCCACAACTTCGCCAACCTGGACCTGCACGCGGCCCGCGACCTGTTGGCGGAGATGGCGAAGGACCCGGAGACGGCATTCTTCCTGGGCGAGACTCACAAGAAGTTCCACGCCGTCTTCTATGACAGCCCGGATCGCAAGCTCGGCAAGGACATCCTGCAGAACATCTACGGCAACCTGACTCGGGTGTGGGTGAGCTTCGTCCGCAGCAAGCCGAGCCTGGCGCGGCGCTACGAGGGGCAGTCGCGCCAGCAGCATCATGATCTGCTGCGGGCGGCGGAAGCACACGACCTCCCGGCTGCGGAAGCGATCCTGACACGACACATCAACGGTGCGCGTGAGCTCCTCGTCGCCTACCTCCGGCAGGTCGACGCGGAAAAGTCCGGCGGCTCCGACTCCGCCACCGCGGGGCGCCGGGCGCGCCAGGGTTAGCTGCCCTTTCACGCCCGCCCCTGCACCCAAGCGTCGATCCAGCGCTCGAGCAGCTCCAGAGGCATCGGCCCGCTGAGCAATCCGACGTCGTGGAACCGGCGGATGTCGAACTTCTCGCGCAACGCCGTCTGCGCTCTCGATCTCAGCCGCAGCCACGTCATCTTCCCGATCATGTAACTGCAGGCCTGGCCCGGCCAGACGCAGTAGCGGTCGACTTCGGTCGCCGCGGCCGACTGCGGATCGCCCATGGTGTCCGTGAAGTAGCGGATCGACCGGGCGCGCGTCCAGCGCTTCGCGTGCAATCCGGTGTCGAGCACGAGCCGCACCGCTCGAAACAACGCATCGTGCAGATAGCCCACCCGTCCCCAGGGATCATCCGCATACATTCCCATTTCGTCGGCCAGCTGCTCTGCATAGAGCGCCCAGCCCTCGCCATATGCCGCGAACCACAGAGTTCGGCGCAACATCGGCAGGCCGCCCGCTTCCAACACCAGGGCACCCTGCAGATGGTGCCCGGGGATGCCTTCGTGGTAGGTCAGGGTCGGCAGGGTCCAGCGGGGAACTTCCGCCATGTCCCGCAGATTGATGTAGTAGGCCCCCGGACGCGTTCCATCGAGCGAGCCGTCCTCGTAATAGCCGCCCGGCGAGCCGACCTCGTTCGCAACCGGTACGCGGCGGATCTCCAGTCCCGCCTTCGGCAGCGTACCGAAGTACCGCGGAAGCTCGGCC
>DASZVD010000068.1:0-3746 GCA_035547375.1 Steroidobacteraceae bacterium
GGCTCGCAAGACCCACACGCTGTTTGCCGGCGATATTTGTAACACCAACATCTACGACCCGAATGACAGGAAGTCCCTGAAGGAAGTCGAGCGGATCTTCGCCGAGCAGGTGGGCTGGGCCGCCGATGCCGGCGTCGACTACATCGTGGCGGAGACGTTCTCCTGGGGCGCTGAGGCGGTCATGGCGCTGGAGGCCATCAAGAAGCACGCGAAGGTTCCGGCTGTCGTGACGTTCTCGATTCATCGCGAGGAGCACCTGCGCGACGGCTGGACCGCGGCCGAGACGTGCAAGCGCCTGGAAGACGCGGGGGCGGATGTCGTTGGATTGAACTGCCATCGCGGACCGGCCACGATGCTGCCGCTTCTGAAGGAGATCCGTGACGCGGTGAAGTGCGAAGTGGCGGCGCTACCGGTGCCGTATCGCACGACGGCCGCGCAGCCTTCGTTCATGTCGTTGACCGATCCTTGTTGTGGTGATGCCCGTGCCTTCCCGATCGGGCTCGATCCCTTTGTGTGCACCCGCGCCGAAATCGCCGATTTCGGCCGCGCGGCTTACGAGATGGGTGTGAAGTATCTGGGCGTCTGCTGCGGAGCCGGCCCGCATCACATTCGCGCGCTGGCGGAAGGGTTGGGGCGGCATCCGCAGGCGAGCAAGTATTCCGCGGACATGTCGAAGCACGCCTTCTTCGGCACGGACAAGAAGATCAAGTCGGTGCAGACGGAATATCGAGCCAAGCTATAGGATCAGGTCGGCGGCTTTCTGCGCGACCATCAACGTCGGCGCATTCGTGTTGGCCGAGGTGACGGTTGGAAACACGGATGCGTCGACGACTCGCAGGCGGTCGATTCCGTGAACTTTCAGGCTGCCGCTCACCACGGAGTCGCTCGGGTCCGGGCCCATCCGACACGTGCCGACCGGGTGATACACCGTGGCCGCACGGGCTCTGAAGTCCGCGACCAGCTCGTCATCCGTGAGTTTCGTGAGATCCGGTGCAATGGGCTCCAGGATCAGCTCTCTCAACGCCTTGGTGCGTGCGATCGTCTGTAGCAGCCTGCCGCCGTAGACGACGTCCTGGATGTCTTTTTCCGTGGACAGGTAATTCGGTGTGATGAGCGGAGCCTGGCGGAAGTCGCTGCTGGCGATGTCGATGCGGCCGACGCTCGTGGGGCGCGTCGGTTGAAAACACAGATAGAACCCGGGAAAGCCATCGACGCGGATACGCGTGCGTCTTGCGTCGCCGGCGCCGTACGTCACCGGGTTGAAATACAGCTGCACGTCGGCGTGCCGGGCGTTGGGTGCGGCTCGCAGCAGGCCTCCGAACTGATTGACGCTGAGGGCCAAGGGCCCTCGGCGCGTCAGCAGGTAACGCACACCGTTGCGAAACTGCCCCCAGGCTGAGTGCAGCTCGTTGTTCAGGGTTGGAAGCGTCGCCTTGAAGGAATAGACCACGGCCAGGTGATCCTGGAGGTGCCCGCCGACGGAAGGATTGTCGACGACCGTCGCGATGCCCTGTGCCGCGAGGGTCGCGCCGGGACCTATGCCGGAGAGCTGCAGGATCTGCGGCGAGCTCACCGCGCCGGCGCTCAAAATCACTTCTGCCGCCGCGGCGGAGTAGTGTTGCTGGCCGTCGCGTGCCCATTCGACACCCGTGGCGCGGCCGCTGCTGCAGCGGATTTTGCCGACCCAGGCGCCGGTCTCGAGCTTGACGGTGCCGCGTTGCAGGGCAGGCCGCAGGAAGGCGTCGGCGGCGGACTGCCGCCGGCCATTTCGGATCGTGACCTGATAGCAGCCGAGGCCTTCCGGCTGGGACCCGTTGAAATCCTCCGTCCAGGGCAGACCGAGCTCGCGGGCGGCGTTGTGCCAGGCGGCGTGCGAGGGCTCGTGTAAGTAAGGTGTCACGTCCTTGACATCGAGACTGCCGTCCGTGGTGGCCTTACCGTTGGCGGCCACTCGTCGTTCCGTTTTTTCGAAGCAGGGGCGGACGTCATCCCAGCCCCAACCAACATTGCCCAGGGCGCGCCAGCCGTCGAAATCTGCCGGGAGGCCGCGAGCGTAGACCAGTGCGTTGATGGAGCTCGATCCGCCGACGACCCGGCCGCGAGGCCAGTACATCGTGCGGCCGTTCAGTCCCGGGCTGGGCTGGGCCTGGTATTTCCAGTTCACCGCCGCGTCGGCAAAGGTGCGCCCGTAACCGATGGGGGTCTTGATCCAGAAGCGCTCGTCCGAGCCGCCCGCCTCCAGCACGAGCACGCGCCGGCCTTTCGCAGACAGGCGATCCGCGAGCACGCAGCCGGCACTACCCGCGCCGATGATGACGTAGTCGAAATTGTCCACGCTGCATAGCTTAGCCGCGGCCACCGGCTGCGCTATGCCATTTCGCGATCGTTCTATGCGCTGGTCGGGAAGCGAGGCGTTCTCCGACCGGGCGCACCGCCGCTGTCCTACAGCCCCGTCCGTGCCTCCGAGGCTTAATGATGCCAGGAGGTAATGCCCATGAAAGCCGTTTTGCACGCTATCGGCGTGCTCCTCATCGTAACGTGGCTGGTCCTGTGGCTGGCGGTCAAGATCACTTTCGCGGCGGTCCACCTGCTGCTGTTGTTCGGGATCGTCCTGATCATTGTCGGCTTGCTCAAATCGAGCTCCGGCGGCACTTCGCGCGTCTGAGCGGGCTCTGCCTGGGCAAACTTCTCACCTCCCGGAGGTTGCGCTTCAATACCTCCTATGGCGGATGGTCTTGCGGCGGCCGGCGGCGCGATCGTCGCGGACTCGACACAAGAGGAGCGCGCGATGGACTACGTCAAGCTGGGCCATACCGGTCTCGAAGTATCCCGCATCTGCCTGGGCTGCATGAGCTACGGCTCGCCGGCGAGCAAGACCCAGCCCTGGGCGCTCGATGAGCGGGGGAGCAGGCCGTTCATTGCCCAGGCGTTGGAGGCCGGCATCAATTTTTTCGACACCGCCAATGTGTACTCCGGCGGCGCGAGCGAAGAGGTGGTGGGGCGGGCGCTGAAGGAGCTCGTCAACCGTGATGACATCGTGCTCGCCACCAAGGTGTGGGGCCGCATGCGCGCGGGCCCGAACGGCGCGGGACTGTCGCGCAAGGCGATTTTCATGGAGATGGATGCCAGCCTGCGTCGGCTCGGCACCGACTATGTCGACCTCTACCAGATCCATCGCTGGGACGACTCGACGCCGATCGAGGAGACGATGGAGGCGCTGCACGACCTCGTGAAGGCCGGCAAGACCCGTTACATCGGCGCGTCCACCATGCACGCATGGCAGTTCGCCAAGGCGTTGGCCGTGGCCGAGAAGAACCATTGGACCCGATTCGTCTCGATGCAGAATTTCGTGAACCTCATTTATCGCGAGGAGGAGCGGGAGATGCTGCCGCTGTGCAAGGCGGAGGGCATCGGCGTCATTCCCTGGAGCCCGCTCGCCCGCGGCCACCTGGCACGTCCCTGGAGCTCGACGACCAATCGCTCCGAGAAGGATGTCTTCGGCAAGAAGCTATACTCGGCGGTGAGCGAGGCGGACCGCGCCATCGTCGACAAGGTCGCCGAGGTGGCCGGTCGACGTGGCGTCTCGATGGCCCAGGTTGCGCTCGCCTGGGTGCTGCACAAGAGCGAGGTGACGGCACCGATCATTGGAGCCACCAAGCCGCAGCACTTGCTCGATGCGGTCGCCGCGCTCGAATTGAAGTTGACGGAGGCCGAAGTGGCGGAGCTCGAGGCTCCCTACGTGCCGC
>DASZVD010000069.1:0-5815 GCA_035547375.1 Steroidobacteraceae bacterium
TGGACTTCACGGGCCGGGACGAGGTCGGCGTGCTGGCGCGCGAGATCGATCGCATGATGGCGCGGGTCGCCGAGAGCCGCCGCCAGTTGGTCGATCAATCGTTCCAGGCCGGCTTTGCCGAGCTTGCCAAGGGGGTGCTGCACAACCTGGGTAACGCCATGACTCCCATCGAAGTGCGCCTGTCGAAGGTGCGCGCCCGGCTGAAAGCGGCGCCTGTCGAGGACGTCGAGCGCGCCGTCGCGGAGCTCCGGACGGAAACGGTCGACACGGCCCGGCGCGCGGACCTGGAGGAATTTCTCCGCCTCGCGGGCGAGCAGCTGGCCATGACCGTGCGAGCCCTGGAAGAGGATGTCAGCGTCATCAGCCGCCAGACCGGGATCGTCCACTCGGCCTTGTCGGAGCAGATGCGCTCCACGCGCAATGAGCACGTCATCGAGGCGGTGCGCCTGCCTGATTTGCTGGCTCAGTCTCTCGAAGTCGTTCCCGATTGCGCCCGTCAGCGCCTCGTGATCGAGTCCGACCGGTCGTTGAGCGACGTTGGCGTCGTGAACATCCCGCGGACGGTGCTGCGCCTGGTGCTGCAGAACTTCATCATCAACGCCGCCGATGCCGTCGGCGAGCTCGGCAAGTCCCGTGGCACCTTCAGGGTAGCCGCGGAGCTGCGCTGCGCGGAAGGTCAGGAACAGCTCTACCTGCACTGCAGCGACGACGGTGTGGGGATTGCATCCGGGAACCTCGAGCGGGTGTTCGAGAAAGGCTTTTCGTCCAAGTCCAAGGAAACCAACTTCGGAATCGGCTTGCACTGGTGCGCCAACGCCGTGGGCGCCCTGAGAGGGCGAGTCTGGGCAACTAGTGACGGCGCAGGACGAGGCGCCACGCTGCACGTCTGCGTGCCCCTCGCTTCGCGCGCGGGCGTATCAATCATCAAGGCTGCGTAAGTCATGAGTGAAAACAACTCCACCGCGATACGGGTGCTCGTCGTCGATGACGAAACAGCCATCCGCGATGCCTATCGGCAGATTCTCGTGGAGCCCGACGAAGAAACGCAGGCAGCGGGGTTTCATGACCTCAGGGCCCGCTTGTTCAACAAGGGCGCCGCGCGTGCAGCCGCCCGGTCGCCTGCGGCAGGCGTGAGATTCGATGCTGTCTTCTGCGACCAGGCGGAAGCGGCCGTGGCCGCCGTTCAACAGGCGCTTGCACAGGACCAGGCTTTCGCCGTGGTCTTTCTCGACATGCGCATGCCACCCGGCAAGGACGGAGTTTGGGCCGCGGCCCGCATTCGGGAGCTCGACCCAGCCATCGAGATCGTCATCTGCACCGCCTACTCCGATGTGGACCCGGCCGAGGTCGGCGGGATCGTGCCGCCGGAGGAGAAGCTGTCCTACCTGCAGAAGCCGTTTCACCCCCATGAAGTCCGGCAGACGACGATCGCTCTGGCGAGCAAGTGGCGGGCCGAGCGGCGCATCGTACGCCTCGCCTATTTCGATACCCTCACCGGCTTGCCCAATCGCGAGCAATCGCGCACCCGCCTCGTGGGCGCCATCGAGGCGGCGCGGGCGCACAATGGCCTGCTCGCCGTCCTGTATCTCGATCTGGATAACTTCAAACGAGTGAACGACACTCTCGGGCACGCTGTCGGCGATGAGCTGCTGCGTGCGGTGGCCGAACGCTTGAGGAGTGCGCTGCGCTCTCCACGCAATCAGGCTGCCACGTACGCTGGACTCGATCGGCCTGGCGATCTCGCCCGTCTGGGTGGAGATGAGTTCATGGTGCTGTTGCCGAGCATCACCGACGTACACGCCGCCGAGACGGTGGCCGAGGAGCTGATTCGAGCGCTGCGCGAGCCGATGCAGCTGGTGGCGAGCTCGGTCGTCATCACCCCGAGCGTTGGCATCGCGGTCTATCCCAACCACGGCACGGATGCCGAAACCCTGCTGCGCAATGCGGATCTGGCGATGTACTTCGCCAAGCGCAAGGCGCCCGGCACCGCCGCCTTCTTCGATGCGCCGATGAATGCCGGCGCCCTGCACCGCTTTACCGTCGAGGATCGGCTGCGCGGCGCTCTGGAGCGCCAGGAGCTCTCCCTGCACTATCAGCCGCAGTTCGATGTGCGTACCGGCAGCATTTCCGGCATGGAGGCCCTGTTACGCTGGCGCAGCGACACGCTCGGGGCCGTGCCGCCCTCCGAGTTCATTCCCATTGCCGAGGAAACCGGGCTGATCCTGCCGGTCGGCGAGTGGGTGCTGCGCGAGGCCTGCCGCCAGGCAAAGCTCTGGCACGAGCAGAGTCTGCTGCCCGGCCGGATGGCCGTGAATGTCTCGGGCCGCCAGTTCGCGCTCGCGGAGTTTCCGGCACAGGTCGCGGCCATCCTCCAGGAAACGGGTCTCGCTCCCGCCCAACTGGAGCTGGAGATCACCGAGTCGGTGGTCATGTCGGATGAGACCTGGGCCGAGAAGGCCTTCGAGGCGCTCAAAGCCCTGGGCGTCTCACTTGCGATCGATGATTTCGGTACCGGCTATTCCAGCTTCGGCCGCCTCCGGCACTTCGCCGTGGACCGATTGAAGATCGACCGCTCGTTCGTCACGCGCATCAACGAGTGCGGCGACGATCGAGCCATCGCGGCCGCGATCATTTCGATGTCGCACTCGCTGCGGATCCCGGTCACCGCGGAAGGAGTCGAAAACCTTCCGCAGCTGCTCTTCCTGCAGGAGCAGGCCTGCCACGACGCGCAAGGCTTTCTCCTGAGCAAAGCTCTCTCGGCAGCGGATGCACACGCGCTCCTGCAGCGGGTGGCCGATGCCAGCTCGGCATCCCGCTCACAGCGGCTGCGCGTAATCATCACCCCCGACGGCAACCTCGGCTGAGGCCCCGAAATCATTGCCCTCCTTCCGCCGGGCCATCCGGCGCTCCCTCGAAATGAGGAGCACCGCGCCTGTCATACTCTAGAAAAGCAACATGGATGAAAGGTCAATGGTGCGCCCGCGGCGCACCCGGTATCTTGGCTCCCTGATGAGGAGCCAAAGCGAATGAGCCTACTACGGTCCCGGTGGATCGACAGACTGACCGGCACCTTGCGGACCGTCGGACCGTACGCGGCCGTGGTGTTGCTGGTCCCCGGCGGCAGCCTGATCGGACTGTACTGGGCCATCCGACGGCGCAGATCGCTGTGGCCGTTGCTCCGTCGTCAGCTTGGCGAATGATTGCTGCGGCGGCACTGGGCGCTTCCCGCGTCGCGGATGCGTCCGTCCAACGTGCGAAAGGCGTAGCTGTAACGATCTTTGTCCAGGTGCAATTCCAACAGGCCGTGCACGCGAACGTAAGTCTTGTAACCCTTCCCGAGCGACAGGTCATAGAGATGCGCGCCGCCGGTCCCCGCGATGATCTCGCGCATGCCGACCGAAACCCGCCGCCCCGACTCGTCCCGAGGCTCGAACGATTCGTAAAAGTGCTCGTGACCGTTCAGGATCAGATCGGCTCCCGCGCGGTCCAGTGCATCCCAAGCGGGTCGCATGCGCGCACCATCATTACGGTGCAAGCCTGTGGAGAGCACCGGATGGTGCCACATCGCGAGCACACAACGGCCATCACCTTTGATGGCCTGGAGCTGCTCGTCCAGCCAGGCCTGCTGCTCGATGAGCGTCGCGCCGCCGATGTTGCTGTCCAGGCCGATCACCCACCAGTCCCCGACCAGCTCGCGGAACCAGGTGCGCCGCGGCGTGCGCGCGCCGAAGTAATCCAGGAAGTCCCGGGCCGAGCCCTGGATATAGTCGTGATTACCGGGAACCGCGTAGGTGTGCGCCAGAAATCGGTCCCACGTGGGCGCGTAGCAAGACTCCAGCGTCGCCCGATCAGCGAACGGATAAGCCGTGTCGCCGACGACGAATACAACAGCATCGGGAGGAATCATCTGCGCCGTCCGCGCGGCCGCGCTCTTCTGTGGATCGCCGTGGCACTGTGCAATATCCCCCGCGGCATACGCGACCACACCGGCCCAGCTCTGCGCGGCCATCCCCACAACGAACGCCGCCGACAGCAGCAACAACCCCCGACGCACTCGCACTCCCCCGCCGCGCACTCTCCTGCACGGCCTTACCGCAACCCATGTGAGTCGCGACGCATCTTAGCCTAGTGAGTCCACGCCTGGCTCAGGCAATGCTCGAATGAGCGGTGCTCGGACGAGCAACGCTCCAGGCTGTCGCTCTCGGCGTCAGCACCCAGCGCTGTCCGCCCGCGACCGTTTCAACGGGACCTCCCGTCCAGCCAGACGGGTCGACGAGCGCGAGGGCCAGGGTTGCCGGCCAACCGGGCAGCCGCGCGCGGGAGGTGAGCTCACCGACCGGCACACCATTTTGCAGGACAACTTCCTGGCCGCCAAAACCCAGCAGATCCATCGGACTCGAGAAGGCCACGAGCTGTCGCGACCTGTGGGTCCGTGGCACCGCCGCTGACTGTGCCGGCTCCCGGGGCAGCGGTATCAGTAGCACAGAGCCCAGCTCGGTGACGAGTCGAGCCGGCGTCGCCTCCCGCCCAAAACCAGGCACCCCGCGAGCGATACGGAGCGCCTCTTGCGCGAAGTGCCCCCCCAGACGCAACCCGAGCGACCGGCCCACCTCGATCAAACACCGCCAGACGGCAGCGACGGCGTCCGCCGGCACGAGCAATATCGTAGAGTCATTGACAGCATCTTCGCTGCTGAGGCTCTCGAGCCCCCCGGCTCCCGCTATCCCTCCGCCTGCGCGGCCCGCGGTCCGTCCGCCGGCGAGGCCCGCGCCCCGGAGCAACTCAGCGCGCCGCGGCCCCATCAGCTCCAACATGGCATATCGAGCGGTGACATCTGTCGCGCGCGCCGCAAGCCCCGCCGATCGTAACCACTCCGCCAATCTCGCGTCCTGATCCGGACTCGCCAGCAGGAAACGCTCGCCTGCCGGTCCCTGGAACGTGCGAGCGAGCACTTCGAGCTGACCGAACGAGCCCGCGAGGGCCGTCAGTTCCGCGGCCGCCACGTTTGAGGCCGCCTGCTCGAGGGAGGTCGCCCGTCCAAGCGAAGCCGCCCGCTCAAGCGAAGCCGCCTGCCTGAGCGGGGCCGCCTCCGCCGGCGAGTCCCCCGTAACGACATACTTCGCGTCGGACGAGCGATCCACCAGAAGCACGCTCTCCGCCGCGGCTCTGACTTCCGCCTCTACCGCGGCAAGCCAGTCAGCGCCCACATCCCCTACCCACAGCGGGCGCTCCCACGCGTTCACCGAGCCGAAGCGAGCGCCCGCGCTTGCCAACTCGCGGTGCACGGGCGAGAGGCGTACATTCCGCGAAGTCGTGTAATCCGCGTCCGCAGCGTGCATCCGGCAGTGGTAGCCCGGGATTTCAGTCACCCGGTCGCGCAGGTACGCTTCACCCGACTGTACGGCTGAAAAGCGCCGCGGATCGAGTCTCGCGGTGTCGGCGCTCGGCGCGCCCTCGACGATCCACTCGGCGGTGAAGCGCCCGGCGGCCGGCGCCAGCGCCATGCCGTTGGAGTTGAAACCACAGGCCGCGAACAGGCCGGATGCTCCGGGAATCGGACCGAGCAACATCTGACCGTCGGGCGTGAAGCTCTCGGGCCCGTTCAACAGCATCTTGACGTCGGCCGTCTCCAACAGGGGAAACCGCTTCATGGCGGTGGCCATGTACGGCTCGAATTGCGGCCACCGCTCGCTCAGCAGGGCAAAGGAGAAGTTCTGCGGCAGCTGCGCGGTCGAGAGCGGGATGGCGTGATCGTCGAGGCTGCCAACCATGAGTCCGCCGACTTCCTCACGGCCGTACAGTTGATCGTCGAGCG
>DASZVD010000070.1:0-9818 GCA_035547375.1 Steroidobacteraceae bacterium
TAAAATCATGCCCGGATGGGTCTCTCCAGGAGGCACCATGAGAACGCACCGACCCTGGCAACCGCACATGAACAACACGCCGTTGTTCAATCCTTATTCTCCAGCGGGGCAGTCCACGACCCTGGATCACTTCGACCTGCGCGAAGAGGAGGAGGAAACCGAAGATGAAGCCGAGCAGACCTCGAGAGAGGCCGCCGGCGAATCGTCTTCGGCGATCAAACGCGACTGACATGATGTGATGAGACCCCCTCCGGACCGCCGTTCCCCCGACGGCGTGTCCGGAGGCGCGAGCCCGCCGGCGCTGCGCGGGAGCTGCTCCCGCTTGCGCCGCGGCCCGGACTTCGGTGGGGACGCCCGCTCCGCCCCGGGCGCGGGGAAGGAGCCGGTGAGGGGGCGCCAATGGCGGAAAAGCGGCACGACTGGTTCCTGGAGCACGTCTTCCAGCACCGCGCGGCCTTGCACCGGTACCTCGGCAAGCTCACATCCGGCGCCGAGGACATCGAGGACCTGGTCCAGGAGACCTACGTCCGCCTCTACTCCTTGCCGGATTTCCGCGAAGTCGAATCACCCAAGGCGTTGCTGTTCCGGATTGCGCACAATCTGGCGGTCGAGCGCGCGCGGCGCCAGAAAGCGCAGGCCACGGATACGATGGGGGATTTGACGACGTTGGACGTCTATTCTTCTGAGGCGCCCCCGGACGAGCAGACCGATACGCGCCGCCGCTTCGAGTCGTTCTGTGCCGCTGTCGACCGCCTGCCGCCCCTGTGCCGCCGAGTGTTCGTGCTCCGCAAGGTCCACAAGCTGTCGCACGCCGAAATCTCGGCGGTGCTCGGAGTCTCCGCAAGCACGATCGAGAAGCACGTGGCCAAGGGCTTGGTGCGCTGCCGGGACTATCTGCGGGAGTTGGGACTGTTGGACGTGACGGAGACGAAGGCTCGCTCGCGAGCGCTGCGCAGCCTGGGCGACGGCGGGAGCGGTGAATGAGCGAGGTCGTCAAATTACGAACGCGCACCGAGATCGAAGAGGAAGCCGCCGCGTGGCTCTGGCGCCTGGAAGACCCGGACGCCGTGGGCGCGGAACGTGAAGCTTTCGCGCTCTGGCTCCGCCAGGATCCGCGCCACCGGCGGGCCCTGGACGAGTTGTCGAGAACCTGGGAAGCCTTGGACGGCCTCGCCGAATCGAAACAAGGCGAGAGCACCAACAGCGCCGCCGAAGTCGTCGGCTCCGCTGCACGCCGGGACCGTCGGCCGCTGTGGTTCGCTGCGGCGGTGGCACTGGTCACCGCCCTCGTCGGCGGTGTCACCTGGCTACGGCAGGGCAGCGAAACGCAAACCCTGGCTACGGCGGTCGGCCAGCACAGAAACGTCGTGTTGGCCGACGGCACCGCTGTCACGCTCAACACAAACTCCATTGTCGAGACCGCTCTCGGGCGGCGCGTGCGTGAGATTTATCTACGCAAGGGTGAAGCGCACTTCGATGTCGCGCACGATGCCTCGCGGCCGTTTTTGGTCCACGCGGGCGACGCGGTCGTGCGGGCGATCGGAACCGGGTTCGACGTCCGCGTACGCGCAGACCAACACATCGACGTCCTGGTCACTGAGGGGCGGGTGGAAGTCCAAGCTGACACTCCAACGCCTGCTGCCGCGGGCGGTGCCGTTGCGGTCGTCACCGTCCGAGCGGTAAGCGCCGGTGAGCGCCTGTCGACCGCCAAGAACGCGGTCGTCCCGGTCAGCGCCGAGCAGGTGTCGAGCGAACAAGCTTGGCGAGAAGGCGCCGTCGTATTCGACAGCGAGCCCCTGTCGGAGGCGATCGCCGAGATCCAACGCTACACCGACTCCCGCATCATCATCAGCGATCAGCACATCGCCACGCTTCCGGTGGGCGGACGCTTCAAGACCGATGACCTGCAGGGATTCCTCGACGGTCTCGAGGCTGCTCTCCCCGTGACCATTCGCCGTACCAGCGACGGCCTGGTGTACATCGACCCCAGCCACTGAGCCGGCTGGCCCAACTCCTCTTCCTTTATTTCTTCTCGGCGGAAGTAGTGGCTTTTTCGCCCTGAACCGTCTTTCGAAATAACAGCCCTGTTCGCCGGAAGATGGATTCCAGCACTGCCAGCGGCTGCTAGAGGGGAGCAATGCGGTTTGTCTCGTTTAGGCAACGGGCGCTGGCAGGGGTCCGTTGTCTGGTCTTGGCTTGGACCGCGGCGCAGGCGCACGGGGGCGAAGCCTATGCCTACGCCGATGCCACGCTGCGCCACTTCGACATCCATTCGCAAGTGGCCGCTCTGGCCTTGCGGGAATTCGCCCGCCAGGCCGACATCAGCCTGGTGTTCTCCTCGACCGTCGTCGCGAACCACCAGACGGCGGGCCTGCGTGGCGACTTCACGGTGATCGACGGGCTCAGGAAATTGTTGGACGGCAGCGGACTGTCGTTCAAGCAAGTGAGCGCGACGACCATCGCCATCAATGCCGCGAGCCAGGGCGATCCGTCCGATCCGCCCGCGGAGGATCCGGCCTGGCACGGCTCCGCCCGAACCGAGTCACAGTCCAAGGGGGACACCAACATGAGTCATCGAGGATTCTTCACGCGCCTGGCCGGCGCGCTCGCCCTGAGCGGTGCGACTCTCACCGGCGGCCATGCCTATGGCCAGCAGGCCGCCACCGACACGAATCAACCGGCCGCGGCTGATGCCAGCACGGCGAATACCAGCACCCTCGAAACGGTTGTCGTGACGGGAACGCCCACCGCGGGTGGCGTAAAGAAGCTGGACGCGAGCTTCTCCATCACCACCGCGAGCCTGGAAGAGATCCGCGACGCGGCGCCCTCCAGCGCTGCCGATCTGCTGAAGATCGTGCCGGGTGTGTGGGCGGAGTCGAGCGGCGGCGAAGCCGGCGCCAACATCGAGCTGGCGGGCTTCCCCGGCGGCGGGGATGCGCCGTATGTCACCTATCAGATCAACGGCTCGCCGATCTTCCCGTCCTCGGGCAACATCTCCTTCATGGACAACTCGTCGCTCTTCCGTATCGACGAGAGCGTCGAGCGTGCCGAAGTGCTGCAGGGAGGCCCCGGCGTCGTGTATTCCAACGGCCAGATGGGCGCGACCGCAAACTTCATCCTGCGGCAAGGCACATCCGAGTCGCACGGTGACGTCGGCCTGACCGTAGGGACCGATCACGGCTACCGCATCGATGGCTTCTACGGCGGACCACTTGCGCAGGACTGGTTCGTGAGCTTCGGCGGCTTCTACCGGTACTCGGAGGGTGTTCGCAACTCGCAGTATCCCGCGGACAACGGCGGTCAGCTCACCGGCACCCTCACGCACAAGACGGACAACGGCACCATACTGTTCTACGCACGCGTGCTGGATGACAAGAACCTGTTCATCACCGACATCCCCGTGACCGTCTCCGGAACCGGCAAGAGCCAGAGTATCTCGGCCTTTCCGGGCTTCAACCCCAACAACGGCACGTTCGCGGGCGACGGCCTGCGGGGGATCTCGGTGCAGGAGGCCCCGGGACAGGCACCGATCACCGCGGACCTGGCGGATGGCCGCGGCGCCGACCTGAAGACCTTCGGTAACGACATCGACCTGCAGATCAACGATCTCGTCTTCTTCTCGAACAAGATGCAGTACACCTCGGGCGAAGTGGACTGCTATTGCCTGTTCAACAACCTGGCGCCCCAGACACTCGGCTCCTTCATCGACCAGGAGATCGCGACGGTGAACGCGAACAGCGCGATCACCGGACCCTACGGCGCGGCCAGCACCGGCACCGCGAAGCTGGTGAGCACCGGGACGGCGTTGAGCCCGAATGCCTATGTCGCCTCGCTCGGATTCTGGATCGTGCAGAAGCAGATCAGGTCCTTCACGGACGACATGCGCTTCAGCTTCGATCTCTTCCAGGGCAATACCCTGACGGTGGGCGGCTACCTGGCCGCCTATTCGTCGGACGACCACTGGTGGCTGGGCAACAACGAGCTCGTCACGGCCACGCCGAATGCGCAGTTGATCGATCTGACACTGAACAACGGCGTGAACGTCACCAACGGCGCCGGCCTCCTGGGCGCCTCGTTCTTCACGCTGAACGAGAACTGGACCGGTCTCAACACGGCGTTCTTCCTGTCCGACTCGTGGAAGACCGGCCCCTGGCTGCTCGATGCGGGCTACCGCATCGAGCAGCAGAAAGATCACGGCACCATCGAGAACGACACGGCGATGGATCTCGACAACGATCCGCGCAACCTCTACAACAAGGGGGTGAGCGTCCCGAACGGCACCTTCAACCAGGGCGTGAGCTGCGACACTTCGGGCAGCAACGAGTGCACGGAATACAACCACACCATGGGCTCCTGGGCCCTGGGGGCGAACTATGAGCTCACCCCCCACATGGCGGTCTTCGGCCGCATCAACCAGGGTGTTCACTTCCCGGGCTTCGACGACCTGCGCAGCGGCACCCCGCAGACGCAGAAGATCGATAACTATGAGATCGGCTATCGGGCGCAGACGCAGCTGATCTACGGCGTGATCGATGTCTTCCACCGTAAGTTCACGGGAGTGCCGTTCCAGCAGTTCACGAGCTCGGGGCAGCAGATTACCGCGACCTACGGCGCATCCTCCTACGGCCTCAACGTGGAAGGTCAGATCCGACCCATCGAGCCCCTCTCCATCGACTTCAGCGGCGACTGGCAGCACGCGGTGTACACGAGCTACTCGTCGGCCACCTCGGGAGGCGAGGACTACACCGGCCTCACCCTGCAGCGGCAGCCGCGGCTGCAGTTCCGGATCACCCCGGCCTACGAAGTGCCCGTGCCGTTCGGCGGCCTGCGCTTCTTCGCGACCTACACTCACATCGGCTTGCGGTACTCCGATATCGCGAACCAGGAGATCCTGCCCGCCTACTACACTCTCGATGCCGGCGCGGTGGCCGAGATCGGCCACAACTTCGAGGTGCGCCTGCAGGGAACCAATCTCACGAACCAGATCGGGCTCACCGAGGGCAACGCCCGCATCGCCGTGGGCTCGGGCAGCGGCATCTCGAACAACTTCGAGATGGCCCGGCCGATCTTCGGACGTGAGGTGAATCTCCAGTTGCGGTATAAGTTCTAGCATGGCCTGTGACGTCAAGCCCAGCGGCGGCGCTTTCTGATGCGAATGAGGCGGCGGCGGGGACAGCGGGCTCTGTGGGTCCTGCTGCTGGCACTGTTGCCCGCCGCCTCGACGCAGCCGAGAACGCCACCGGGCACGCCGCGCCTCGAGCCCCCGGAAGTCCTGTTCCAGGACTTGTTCGCGGCGGTACAGACCGCCGCGATCTTCCCGGACGGGAAGACCTTCGTAGATGCGGTCCCGAATCTCCCGCCGAAGACCATCCTTGCGCAGTACCATGCGGCGAATCTCGACTCCGCCGATGCCCTGAAGCGGTTCGTCGACGCGCACTTCACACTCCCTGCGCCGGCGATGTCCGTCCCGTCGCCGCCGGAGCGAGTGCCCATCATCGAGCATATCGATGGGCTGTGGAGCCAGCTGACGCGCAATACCCCGACGGCGCCTCCTTACTCTTCAGCGCTGCCGCTACCGCGCCCGTACGTCGTGCCGGGTGGGCGCTTCCGCGAAATCTATTACTGGGACTCGTACTTCACCATGTTGGGCCTGGCGCGGAGCGGGCGGAAGGACCTGCTCGTCGACATGGTCGATGACTTCGCTTATCTCGTGGACACTTACGGACACATTCCCAACGGGGCGCGAACATACTATCTGAGCCGCTCGCAGCCGCCGTTTTTCTTCGCAATGGTCGGCCTGCTGGCGCCCGACGACCCCGCGAACGCCTACGCGAAATACCTGCCACAGCTGAGGCGCGAGTACGACTTCTGGATGGACGGCGTGAAAAGCCTTCATCGGGGCGCCGCCCGCCGCCGCGTAGTCATGATGGCGGACGGCTCGCTCTTGAATCGCTACTGGGACGATCGCGACACTCCGCGCGACGAATCCTATCGTGACGATGTTGAGGTCGCGCACGCCAGTGGCCGTCCCGCCGCCGAGGTCTACCGCAACCTGAGGGCCGCGGCCGAGAGCGGCTGGGACTTCAGCTCACGCTGGTTCGAGGATGGCGCGACCCGCGCCAGCATCGACACTACCGAAATCGTCCCGATCGACCTCAACAGCCTGTTGTTCGGGCTCGAAAGCGCCATCCGGGCGGGTTGCGAAAAACGCGGCGACACGGCCTGCGCCGCGGATTTCTCCCGCCGCGCCGCTGCCCGCCGCAGCGCCATCGACCGCTATCTCTGGAGCGGATCGGGCGGGGCCTACTTCGACTACCGCTGGACGCGGCGGACCGCCATTGCACGGCTGTCGGCCGCGACACTGTATCCCCTGTTTTTCGGCGCCGCCTCCGACTCACAAGCCATCGCGGTCGAGGCAACCGTCACGGCCGAGCTGCTCGAGGCCGGCGGCGTGGTCACGACACCGGTGAACACAGGACAACAGTGGGACGCTCCCAACGGCTGGGCGCCCCTGCAATGGATTGCCATCGCGGGCCTGCGCCGCTATGGGCAGAACGGCCTCGCCGAGACCATCGCCTGCCGTTGGATCGTGAATGTCGTGGACGTCTACCGCCGGAGCGGCAAGCTCGTCGAGAAGTATGATGTCGTGACCACCGGCCGCTCCGGCGGCGGCGGCGAATACCCCACGCAGGATGGCTTCGGCTGGACCAACGGAGTCACGCGTGAGCTGCTGGCGCTCTATCCCGCCACCGCAGGATATACCAACACGCAGCGGTGCCCGAAACCCTAGTGTCCTGACTCAGGACACTAGAGTCCGGGGCCGCGGCCCTACCGGGCGGGCTCGGCCGCATTGCCCGCAGCCGACCACCCTGTTGAATTCTCGCGACGAGCCCCTTTTTGCCGCTGGTCTTTTTTAATGTAGCGATAATAATATAAAACCATGGTGCCTCCTCCGACACGCTGGATGGTGTTACTGACGCTGCTCGCCTGCAGCCTCAGCGCTACGCCAACGCTGTCGGCAACACCGGCGCCGCGCCTGAGGATCGACCTGGACACCTTCGAGTCCGGGAAACGCACCGTCCAACTCCCGGACGGCGAGACCCTCGCCTATCTGACGATGGGCAACCCGGCCGGCCGGCCGGTGGTTCTCATCCACGGCTACACCGACAGCGCGCGCGATTGGGTCCCCCTGATCCCATACCTTTCAAAGAGCTTTCATCTGCTCGTGGTCGATTTGCGCGGCCACGGCCGCTCGAGCAAACCCGATTGCTGTTACACCCTGCCCGACTTCGCTTACGACATCGTGCTCCTGCTCGATGCGCTGAGGATCCGCCAGGCCGATATCGTCGGCCATTCCCTCGGCAGCCTCGTTGCGCAGACTTTCGCGGAGAACTGGCCCGAGCGCACCGGGAAAGTGGTTCTGATCTCCTCCACCGGCGGGCCGCCGCCCGGTGCCGCGCGGCAGAAACCGCAGTTCGACTTCGCGGCCCAGATCCGGCAATTGCGTGAGCCGCTCGATCCCGACTCGCCGTTCATGATTGCCTGGTGGGACTCGCCCACGCCGGTGGACCCGGATTTCATCCGCAGGCAGCGCCGCGACGCCGCGGCCATCCCGCTGCGCGTCTGGCTCGCGGTGTTGGATCAGGCGCTGGGCGACCCCGCCGACCTGCAGCGGACCCTGCCGCGGCTCACGGCGCCGACGCTGCTGATCTGGGGCAGCAAGGATCCCATCATGGAGCCGGCAGTGCGCGACACCCTGCGCGCAGCCCTGCCCCACGCTCGAGTCAAGGTGTTCGCAGGACTCGGCCACAACCCGTTCTGGGAAGACCCCAGCGGCTGCGCCGCGGTCATCAATGCATTTCTCGCGTCCGACAGCTCCCATTGAGGTGGTCCATGTCGCAAGAGGCTCGCAGGAATCTTCTGGCCGCAATCCGGTCGACGCTCGCGCCGCGAGCAGCGGTGCCGGTCTCCGTGCTGCTCTCATTGAGCGTCGGCGCGCTGACTCCACTGCCCGCTCACGCCGACGATACCGGCTCGAGCGATGCGGCTCCCGAACTTCAAACCATTACCGTCACCGCGCGCAAGCGCGGTGAATCGCTCGCCGAGGTGCCCACCAGCATCACGGCCTTCACGGGCGAGGCGCTGCAGGATTTCAACATCCAATCCTTCAACGACTACGCCACGATGACCCCGAACCTGTCGTTCTCCTACGGCGGCGGACCGACGGGCATCGCCGATTCCCGCGCGGTCGCCATTCGCGGCATTACCGGCCAGAACCTGTTCGGTACGGCGGGCGCCACCGGCTTCTACATCGACGACACGCCGCTGCCCGGCTCGGTCGACCCCCGCGTGCTCGACATCGACAACATCGAGGTGCTGAAAGGCCCGCAGGGGACCCTGTACGGCGAGAGCTCGCTGGGCGGCAACATCCGCCTGGTCACGAAGCAGCCCAGCCTCACCAGCAACTCCTTCAGCTATTCGGCCGACGCCGGCTGGACCTCGCGTGCCGGCAGCCCGGACGGCGGCCTGAGCGCCATTGGCAACGTGGTCGTCGTCCCCGACCGGCTGGCATTGCACGTCGTGGCGTTCGGCGACCACGAGGGCGGCTATCTCACCCGCACCTACCCGGCCGCCGACAGCCCCGCAACGACCGACCCATTCCTGGCGGCACCGCGCACGAGCGTCGGCGACCAGGGCGCCATCACCACTTATGGCGGGAGCGTCAGCGCTTTGCTGCGGGTCACCGATGACTTCGACATCAAGGTGCGGGTGATGCACCAACAGCAGTCGGACTACGGCTTTCCGGCGACTTACGCGCCGCTGCCCGCGTTCACGCCCGTCTACACGTTGAACCGCGCCTTCGACGTGCAGCCCAAAGCCACCGACAACTGGACCCTGCCGTCCCTGGATCTGACGTACCGCGGCAGGGGCTTTACCGTCACGTCCTCGACCAGCTATTTCCATCGTCACACCGAGGATATCGAAGACTCCACTTACGGCACGCAGCAGATCTTCGCGTCCTACTACCAGGTCGCCGGCCTGCCGGCGCAGCCGTACCTGTGGCAGGGCGATCATACCCACAACGAGATCAGCAGCGAGACCCGCATCGCCTTCGAACCCGCGCACGGCGTCAGCGGCACGGTCGGCTATTTCTTTTCCAATACCAACACCCTCTTCTACATCCCGCCGACCTTCGCGCAGGGGCTGACCGCGGCGACGGTGAGCAACACCGTGGTCGGTCCGTGGCCGAACGATGAGATCTGGACCCAGCGCAATCCGGGCAACCAGAAGGACAGCTCGATCTTCGGCGAGCTGTACTACAAGTTCCTGGAAAAGTTCACCCTGACGCTGGGACTGCGCGAGTACTGGCTGAAGCAGCACACCGACTACACGGCCGACGGCTTCATGAACTTCGGCCCGACGCCCAGCGACCCCCAGAACAACAGCGAGAACGGCACCAACCCCAAGGTGGGACTCGCCTATCAGATCGACTCCGCCACCATGGTGTACGTCTCCGCCTCGAAGGGGTTCCGGGCGGGCGGCGCCCAGGCCTCGCTGCCGTTCTGCTCCGAGCCGACTCTCCCGGTGGAGGACATCACCCACCTGAAATCGGACACCCTGTGGACCTACGAGGCCGGCACCAAGGCGCAGCTCCAGGATCCCGACATCCTGGTCTCCGCAGCCGTCTTCCACATCGACTGGAAGAACATCCAACAGCAGCTCGCGCTGCCCTGCGGCGCGTACTTCGACATCAACGGCAACAAGGCCACGATCAACGGCGGCGAGCTCGAAGCCCTCGGGCACCTGACACCCGCGCT
>DASZVD010000071.1:0-12904 GCA_035547375.1 Steroidobacteraceae bacterium
TCCAGCGGACAGACTCGCCGCCGAAAGTCAGCAGCCCGAGCCGATCGGTGTAGGCGGGAGCAAAGGCGAGGAGGGGAGCCAGTAAGCCGAAGGCGATGAGGACCCAACGGTTGCGGCGATCTTCGCGTTCGCCGGAGCTCAGATTGCCACGACTGAAGAGCGCCACCGCGCTCAAGACAATCGTCGCGACCACGAGTGTCACGAACGGCGGGTGCGAGAAGAAGGCCGCGAAACCGCCCCAGCCCAGGATTGCCAGTCCGAGTTGAAGCAGGAGAGAGAGGATTACCGCGATCAGGACCTTCATGGCCTCTATCCCGTTGGAGAGCGGCTCCATTGCTTTACGGAATCCGTATCCGACGGGTAATCCCTATGGACGGCGCTGATACGCCGAGATTCGCGGGGTATCCACGAAAGGGGTGATTCCCAGGGCGCGATGAATATCGCCGGGAGATGCATCGTCAAACCGTCCCGGCCAAGGCATGCAGCAGCGCCGCGGTGTCGGCGAAGCGCTGCGCTTCGGCGTGGGTGCGATCGAGCTGCGTCTGCAGATGCTGGCGCTGCGCGTCCAGCAACGAAAGCTCGCTGATGCCGCCTCTGGCAAATCGCTGTTGGGCTACGGTGTAACTTGCTGCGGATTCCTCCGAGGCTTTGGAGCGCGATTCGAGCACGAAAGCATCGGCCTCCAGTATTCGCAGGCTGTCGGCCACCTGCTGAAGGGACTCCAGTACGGTCTGCGCGTAGACCTGGGCCGCGGCGTCATATGCCGCCACGGCAGAGCGTTTCTTCGCGCGCAGCTCGCCACCGTGGAAGATCGGCTGCAGCAACTTCGCACCGATACTCCAGACGTTGAAGCTGTCAACCAGGTCTGAGGTGTGGGTACGTTGCGACGCCGCACTGCCTGATATGGTGAGGTTCGGGAACAGGTTCGCCGTCGCGACTCCAACGTTGGCGCTGGCCTCCTGCCACAGGGCTTCGGAGGCGCGCACATCGGGTCGCCGCCTGACGAGCTCGGAGGGCAAGGTGAGGGGCAGGTTGGTGGGGAGCCTCAGGTCCTCGAGCCTGAAGCGGGGAATGGCGGCTTCGGACGGCGGCTTTCCCGTGTAGACCGCAAGCTGGTGATCGACTTGCGTCCGTTCGGCCTGCAGTGGGGGGAGCGCGGCGCGCAGCTGCTCGAGCCGGCTGCGCTGGTCGTGGAGATCCTCGAGGGAAATGCCACCGACGCGATAGCGATCCTCGCTGATGGCCAGTTGGCGAGCTTGCGCCTGCAGCATTTGCCGGGTGTAGTCGATTTGCGCCTGCAGGTCCGCTTGGCGGATTGCCGCAGATACGATGTTCGCGGCAAGCGTCAGTTCCGCGGCCTTCGTCTCGTAAGATTGGTACGTGGCTTGCGCTTGCGTCGCTTCCAACATGCGGCTGTTTTCGCCGAAGATGTCCAGCGTATAGGAGACGTTGACCTGGGCGTTGTACAGCGTAAAGGGTGGTGTCGCCGGAATGTTCGGGATCCCCAACGCAGTAGGATCGACTTTCTGCCGCGTGACACCGAGCTGGGCGTCGACAGTTGGATAGACGGTGCGGCCTGTCTGGGCGGTCAGATCCTCCTGCGCCTCGCGCAGGCGGGCGCGGGCTTCGAGCACCGTAGGACTGCGTGCGAGTGCCTCTTCCACCAGCTCGTTCAAGGCGTCGCATTGAAACGACTTCCACCAGCGGCTCGACACCTCGGTGGTGCTGCTGAAGTGTTGTGCTGCGCCGCTTCTCCCGCTGGCGCTGGCCGTCGATTCGGGCTGCGGGGCAGCGGTGTACGTGGCGGTTGCCGGGGCCCGGGGAGTTTGAAAGTCGGGACCCAGGGCGCACGCCGACAGGAGAGTCGGGGTAACGGCGATCAGGATGAGACGCGTGTGCACGGTGAGCACCTCAGTCGAGAGTCCTGCGGTAGAACCGCAGCGCCACGAACATCACCACGAAGGTAAAGAGCGCGATGGGCCAGATCTCCGGCCACAGGTCCGGCCAGCCGTTGCCCTTCAGGAGGATCCCGCGCACCAGGCGGTTGAAGTGCGTCAGCGGCAGCGCCTCGCCGATGACACGGGCCCAGCGCGGCATGCCCTGGAACGGAAACATGAAGCCCGACAGCAGGATGTTCGGGAGGAAATAAAACATGGTCAGCTGCATGGCTTGCAGTTGGTTCTGAGCCAGGGAGGACACGCAGATCCCCACCGTCAGCGTGGCGGCGATGAAGAAGAGGGCGGCGCAATAGAATGTGAGCAGGCTCCCCTCGAAGGGCACGTGGAACATGATCTGCGCGGCGGCCAGGATGGTGGTCATCTGGATCAGCCCGATGAAAATGTACGGCACGAGCTTGCCGCTCATGACCTCCAGCGGCGTCACGGGCATCGCCAGCAGGTTCTCCATGGTGCCGCGCTCGCGCTCGCGCGTGATCGCAAGGCCGGTCATCAGCACGAGCATCAGACTCAGGATGACGCCGACGAGGCCCGGCACGATGTTGTATTGTGTGATGCCTTCGGGATTGTAGAGGTTGTGCAGACGGACTTCGAACGGGGGCTGGCCGCCTGCGAGCGGCGCCAGGGGGCCCACGAGGTCCTTGGTGGCCACCGAATAAGGCAGCTGCAGCGCGGCGGCGATCGCATTGCCCGTTGCGGAAGGGTCGGTGGCATCGGCCTCGAGCAACACGGGCGGGCGCTCACGGCGCAGCAGCCGGCGAGTGAAATCCGGCGGAATGGTCAGCACGAACTGCACGTTGCCGCGGGCGAGCTCGCGGCGCGCCGCCGCCTCGCTCGGCAGCTCCTCCACCATATCGAAGTAGTTGGAGGCCTGCATGCCTGCGACGAAGGATCGGGTGAACTCGCTGTGATCCTGCAGCAGGAGTCCCGTCGGCAGGTGCTTGGGATCGGAGTTGATGGCATAGCCGAACAGGGCGAGCTGCATGATCGGGATGGCGATGATCATCGCGAACGTGATGCGATCGCGGCGCAGTTGCAGGAATTCCTTGCGGACGACGCTGCCCCAGCGCGTGAGCGAGAAGAATCCCGTGCGGACAGATCCGCCGGGCCGCGGGCGCAGGCGGTCGCTCATGAGCGGGATGTCCCGTCAGAGGTGGCCGCTTTGCTCATTAGATAGATGAACACGTCCTCGAGCCCCGTGTTGCCCGGCTCGGCCTTCGCGCCTGTCGCCTCGGCCGCTGCGGTGACGGATCGTGCGAGCGTGTCGGCGTCTTGCCCGGAAACATGGAGCGATGAGCCGAAAATGACCGTTTGATCGACGCCGGGCTGGCCCTGCAGCCGGTCCGACAGCTGTGCCAGGCGATCGCCGTAGAGGATCCAGGTGCTCAGACGCTGGCTGTCCACGACCTCGGCGGCGGTGCCCTGCACCAGCAGCCTGCCGCCAAAGACGTAGGCGAGCTTGTGACAGCGCTCCGCCTCGTCCATGTAATGGGTGCTCACGAGCACCGAGATGCCCTGATCCGCGAGGCGATGGAGCTCGCGCCAGAAGTCGCGGCGGGCGGTCGGGTCGACTCCGGCCGTGGGCTCATCGAGCAGCAGCAGGCGAGGCTTGTGCAGCGTGCAGGCGGCCAGGGCCAGCCGCTGCTTCCAGCCGCCCGAGAGCTCTCCGGCGAGCTGGGCGGCCTGATCCGCGAGCCCGAGCTCGTACAGCGCCTGCTCGACCGCTTCGTTGCGCCGGGGCATCTCGTAGACGCGCGCCACGAAGTCGAGGTTTTCCCGGATCGAGAGATCCTCCCAGAAGGAGAAGCGCTGCGTCATGTAGCCGACGTTGCGCTTGATCTGATCGCTGTCCTGGAGAATGTCGTAGCCGAGGCACGTGCCGCTGCCCGAATCCGGTGTCAGCAGCCCGCACATCATGCGGATCGAGGTCGTCTTGCCGCTCCCGTTGGGTCCCAGGAATCCGAAGATCTCCCCGGGCTGCACCCGCAGCGAGAGATCGGTGACCACGTGTTTGCGGCCGAAGCTCTTGTTGAGCTCGCGCACATCGATGGCGGGGGCCGCGGAGGCGTTCACTGCAGCCGTACCAGGACCGGCTGGCCGGGGTGCAGCTTGACGGCGTCCTGCGCGGCCGGATGCGCCTCGACCATGAAAATCAGCTTGCCGCGGGTCTCGTTGCTGTAGATGACAGGCGGGGTGTACTCCGCTTCCGCGGACACGAAGGTGACGGTCGCCGGAATGTCGGTGGCACAGCCATCGCAGTGCAGGCTCACCTTGCGGCCCATCGCCAGGCTTCCCACGATCGTCTCGGGCACGAAGAAGCGCACCTTGATGTTCCGCGGCGGGAGCATCCGCACCACCGGACTGCCGGCGGCGATCCACTCTCCTTCGCGATACATCGTGTCGTACACGAGGCCCGTGTCGGGCGCGGCGACGGACTTCTCATTGACGCGCCAGTCCGCCTGCGCCAACACTGCGTGCGCCGCCTGGACCTGGCGGGACTGCGCCTTCAGTTGCTGATCCCGGCCCGGGAGTCGCGCCACCGCCAGCTGGTCTTGCAACTCGCTGACGTGTGCCGCATCGATGCTGGCTTGCGCGAGCGTTGCTTCCAGCTGGTCCTGGGAAATGCCGCCCGTGCGGTATTGCGCTGTGTCGCGTTCGCGTTGCTGCGCCGATTTCCGCGCCGCGGCCTGCGCTTGCAGCAGCTGCGAGCGGATCACCGCGATCTCCGGCGCGCGCTTGCCTGTCTCCATGTCCGCGAGTTGCGCCTCGGCTGCCGCGAGCTGCTGTCGTGCCTGATGCTGCTCCGCCTTCTCCTCGACAGCCTCCAGAGTGAAGAGTTGTGTGCCTCGAGTGACCTGTTGGCCGCGCGCCACCGCCAGATGCTCGAGGTGTCCCGGCTGTGAGGACGCCATGTAGACGAACTCCCCTTCCACATATCCTTGGTAACCCGTGGTGTGAGAGGCCGAACAGCCGGCGAGCAGCAGTAGCGTCAGGATCGAAGATGTCGTGCGCGCGGGCGCCATGGCTTTCTCACTCAGGTGTCGCGTCGGCGGGAGCGTTTCGAGAAGGCGCTCACCAGGAGCGCTTCGCTGTGGCGCGCGATGTCGTCGCGAGTGATGTTTCGCAGTATCGGGACCTGCTGCCATACGGGATTGGCGGCCAGCGGCAGGAGCGTGTTTCCAATGATCGACACGAGGGTCAGGCGGGGCTCGAGCTGTGGATCGATCTCCCCCCGCCGCTGAGCGGTGGCAACGGCGCCGATCAGGTGCTCGACATACTCGAACGGCAACATCTTCAGCACGCGCGCACGCAATTGCCCGCCCTCGGACACGATCTCGCGCAGCCACAGGGACGGCAGCCAGGGATTGGCTTTGGCCGCGTCGAAAATGCGGTGGACGAGCCCACGCAGCATCGGCACGACATCGTGGCTTTCGACGACCGGAGCCCAGACGGCGGTGATGGTGGGCACGAGCCGTTCCTCGGCAATGGCATCCACGAGCGCATCCCGGCTCGTGAAGTAATAGTGGACCATCGCAGGGGTTACTCCGGCTTTCACCGCGATTTCAGCGACGGTCGTGCCCGCGACGCCCTGTTCGGCGAACAGCGTGACCGCCGCGTCCAGCAGGAGCTCGCGCGCGGCGACGCCTGCCGCCTGGCGCGGACGTCCGATGCGGCGGCGCGTCGGTCGAGTGCTCATTTGCTGCATATTAATTAAATAGATAATTAATATCAAGGAGGGAAGACGTCATGATGGACGTGCCACAATACGAGACCCCCGCAGCAGAGATCAGTCTCATTGGCTACCGCACCGAGCGCGAATGACGGGCCGCGTCTTCGCGAAATCCCCTACAACTACACCTCATTCTCCGACCGCGAAGTCGTCGCCCGGCTCCTCGGCGCCGAGGCGTGGCGGCTCATCGAAGAGCTGCGGGGCGAGCGGCGCACCGGCCGCTCCGCCCGGATGCTGTACGAGGTCCTGGGCGATATCTGGGTCGTCGAGCGCAACCCGTACCTCGAGGATGATCTTCTCGACAACCCGAAGCGCCTCAAGCTGCTGAAGGCCGCTCTGCACCATCGGTTGAACGCCATTGCCAACCGGCGTGACGGCGCGGATGCCGAGCGCGATGGCAAAGTCGGCGAGCTCCTGCGGGCGACTCGCTCTGCCGTCGAGCGCTTTTCCGCTCGATTCGCCGATATCGCACGCCGCCGAAAAGCCGTTCGCCAGCTGCTACGCAAGCACACGCGAGCGGATAACATCCGCTTCGACGCCGTAGCACGCGTCTCCCACGCAACCGATGCAACCGACTGGCGCGTGGAGTATCCATTCGTCGTCCTTTGTCCCGATGAAGAGGCAGAGATTCCCGGGCTGGTGCGGGCCTGCATCGAGCTTGGCCTCACCATCATTCCGCGAGGGGGCGGTACGGGTTATACGGGCGGTGCCATTCCCTTGAGCCCGCTGTCGGCGGTGATCAACACGGAGAAGCTCGAGTTTCTGGGCAACGTGGAGCGCATCGAGCTACCGGGGCGCCTGAGGCCGGTGCCGACGATCTTCACCGGAGCCGGCGTGGTCACGAAGCGAGTCGGGGATGCCGCTGAGCGTGTGGAGCTGGTTTTCGCCGTCGACCCGACCTCGGCCGAGGCGTCGTGCATCGGGGGCAACATCGCCGTGAATGCCGGCGGAAAGAAAGCTGTTCTGTGGGGCACTGCGATCGACAACCTGGCGTGGTGGCGGATGGTGGATCCGCAAGGCGATTGGCTCGAAGTCACTCGCATGAACCACAACCTCGGCAAGATCCACGAGGTCGAGACGGCGGAATTCGAGTTGGTCTGGAAAGACGGCCGGCAACCGCCCGCGGACGCCAAGGTGCTGCGCACCGCGCGATTGGCCATTCCGGGTAAGTCGTTCCGCAAGGAGGAGCTCGGCAAGGACGTCACGGACAAGTTTCTCGGTGGCCTGCCAGGAGTGCAGAAGGAAGGCACCGACGGCATCGTGACGTCGGCTCGATGGGTGCTGCACCGCATGCCGACTCACACCCGCACGGTGTGCCTCGAGTTTTTCGGACATGCGCACGCCGCGATTCCGTCGATCGTCGAGATCAAGAGCTATCTCGAGCAGGAAGGGCGCGCGCTGGGCGTGCAGCTCGCGGGTCTCGAGCACCTCGATGATCGCTACCTGAAGGCGGTGGGTTACGTCACGAAATCGAAGCGGGGCGGGCTGCCAAAGATGGCGCTGTTCGGGGATATCGCGGGTGACGACGCTGACGCCGTCGCCGCGGCAACTTCGCACGTCGTTCGGCTGGCCAACGCGCGAGGTGGCGAGGGTTTCATCGCCGTGAGTCCGGAGGCGCGCAAGAAATTTTGGCAGGACCGCGCGCGCACCGCAGCGATCTCGCGCCACACCAATGCCTTCAAGATCAACGAGGACGTTGTTATCCCATTGCCCCGGATGGGCGAGTACACCGACGCGATAGAGCGGCTCAATATCGAGCTGTCCACGCGGAACAAGTTGCGGTTGACGGAGGAGCTCGAACGTCTCCTGAAAGATAAAGTGTCCCACGACGCTTCCGACGCCCCCGAAGATGACATCCCGAGCGAAGCCTTCGCGCAGCGCATCGCGGAGGCTTGCGAAATCGTCACCGCCGCACGCGAGCGATGGCAGTTCATCCTGGACTCGCTCGATGAGCCGCTCGCGGCGGTCAGGTCGCGCCTCTTCGATCTGGGCTACGACAGTCTGAAACCCGAGATCGCGCGGCGTCTCGCCGAAAACCCCGGCACGCGCCTCATCGACCTGGTGCAGGATCGCGCCTTGCGCATTTCCTGGAAGGCTGAGATTCGCGCAGGCCTGGCCGAGCTGCTGATCGGGCCGCTCTCCGGCGTGCTCGCCGATTGCGATGCCGCGCACCAGCGGGTGCTCAAGAGCCGGGTGTTCATCGCTTTGCACATGCACGCCGGCGACGGCAACGTGCACACCAACATTCCGGTCAACTCCGATGACTATGGAATGCTCCAGGAGGCGAATGCCGCCGTCACGCGCATCATGCAGATTGCACGTAATCTGAACGGCGTCATCTCCGGAGAGCACGGTATCGGGATCACGAAATATGAATTCCTGACCGAGGAGGAAACCCGGGAGTTCCGCGCTTACAAGCAGCAGGTCGACGCCCACGGCCGTTTCAACGCGGGCAAGCTCCTTCCCGGAGGGGATCTGCACCGCGCGTACACCCCGAGCTTCAACCTGCTCGGACACGAGTCACTCATCATGCAGCAGTCGCAGATCGGCTCGATCTCGAATGCGATCAAGGACTGCCTGCGTTGCGGCAAGTGCAAGCCGGTCTGCGCCACGCACGTGCCGCGCGCGAACCTGCTCTACTCACCGCGCAACAAGATTCTGGCCACCTCGCTTCTCATCGAGGCGTTTCTCTATGAAGAGCAGACGCGTCGGGGTATCTCCATCCAGCACTGGGATGAGTTCGGTGACGTCGCCGATCATTGCACCGTGTGCCACAAGTGCGCCAAGCCCTGCCCGGTGGACATCGACTTCGGCGACGTCTCGATGGCCATGCGCGATCTCTTGCGTCGCATGGGCAAGAAGCGCATCCGTCCGGCTGCGGCCGCGGCCGCTTTCTTTCTCGAGGCGACGAGCCCGAGCACCATCAAGCTGGCGCGTGCGGCCATGGTCGGCGTGGGTTATCGCGCCCAACGTCTCGCGAATCGATTGCTGCAACCCCTCGCGCGCGCGCAATCACGCAAGCCTCCGGCCACGACCGGCCAACCCCGGATGCACGAACAGGTCGTGCATTTCGTCAACAAGCGCATGCCCGGCGGTTTGCCCAAGCGCACGGCGCGGGCACTTCTCGACATCGAAGACCGCGCCTACGTGCCGATCATCCGCGATCCGGCCCGTACGACTGCCGAGACCGAAGCCGTGTTCTATTTCCCGGGGTGCGGCTCCGAACGACTGTTCTCACAGGTGGGCCTCGCGACGCAGGCGATGCTGTGGCACGTGGGAGTGCAGACGGTCCTGCCGCCGGGATACCTGTGTTGCGGCTATCCGCAGCGGGGCAGCGGCGACATGGACAAGGCTGACCGGATCATGACGGACAACCGCGTGCTGTTTCACCGTGTTGCCAACACTCTGAATTACCTCGACATCAAGACGGTGGTCGTCAGCTGCGGCACCTGCTACGACCAGCTCGCGGATTATGAGTTCGATGAGATCTTTCCGGGCTGCCGCCTCATCGACATCCATGAGTACCTCATGGAAAAAGGCGTGCGCCTGGAAAACGTAACCGGGACGCGCTATCTGTACCATGATCCCTGTCACACGCCCATCAAGCAGCACGATCCGCTCAAGGTCGTCAACAATCTCATCAACTCGAAGGTGAATGGCCGGGTGTTGAAGAGCGACCGCTGTTGCGGTGAATCCGGTACGTTCGCGGTAACCCGTCCCGACATCGCCACCCAGGTGAGGTTCCGCAAGGAGGGGGAGCTGCGCAAGGGGATCGAAGAGCTGCGCGATCACGGCAATACGGGGCCGGTGAAGGTGCTGACGTCCTGCCCCTCCTGCCTGCAGGGGCTGGCCCGTTACCAGGATGATGTCGATCTCGACGCCGACTACATCGTCGTGGAGATTGCGAAGCACGCACTTGGCTCCGATTGGCTCCCTGCGTACGTTCGCGCCGTGAACCAGGGCGGCATCGAGCGCGTGCTGGTCTGACTGGCAGTCCTGGCTGACTGCGCGCTCGAGCCCAATGTCAGCGGGCTAACGCGCGCCGTTCGCTCCTTGCCGGTCTCGTTGCTGGTCGTACGCGGCCCAGGCACGATCCAGGACGAAGGCCTGGATGGCCTGCGCGTCCTCGACCGACATCTGGGAGAACTGGGGCATGCCGCGGCTCGAGCGGGCCCCACCGATCACGATTCCGAGGAACTGCCCGTGCGTGAGCGCGCTGGCGCGTCGCAGGTCGGGCACCGACATCGTCCAGCGCTCCGCTCCGGGACCGTGGCAGTAATCGCACGCGTTGGCCGTATAAAGCGCTTTGCCCCTGGTGACCTTCTCCTGCGGCGGTCGCGGCATAGGGGGCTGCTGGAAGACGATCGGAGTGAGCACGGTGGAGAGTCTGTCCACGCCTCCCAGCTTGAAGGCGAGCAGTCGCGAGGGTCCACGGGAGGCCGGGGTCGACGAATAGCGGGGTACGCTGAGGCCGATACCACTGCCATCACCTACTGGAACCAACACGAGCTGGTCGCCGTCGATCTCGACGGTGCTGGGGGCGGCCTGGATGGCCGAGCCCGTGTGGAAGCTCCAGAGTCGTTCGCCCGTGTCCGCGCGGTAAGCCGTGAAGTCGCCTGTGCCCGTCCCCTGGAACACGAGCTTGCCCGCGGTCGACAGCACGCCGCCGTTGGTTCCCAGCTCCTGCGTGACTCCCCAGCGCTCGACCTTCGCCACCGGGTCCCAGGCAATCAGGCGGCCCATCCGATGCTGCACCTTGGGATCCGACATGCCGGCGTAGTAGTCCGTGAACGTGTCCCCGCCAAGGGCCGAGGACTGCTCCGACATGGAGTACAGCACCGGCACGTCCGTCGTCGGGATATACATCAGGCCGTTCGAGTCATCGAAACTCATGGCGTGCCAGTTGTGAATGCCGACCGGCCCCGGATTGACCATCGCGCGCTTCTCATGTGTCGCGTAGTAACGTGCCGCGGGGTTTTCCACCGGACGGCCCGTCTTCAGGTCAATCGAGGATGCCCACGTGGGGTGGCCGATCTTGTCGGCCGCGAGCAATTTGCCGGTCGCGGCTTCGATGATGTAGAAGAACCCGTTCTTCGGTGCGTGCATCAGGACGCGGGTCCGCTTGCCGTTGATGGGCAGTTCACCGATGACGATGGGCGAGCAGTCGTTCAGGTCCCACGTGTCATTTGGTACGGTCTGGTAGTGCCAGGCGTACTCTCCACTGTCGGCGTCGACAGCGACGACCGACTCGGTGAACAGATTGTCACCGCGCCGCTTTGATGCATTCCACGGTGACGGTCCATCCACGCCGAAGTAGACGCGATTCAACACGGGGTCGTAGGTTATTCCCTCCCAGGTACTGCCGCCGCCCGCGCTCTTCCACCACTGCGGTCCCTCCCAGGTCTTTGCAGCGATCTCATTGGCGCGAGTTTGATTTTCCTTCAGCGACGGATCGCCGGGGATCGTGTAGAAGCGCCACAGGTGCTTGCCCGTCCGGGCATCGTACGCGTCCATCGATCCGCGTCCGATGCCGGTGTCAACGTCCGAGTTACCGATGAACACCTTGCCGCCGCCAACCCGCGGCGCGCCGTTGATCGCGCGCGTGCCATCGTCCTCACACGCACGCACGTCCCATAACTTCTTGCCGCTCGTGCGATCCAACGCGATCAGGCGGCAGTCGCTGGTGCCGAAGATCACCCGGTCCTCCCACAGGGCGACGCCGCGATTCACGTGGTGCGACCACATGCTCGCGAACTGGCTTGCCACCTTGACCTGCGGGTCGAAGGACCAGCGCAGCTTCCCTGTTCGTACATCGATGGCCCAAACGTGGGAGAAGCCGCCGATCTGATAGACCACGCCATCGGCGACCAGGGGATTCGCGAGCAGCCCATCCTGAGTCGGCAGGTCGGTGTGCCAGGCGAGACCCAGCTTGCCGACATTGCGGTCGTTGATCGTGGTGAGCGGGCTGTAGTGGTGCTGGTCCGACGTGCGCCCGAGCATCGCCCATTCGCCCGGGGCGGGCGCGGTCACATCGAGCTTCCAGCCCGCAGTGGCGCAAAACGGATTGAGCGCGAGCGAGGCGGCCATCAGGGCGAGCTTCCTGCGAGAGCGGCCACGCGTCGCGCCGGCGTGCCGCGCATCTGCGTTGGCGGCGGTACGCAGCTCGACCGACGAAAAATCGTGTTGGTGAAGCCCCTTCATTGAGGTCGCTCTCCTGTTGTAGTGATCGATCGCCGCTCGGCGGCGCGCCGGACGCGGTGGCCGCCGGTCGCGGTAGTTGCCGGACGCGCGACCCAACCGCAGTGGCAGCGCGGATTGTGGTCGCGCACGCGGCGTTGCGTCTTTATGAAAGACGTACGGGCATGTTCTGTTCTTGCCGGAATTGCGGCCCGCGGCGTCGCGGCTGCGCCGCCTTTACGAATTCTCGCTGGGGTTGTTCAGATCCTGCCGTAAAGTTGGCCGCAGCGCGGCAGACGCATAGACCTCGCACACCCGGCGCTAATACGCTTGTTTTCCAAGCAAGTACAAAAGGGGCGTCGCCATGGGCTCAACTTCGGCACAGGTGATTTCACACTGGCGATGTGTCGTGTCCCCGGTGCTCGGCGCCGTCGCGTTGAGCCTCGCTTCGACAGCCGCACTGGCCGACACCGAAACGGAACAGGGCGGCGGCCCGGTGGAAGAGGTCATCGTCACGGCGCAGAAGCGGTCGGAAAGCCTGCAGAGCGTGCCGGTATCGGTCACGGCCCTGTCGGCAGCCCAGCTGGCGCAGACGAAGTTGGATACACCGGCGGATCTCGTCGCACACGTGCCGAACATGCAGCAACAAGGCGTGATCGGCGAAGGCACGCCCTTGTTCGCGCTGCGCGGCGTCTCGATGTTCGATTACAGCCCGAGTCAGAATACTCCGGTGGGCACGTACATGGACGAGGTGTACAAGGGAAGTTTCGTGCTGCTGGGGGTCGAGATGTACGACCTCGAGCGCATCGAGGTCCTGGCCGGCCCGCAGGGCACGCTTTACGGCAAGGCGACGACGGGCGGCGCCATCAACTTTATCGCCAACAAGCCCGGCTTCGAGCCCGAGGCCTACGTCAAGGTGGGATACGGAAACTACGACCGCCGCGAGGTCGAAGGGGCGGCGCAAACCGGGCTGATCCCGGACAAGGTCGCGATCCGTGTCGCGGCAACGTACACCAAGGTCGACGGATTCGTGGAGAACGTG
>DASZVD010000072.1:0-17733 GCA_035547375.1 Steroidobacteraceae bacterium
TCGCGAACCCGGTCCTCAACGACCGCGGCGAGCGCATCGGCACGGTGGTCGAGTGGACCGACCGCACGCAGGAAGTCGGCGTCGAGAAGGAGATGCAGAACATGCTGTCGGCCGTCGTGGGCGGCGACCTCAGCAAGCGCATCGACCTCAGCGGCAAGACCGCCTTCTTCGAGGCAATGAGCCGCGGCGTCAACCAGCTCGCCGACAACATGGCTGAAGTGGTCTCCAAGGTGAAGACCGTGGCGGCCGAAGTGCACCGCGGCGCCGACGAGATCTCCACGGGCAACGCCAACCTCTCGCAGCGCACCGAGGAGCAGTCCTCGTCGCTGGAGGAGACGGCTTCGTCGATGGAAGAGATGACGACCACCGTCAAGCAAAACGCCGACAACGCCGGCCAGGCGAATCAGCTCGCCATGGCCGCGCGCGACCAGGCGGAGAAAGGCGGCTCGGTGGTCAACCAGGCGGTCCGCGCCATGGCCGACATCAACGAATCGTCGAAGAAGATCGCCGACATCATCGGCGTCATCGACGACATCGCCTTCCAGACCAATCTCCTCGCCCTCAACGCCGCGGTGGAAGCCGCGCGCGCCGGTGAGCAGGGCCGCGGCTTCGCGGTCGTCGCCAGCGAGGTCCGCAGCCTCGCCGGCCGCTCCGCCACCGCAGCCAAGGAGATCAAAGAGCTCATCCAGGACTCGGTCCGCAAGGTGGAGGACGGCTCCGTGCTCGTCACCCAGTCGGGCCAGACACTGGAAAAGATCGTCGCTTCGGTAAAGAAGGTCTCCGACATCGTCGCCGAGATCGCCGCCGCCTCGCGTGAGCAGTCCTCGGGTATCGAGCAGGTCAACCGCGCCGTCATGCAGATGGACGAGCTCACACAGCAGAACGCAGCACTCGTGGAGCAGGCCACGGCGGCCTCGCAGGCCATGGCCGAACAGGTCCGTGGCCTCAACGAAATGCTCGCCGGCTACCGGGTTGCGGAAGGCAACCTGCTCGCAGCGCCGGTCGACGCTGCCGCCGCCCGCGTGGTGGGTTCCGGCTCGGCGGGAAAGCCGCGTGTGGAGCGCCGTGGCACCAGCCGGCCCTGGGCGAACAAAGCGGCCAAGCCGGCAACCGCCCCGGCGGCCGACGCAGCGCCGCAGCGTCAAGCGGTGGCCAACGGCGCCGATACCGAGTGGCGGGAATTTTAGAACATGAGCGGGACAATCAACGGAGAGCGGCGATGGCCCGGATACTAGCGGTAGACGACTCGGCGGCGATGCGCCAGATGGTGGGCATTACGCTCGCCGGCGCGGGTCACCAGGTGGAGCAGGCCAACGACGGCTGCCAGGCCCTGAAAATCGCCGAAAAGCAGAAATTCGATCTCGTGATCACCGACGTGAACATGCCGAACATGGACGGCATCACGCTGGTGCGCGAGCTGCGCAACCGCGCGAGCTACAAGTACGTGCCACTCCTCGTGTTGACGACTGAAGCGACTACTGAGCGCAAGCAACAAGGGAAGGCAGCGGGGGCGACCGGCTGGCTCGTGAAGCCGTTCAACCCCGAGAGACTGTTGGCGACCGTCGCCAAAGTGCTCGGCTAGTTTTTTCAACCATCACCTACGATAGAGGACAGTTCGATGAAATCCGCAAAGAGGATGCTCGCGGCCCTGGCCGTCGCCTATTCCGTGAGCCTGACGGCGCACGCCGACTGCGTGCTGCCGCCGGCGCCCAGCAAGATTCCGGACGGCAAGACCGCCAGCGAGCAGGAAATGGTCACCGCGATGCAGACGCTGAAGGAATACAACGGCGACGTGGATACCTACCTGAAGTGCCTGGACTTCGAGGCGAAGCAGAACCGCCTGAGCTCCAGCGACCAGGAGAAGATGCACAACGCCGCCGTCGACACGCTGCAGAAGGTTGCGAACAAGTTCAACGAGCAGGTTCGTACCTTCAAGTCGAAGAGCGGCTGAGCAGTGCAGCTGACCTGACGCTGCAGTGATGGTCACGACCCCGGCGCGGCGAGCACGGCCGCGCCGGGTTTCCCGCGCAGGCGCACAGGAGGAGCGCACGCAGGAAACTCTCTGCCGAGGGCGATCGGCGCTCACAGGAACCCGGCATGATCTCCAACCAGCTCCGCGAAGCGCTCGCAACGCCCCGGCCCCGCGAGTTCGCCTTCAGCGACGCAGACTTCGCAGCCTTGCGGCAGCTCGTCAAGGAGCTGACGGGCATCAACCTCTCGGATCAGAAGCGTGAGCTGGTATACGGACGCCTGGCACGGCGCCTGCGTGCCTTGCAGCTGCGCACCTTCGCCGAGTACCGCGAGCTTCTCGCGAGCGACGGCGGCGTCGAGATCGGCGAATTCTGCAACGCCATCACGACCAACCTGACATCATTCTTCCGCGAGTCGCACCACTTCGAATATCTGCGCGACCACGTGTTGCAGCCGCGCGTGACCGACCGCACCGCCTCCCGCCGCTTGCGCATCTGGTCGGCCGGCTGTTCCTCCGGTGAAGAGCCCTACTCCATCGCCATGACCGTCTTGGAAGCGTTACCCGACCTGCGATCCTGGGACGTGAAGATCCTGGCCACGGACCTGGATTCCGACGTGCTGGCGCGCGCGCAACGCGGCGTGTACGCGGCGGATCGCGTGCGCAATCTGGGCGCCGAGCGGCTCGAGCGATTCTTCGAGGAGCGCCGCGACCGCAGCGGCCCGTGCTATCAGGTACGTCCCGAAGTCGCGGAGCTGATTACCTTCAAGCAACTGAACCTCATGCACAGCCTGCCGATGAAAGGTCCGTTGGACGTCATCTTCTGCAGGAACGTCGTGATCTATTTCGACAAGGACACGCAGCGAGAGCTGTTCGCCCGCGTGGCGCACGTGCAGCGGCCGAAGGATCTGCTGTTCCTCGGTCATTCCGAGAGCCTCTTCAAGGTATCGGAGAGCTACACGCCCATCGGCAAAACCATTTACCGGCGGTGCTGACATGCGCGCTTATCTGAACAGGTCCGCACCCGTCGAGGCGCCGCCGATGCTGCCGGCGTTCGCGCACATGCAGCGTCATTGGGACCCGGAGAACGAGCGCTGGAGCGTAAAGATACTGCCGGGCGAGTATTACGTGACGCGCGGTGACGAAGCCGTCACCACCGTTCTCGGCTCTTGCATCTCGGCGTGCGTGCGCGACCCGCAGATCAACGTCGGCGGCATGAATCACTTCATGTTGCCCGAGGACAAATCCGTCGGGCCCAACAACTGGCTCGACCCTTCCGTGGGGCTGGCGACGCGCTACGGCTCGTACGCCATGGAAAGCCTCATCAACGATCTGCTGAAGCTCGGCGCCACGCGCAGCCGGCTCGAGATCAAGCTGTTCGGCGGCGGCCGGATCCTCTCCGGTATGACCGATGTCGGCGAGCGCAACATCGATTTCATCAAGAGTTATATCCAGCTGGAAGGCCTGCGCGTGGCGGCGGAGGACATGGGCGGCGCACAGCCGCGCAAAGTGATCTATTTCCCGGCGACCGGGCGGTGCAAGCTGCGCAAGCTCCCACCGGTCGAGAATCGCATCATCAGTCATCACGAGCAGTTGTATCTCGCCAGCCTCGGCAAGCAGGCCCAGGACGGCGGCGATGTCGACCTGTTCGAATAGGCATCCCATGACCAGCCGCGTCTCTTCCGCAGCCAGCGGCGCCAAGCGCCGGATCCGCGTCCTCATCGTGGACGACTCCGCCCTGGTGCGCAGCCTTCTCACCGACATCCTGACGTCGGACCCGGGCATCGAGGTCGTCGGAGTGGCCGGCGACGCGCACGTAGCGCGTGAGAAGATCAAGCAGCTCAACCCTGACGTGTTGACGCTGGACGTTGAAATGCCGAAGATGGACGGCATCACGTTCCTCAAGAATCTGATGCGACTGCGGCCGATGCCGGTCGTCATGGTGTCGTCGCTCACGGAGCGCGGCGCCGACGTAACCCTTGACGCCTTGGCACTGGGCGCGGTGGACTACCTGTCGAAGCCGAAGATCGACCTGGCGGCAACCCTGCAGAACTACGGCGACGAGCTGATCGAGAAGATCCACGCCGCCTCGCGTGCCAGCGTGCGCGCACTCGACCCGCGACGCGCAGCGACCATTACCGTCAAAGCCGCCCACAACGCCGATGCCGTTCTGCCGAAGGCCCCTCCACCGAAGCAACTGCGCACGACCGACCGCATCATTGCGATCGGCGCCTCCACGGGTGGCACGGAAGCCATCAAGGAGGTACTCATGCGCCTGCCTCCGGATACCCCTGGCGTGGTGATCACGCAGCATATTCCGAAGGCCTTCAGTGGTCCGTTCGCCAAGCGTATGAACGACTGCTGCCAGGTGACGGTGTGCGAGGCACAGGATGGGCAGCAAGTCCTTGCAGGACATGCGTACATCGCCCCGGGCGACAAGCACCTCATGCTGGTTCGCGACGGGGCACGTTATGTCTGCCGGCTCGACGACGGCGTGCCTGTGAATAGACATAAGCCGTCCGTGGACGTCCTGTTCCGCTCTGTGGCCCAGAACGCGGGCCGTAACGCCATCGGCGCCCTCCTGACCGGCATGGGCAAGGACGGCGCGCGCGGGCTCAAGGAGATGCTCGAGGCCGGCAGCCGCACGATCGCCCAGGACGAGGCCACGAGCGTGGTTTGGGGCATGCCCGGTGAGGCGGTCTCCATCGGTGCCGCGCAGCACGTCCTGCCCCTCGACCACGTCGCCGGGAAGATCCTCCAGCTGGCGGACGCGATGGATATCACCCGCGGCGCGCAAGAGGCGTGAACCCGTTACAAGACTTAACTCTCAAGTCCATGGTCTATTGGCCGCTACGGACTCAAGAGGGAACCCGATGAACACCGCCGCCGCCCAAGCTCCGCAGAACCCCATCGATACGGAAGCTTTTGCTTTCGTGCAGGCACTGGCCTCCGAGCTGTCCAAGGGCAAAGTCGATCTGCCGAGCTTTCCGGACATTGCATTGCGGGTCCGGCAGGTGCTGGCCGACGAGGACGTCTCCCAGGATCAGGTAGTGCGTGTCGTCGGCTCCGAGCCCGCGCTCGCCGCGCGTCTCCTGCAAATCGCCAACTCCGCGGCGATCAACTTCACCGGCAAGTCGATTACCGAGCTGCGCACGGCCATCAATCGCATGGGCTTCAACATGGTGCGCAGCGCCTCGATCGCGTTCGCCATGTCGCAGCTGAAGAAAGCCGAGACCCTGAAAGGGCTCGAGGAGCCGCTGGACGACCTGTGGAAGCGCAGCGCGGCAGTGGCCGCCATGTCGTACGTGGTCGCCAAGCGCTACAGCCGCGTAAACCCCGACACCGCGATGCTCTCCGGGCTGCTGCACTGCATCGGCAAGCTCTACATTCTCACCCGCTCGAGCCAACATCCCGGATTGTTTGCCGAAACCGCGACCTACAACCAGATCGTGCGCGACTGGCACGGCCCGATCGCGAAAGCGTTGCTCGAGAACTGGGACATGGCCGAGGAGATCGTCACGGCCGTGAGCGAATACGAGGACCTGGAGCGCGAGCACGCCGACCCCGTGGACCTGACCGACGTGCTCACGGTGGGCAACCTGCTGGCCAGCTTCAAGGAGCATCCGGAGTCGCTCGAGATCAACATGCACGACGTCGCAGCTTGCAAGCGCATGAACATCGACCGCGCAAGCTACGAAAAGCTCATCGACGAATCGGAGCACGAGATCGACGCTCTGCGGCAGGCGCTCGGGGTCTGACCGCCATTCTTTGCCCCCTCACCCATGAACGTATCAGCTTCGGTTATGTCGGGCGACACCTCCTCGGTAAGCAATGAAAGTGGCGACGTCGCCTTCACTTTCGTGCAGGCGCTGGCGGCGGAGCTCTCCGGCGGAAAAGTCGAGCTGCCCGGCTTCCCCCACATCGTGATGCAGGTGCAGCGCGTATTGAGCGACGAGAACGCGGATGCCTCGCGCATCGTACGTGTCATTGGCAGCGAACCGGTGCTCGCCGCACAACTGGTGCGGATGGCGAACTCGGCGGCGCTGCGGACTTCCGGGACGCCTGTCATGGATCTGAGGGCTGCCGTTGCCCGCGTCGGTCTCGACACCGTGCGTTCCGCGACTATCGCATTCGCCATCCAGCAGCTGCGTGAGGCTCCGGCGCTACGCGGTCTGGAAAAGCAGCTGGGCGTGCTCTGGCGCCACAGCGTGCAAGTCGCCGCTCTCAGCTACGCCGTCGCGCGCCGGCTGACCACGGTCGGCCCTGATACCGCGATGCTGGCGGGACTGCTGCAGGGAATCGGCAAGCTCTATATTCTCACGCGCGCCAGCCGCCATCGCTCGCTGTTCGCGGACCCCCTCGCCTACCAGACCATCGAGCACGACTGGCACCTGAGCATTGCCGCGGCGTTGCTCGAGAACTGGGGGATCGCGGACGAGATCGTGCAGGCTGTGCACGACTCCGAGAACTTCGACCGCGACTGCCGCGGCACGCCCTGTCTCGCCGACGTGTTGGTCGTAGCGACGATGTTGGCGGACCTGCAGGGCGAGCCCGCCGTACTGCGCGCGCAAACCCAGTGCGCGAAGCCGCTGCAGCGGCTGCGGCTCGATTACGCCGCCTGCGAGGCGTTCCTGAAGGAGTCCGCGCAGGAAATCGCCGCGTTGCGCGACGCGCTAGGGTGAGTGCGCCACGCTTTTTGCCGGCGGCCGAGGTGTAGGGTCTCGCTCAAAACGCCGTCCGGACGCGCCGTAGGCGCCCCCCGACACGGTAGCGAGCAAAAACCACGCTTTTTGCTCGCGGCCGACGCGTAGGGTCTCGCTCAAAGCGCCGCAGGCGACTTTGAGCCCATAAACTCACGCGGCGCCCAGCACCCGTCCGGAGCGCGGGGGCGAATCGGAGCCGGTCACGCTGTAGAGGTCGGCCACTGCGGGGCGGCCGGTGAGCGCTCCCAGGAGTCCTTCCACCCTTTTCAACTTCGCCGCCACGATCGTGCCGTTGCGCTCATTGAGATCGCGGCAGTCCGCAGCCCGCCTGGCGCATTCGCGCAAGCGGGAAACCAACGTTCCCTGGGGATCGCACCAGCACATCAGCCCTTCCAGGCCGGCGTAGTCGGGGGAATAGCCGTGCATGCTGCAAAGAGTGCGGCGCTGCTCTTCGACCCGCGCCAGCGCACTCATGCGCTCCTGGCGGGCCAGCACCGTTTTCTCGGCGGCCACGGCATCCCTCGAGCGCATGACTTCGGACTCGCGCTCGAGCAATGAGCGCAGATCGGCCAACAGGTTCGCCTCTTCGTCGAGCACCTCGGCGAGATGCTCGCGGCAGACGTTTTGATCCATCTCGGTAGTGTCCACGGCATTATTCCGCGTCAGCATCCGAATCCGTGTCCGAGCCGTCCGGGACGCGACTCAGCTCGCGCTCCGTCTGAATCAGCCTGTCTGCAATATGTTGAGAGTTGACGGAATACGAACCCTGCTCGATTGCGTTGCTGAGCTGGGCGACCTTTGCGTCATTGACCGCGGGAAGATCACGAATCGCCTGCTCGAGGCTGGAGAGCTGGCGGGCAACGCCGGTGATCTGCACACTCTCGGAGCTGCTCCCCGTGGATCCACCGGAGCTCTGGGCGCCACCCGAGGCGGCGTCCTGCGGACGCTGCACAGCCCGGCCGCCGCCAATGGCGCCGGTCGCGGTGCTGTTGTCATAACCTCCGATCTTGCTCGCCACGGCTCCTCTCCTGGGAGGGACTCTCTTGTGGCTATAGCGGCCGGTGCGGCCGGGACTTTAGGGGCCCGAAGCTCAGGCCTCGGTCGTCAGCATCCGACCCACCGTTCCCTGGCTATATTCGCCGTTGGGCCGATAGGTCAGCGTCTCGCGGCCATTCTTGAGGAGCGTGCCCAGACGAGTCCGAACGTGCTGCAGCTGAGTGCTGACCAGCGCCCCGTTGCGATCATTGAGCTGGCGGCAACGGTTTGCCACGGCTGCGCATTCGGCCCAGCGGCTCGACAGGATTCCTTCCGGGTCGCACCAGCGCAGCAGCGCCTCCAACCCTTGCGCGTTCAGCGGCAGATTACGCGCCCGGCACATGGCCCGACGCTCCTCGTCGACCCGGGCGATGCGTCCGACGCAACGCTGGCGCTCATTGATCGCCGCCTGCAGGTGTACGACATCGCCTGCCATCAGCAGCCCGTGCTCGCGCTCGAGCAGTTCGGCCAGTTGCGCCAGGCCCCCGGATTCCTCGGAAATCAGGCGGCTCATGTTGTCGCGACACAGCAGCGGATCCATTCATCAACCTCCGACGCCGATCTGGGCGAGCGCCCGGTCGGACTGCAGCAGGCCGCCGGCGATCTTGTCCGCATCGATGGTGTAAGTCCCCGCCGCGATCGACTGGCTGATCCGAGCCACCTTCGCGGCATCGACGGCAGGCATGGCGCTCAGCTTGGAGCCGAGGCCAGCCAGCTGCGAAGCGGTGCTGGTGATCTGCACCTCATCGCTCCCCGTACCGGTCGACGATGCAGCCGGCGCGGAGGCGGCCGACGTGTCCCCTTGGGTAGGGGTCCTCGAGCGGTGGGTCGAGACCGAGGCCGCCCCATTACCCAGAAAGCTGTCAATTGCGTTGGCCACGTGCGGCCCTCCGTTGAACGATCTGCGAACTGGTTATCGACGGCCCATCTGAAAACTGTAGTACCCGTCTCGATTTCCCGACATCGGTCATTGCGCCACCCTCACCAGGTCGGGGCCGGCTACCACGCCCTCCACGACTTTCAATGAGCTGAGGTTCTGGACCTTGAGCCTGGCACCGCTCGTGCCATCCGCCAAAGCACGCCCTGCCGCGCGCACCTCGATTCCACCCGCCGACGCCAATAGCGTTACGTCCTGGCCGTGGTGAATGATCACATCGGGCGTAAACATATCCACTGTCAGAGTGGTACCCACGGCGAGCGGCATCCGTGCGACACGCGACTGCAGATCACTCACGTCGGTCAGATAGGCGGTGGTGAGCCCCGTGACCTTGCGGGTCTCGACGTTCACGTCGTCAGAAGTGAGACGTGCGTCACGCGACACAGGATGCTTGAGCACCAGAACTGCAATTCGCGTTTCCACCGTCACCGGCACATAGACGGTCCAGTGCACGGGACCCGCACAAGCAACGCCAACCATGGATCGGGCCTGCAGCGTGGCACCTGCGGGAAGCTGCCCGTGCAGGCCGCCCGTGCAACGAACCAGACGCAGGCGACCGTCAAGGGAGCCGGCAGTGACGCCAGCGATACTCGCATCCCGAGGAAGTTGTGACTTCACGAAAGCCTCGGCGGCCGCGCGGATGGCATCCGGCGACTCTCGAGCGGGCTCCTGAGCCACGATTCGTGCGCTCGCCATGAGTGCACTCGCCGTGAGAAGGAGGGCCGCACACAGCAGATGACGGCTTTCTGTCGCAATTGGAATCATGCCGGACAGGATGCAAGCGCCGGGCCAGGCGCCGCAGCAGCAATGGGCTACCGGGATCTCAAGACTGACCCAGCGCAGCCGCTAAGTTGAGCGCGCCTGAGTTGGATCGACCGTAGTCCGGCCGCATCCCGCGCGGCAAGCCTTTGCCACGCGCGTGACCCGTCTCACATCCCAACGCGGCCTGCCGGGCCTGACGCCCACCCAACCGCGATTGGCATGCCTATTGCTGTTCCTTCCGGCAAGACAGTCTTTTGACGGACGGCAATCATGGCACTCACTCTCGACTCGTACCTCGGCGTACACGCCGACGCACTGAAAGTGCAGTCGCAACGCATGGAGGTGCTAGCGGACAACCTTGCCAACGTCGATACGCCCAACTACAAGGCGCGCGACATCGATTTCCGTGCGGCGCTCGCCCAAGCAGGATCGCCCGGAGCGAATCTCGCCCTCGCGACGACTTCCCCCGGACACGTGGGTGGAGCTTCGGCGAGCACAGACCTCGATACCTCGACCGCTCTGAAGTACCGGGTACCGCTCGCTCCCTCGCTCGACGGCAACACCGTCGACGCGCAGCTCGAGCAGTCCGCCTTCGCGGACAACACGGTCCGCTACCAGGCCACTCTGACTTTCCTGTCTGCGCGTCTGAAGAACCTCCTGACCGCCATCACCGGACAGTAATAGAGAGTCGCACAGGAGAGCAGCCCTCATGTCATCGTCCTTCAAGATCTTCGACATCGCCGGCTCCGGCCTCTCGGCCCAGTCCGTGCGGTTGAACACCGTGGCGAGCAACCTGGCCAACGCGGACAGCGTCAGTGGCGATCCCTCGACCGTGTACAAGGCGCGCCATCCGGTATTCGAAGCCGTCAAAGCCTCGGTGGCCGCGCAGGCCATGAACGCAGCCGCGGGCACGAATGGCAGCGACGCAGCCGTTCGTGTGCGCGGAATCGTAGAGAGCACCGCGCAGCCGACCGAACGCTACGAGCCGGGCAACCCACTCGCCAACGCAGATGGCAACGTCTACGCACCCAACGTGAACGTCATCGAAGAGATGACCGACATGATCTCGGCCTCACGCGCTTATCAGAACGACGTCGAGGTCATGAACACCTCGAAGGATCTGATGCTGGCGACCCTGAAGCTCGGATCCTGACGCCCGCACCCCCCTTCCTTTTACAGATAACAGAGGCACCGCATGTCATCCACCAGCTCAGTCGGATCGAGCACCAGCAGCTCGAACAACAGCTCGAGCAGCTCGGTCAGCGCCGCGCTCAACATCACGCCGAGCCAGTTCCTGCAGCTGATCACGACCCAGATGCAGGATCAGAACCCGCTGCAGCCGTCGGACCCGACGCAGTTCCTCACCCAGCTGGAACAAATGAGCGAAGTCTCCAGCATGCAATCGATGCAGAGCTCCCTGAGCGGCCTGCAGGACACGCTGGCCTCCAATCAGATGGCCAACGGTGCGGCCCTGATCGGCCAGACCGTGCTCGCTCCGACTTCCACCGCCACCCTCGACAGCAGCGGGGGCACGGTCACCGGTGCGGTCGCGGCCCCGAGCGGCGCGAAGCTCGTGACGGTCACCGTCAAGGACTCGGCGGGCACGCTCGTCGACTCCTTCCAGGTGACACCGGCAGCTTCCGGCATGACGAATTTCACGTGGGACGGCACGAACACCGCAGGCACGGCGGCAGCGGCCGGCGCCTATACGATTTCCGCGACTTCGAGCGATGGCTCGTCCAATACCACGCTGACTCCGTACATCGCCTCGAAGGTCCAGAGCGTAGTCCTCGACTCCTCGACCTCGCAGCTCGACGTCACGACCGAGAACGGCACGGTTGCGCTCAGCAACGTGGTCAGCATCACGGGCGGCAACTAAGAATTCTCCAGGAGACCCTTTTATGTCCTTCAATATCGCCCTCACCGGATTGAACGCCGCCACACAGGATCTGTCGGTGACCTCCAATAACCTGGCCAATTCGCAAACCATCGGCTTCAAGGAGTCGCGCACCGAGTTCGGTGACATCTTCGCCTCCTCGCAGACCGGCGTCGCCTCCACTGCCGTCGGCAACGGTGTCCAGGTGACGGAGGTCGCACAGCAGTTCACGCAGGGTAACATCGAGACGACCGGAAACAGCCTGGACCTCGCTATCAGCGGCAATGGCTTCTTCACCGTCAGTAACAACGGCTCGCTTCAATACACTCGCGACGGCGAGTTCCAGCTCAACAGTCAAGGCCAGGTCGTCACGGCCACCGGCGCGGCGCTGCAGGTGTACGCCCCCCTGGCGAACGGCACGTTCAACACAGGCGGCCTGTCCAGCATTTCGCTGACAACGAACGAGAGCTTGCCGTCGGCAACGACGACGGCCTCCATCACCGCAACCCTGCCCGCCAGCGCCTCGGCACCGACGAACGCGACTTTCAGCCCTTCGGACCCGACGAGCTACACGAATACGACCTCGCTCACCGTGTACGACTCGCTGGGCGCGGCACACACGGAATCGATGTATTTCATCAAAGGCTCGACCGCCAACCAGTGGAGCGTCGCCACCTACATCGACGGCAACGAGGTCGGTACGCCCCAGGCCCTGACTTATTCGTCCGCGGGCCTCCTCACGAGCCCCGCCGGCGGCAAGATCTCCTTGCCCGCGTACACGCCCTCCACCGGCGCCGCGGCCATGAACATCACCCTTGACCTGTCCGGGACCCAGCAGACCGGCAGCGCATTCGCGGTAACCGCCGTCAACCAGGACGGCTATACGACGGGCACGTTGACCGGCATCAGCATCGACAGCTCGGGTGTCGTGCAGGCGACATTCACGAATGGCCGGACGACGAATCTGGGTCAGGTGGCTCTCGCCAACTTCGCGAATCCACAGGGCCTGCAGCAGCTGGGTAACGCAACCTACGCGCAGACGAACGCCTCCGGCTCCCCGGTGATGGGCGTGGCCGGCGGCGCGAACTTCGGCAGCCTGGAGTCGGGCTCTCTCGAGGAGTCGAATGTCGACACGACCAGCGCGCTGGTCCAGATGATCACCGCGCAGCGCAACTTCCAGGCGAACGCGCAGATGATCCAGACGGACGACCAGATCACGCAGACCGTCATCAACATCCGCGGCGGCTGATAAAGGCGCGGACGCGGGGCCATCATGGACAAGCTGTTGTATGTCGCGATGTCGGGTGCGAAAGAAACGCTGCGCGCCCAGGCCGCGAACAACCACAACCTCGCGAATGCGAGCACGACCGCCTTCAAGGCGGACCTGAGCGCGTTCCAGAGTCGTGCGGTTGCGGGCCCGGGCTACGCGTCCCGTGTCTACGCGACCGACGACAGCGTGGGCTGGGACACGTCCAACGGTTCGCAGCTCGCGACCGGAAACCCCCTCGACCTGTCCATCAACGGCTCGGGCTACATCACGGTGCAGGACCTGACGGGCAACGAAGCCTATACCCGCGCCGGAGACCTCCATGTCGACCCGACGGGACAGCTGCTCACTTCGACGGGTGCGCCCGTCATGGGAGACAGCGGCCCGATCAGCGTGCCGCCCTACAGCTCCATTGCCATCGCCTCCGACGGCACAATATCGATCGTACCGCTCGGGCAGACGGCGCAAACGAGCGCGATCGTCGGCCGCATCAAGCTGGTGAACCCACCGATCAGCAACATAACGCACGGCGCGGACGGCCTGTATCACACGACGGACGGTGTACCCGCCGAGGCCGACGCCTCGACGACCGTGACTGCCGGAACGCTCGAGTCGAGCAACGTGAACATCGCCAGCGCGATGGTGAACATGATCGAGCTGGCGCGTCACTTCGACATGCAGATCAAGGCGCTGCACTCGGCCGACGAGGACGCTCAAGCGTCCACCAAGCTGTTGCAGTCGTCATCCTCGGGCTGACGCACCGGCACACCCTATTCAGTAACAGGTAGCACATCCTATGGAACCCGCACTCTGGGCCGCCAAAACCGGTCTCGACGCACAGCAGACGCAGATGACGGTCACGGCGAACAATCTCGCCAACGTCAGCACGACCGGCTTCAAAGCGAGCCGCGGTGTGTTCGAGGACCTGCTCTACCAGAACGTGACCCAGGTGGGCTCCAACACCTCGCAGACGACGCAGTCGCCGTCGGGCCTGCAGCTCGGCACGGGCGTAAGGGTGGTCGCCACGGAAACCATCAATACCCAGGGTAGCCTGAATCAGACCGGCAACTCGCTGGACCTGGCGATCCAGGGCCGCGGCTACTTCCAGGTCCTCTTGCCCACGGGCACCCTCGCCTACACGCGCGACGGCAGCTTCCAGGTCACCAACACCGGACAGCTGGTCACCGCCAGCGGCTATGCGGTGCAGCCGGCGATCACGATCCCCGCGGCGACTCAGAGCGTGACGATCGGCAGCGACGGCACGGTGAGCGTGACACTCGCGGGCCAGTCCTCACCCACGACCGTGGGCACCCTGCAGCTCGCCGACTTCATCAATCCGGCGGGCCTGCAGAACATCGGCGGCAATCTCTTGGCCGAATCGGCCTCCAGCGGCACGGCGACCACGGGCACGCCGGGTGTCTCGGGCCTGGGCACTCTCGTGCAGGGCTCGCTCGAGAGCTCCAACGTCAACGTGGTCGAGGAGATGGTGAACATGATCCAGATCCAGCGCGCCTACGAGATGAACTCGAAGGCCGTCGAGACCTGCGACCAGATGCTGCAGTACGCCGACCAGAACATGTAATGAGGCCGAAGACTCCAATGCGACATCCCCGCCTCCTTCTCGCGTGCGCGTGCGCCGCCGTCCTGCTGACCGGCTGCGGCACCTTTCACGGGAAGGACAAACCCAAAGTCAAGGACGATGACGGCCTCGGCTGGGCTCAGGAGCCGGTGCCGGCGGCCGCGAACGGCTCGATCTATCAGGTCGGCCGCGACGTCACCCTGTTCCAGAATCCCATCGCCCGGCACGTCGGCGACATCGTCACAATTGTGCTCAATGAAGCCACGGACGCTTCCAAGAGCGCGACCACGACGACGACCAAAGCGACGACCGACACGATGCCCGGCATCTCGTTGCTGGGTAAGCCTGTCACGGTGAAAGGCAATTCACTGTTCTCGGCGAACGTAGCGGACGCGAGCAAGTTCGACGGCGAAGGCGACAGCAAACAAAGCAACAGTCTTACCGGCTACATCACCGCCACGGTCGCGAAGGTGCTGCCGAACGGCAACCTGTACATCAAGGGCGAGAAGCGCATCTGGATCAACCAGGGTCAGGAGTCGGTCCTGCTGAGCGGTGTGATCCGCCCGATCGATCTGGCGTCGGACAATTCGGTCTCGTCCTCCAAGGTCGCGAATGCCCGCATCTCCTATGGCGGCAAGGGTGCGATCAACGATGCGAACGCGCAGGGGTGGCTCGCGCGCTTCTTCAACTCTTCCTGGACACCATTCTGATGCCGTCGGTTCATTGGCTCAAACTCGCCTGCAGCGCCTTGAGCGGGTATTACTGCGTCGCTCGCCGGCGGATGCTCCATTCGGCCGAAATGGCCCGTGGCAATTTCGGGGCGTGGCTTTTGCCGGTTGCTCGGAAGACTTTGGTGTTCAGCGTGCTGATAGGCGCCGCCGTCACGGCGCACGCCGAGCGCATCAAGGATCTCGCCACCGTCTCGGGTGTGCGGAACAACCAGCTGATCGGCTATGGACTGGTCGTGGGACTGGACGGCACCGGTGACCAGACGAGTCAGACTCCATTCACGATCCAGAGCATCAGCAACATGCTGGCGCAGTTCGGCGTGCCCATTCCCGCCAACTCGGTCTCCAACGCGCAGCTGAAGAACGTCGCGGCGGTCACGGTCACGGCGGACCTGCCGGCCTTCGCCAAGGCCGGCCAGCAGATCGACGTTACGGTGTCCTCCATCGGTAACGCTTCGAGCCTGCGCGGCGGCAGCCTGCTGATGACGCCGTTGCGCGGCGTCGATGGGCAGGTCTACGCGTTCGCTCAAGGCAGCATGGTCGTGAGCGGCTTCGGTGTCGCCGGCAAGGACGGCTCGAAGATCATAGTCAACGTACCGAGTGCGGGTCGTATCCCCAACGGAGCGATCGTGGAGCGGGAAGTGCCGACGAAGTTCGGAGGCGACGGGCACCTCGTCTTCAATCTCAATTCCCCGGACTTCACGACGTCCGCGCGAGTCGTCAATGCCATCAACAAGATCCTGGGTACCGGCACGGCCGAGGCCCTCGACGCGGTTTCCATTCGCGTGGCCGCGCCGTTGGACCCGAACCAGCGTACGGCGTATCTCGCCACCCTGGAAGGGATCGAAGTCGACCCGGGTGATCCACCGGCACGCGTCATCATCAACTCCCGCACCGGCACGGTGGTCATCAGCTCGCACGTGCGAGTCATGGCCGCGGCCGTGGCGCACGGCTCACTCTCCGTCACCATTACCGAGCGGGAACAGGTCAGCCAGCCGAACCCGTTCACCCAGGTCAATTCGGCGACGGTGACGCCGAAGAGCAGTATCAACGTGAAGGAAGGAGACGCGCGGATGTTCGTATTCCAGGCCGGCGTCAATCTCGATGAGATTGTTCGCGCCGTCAACCAGGTAGGCGCGGCTCCCGGCGACCTCGTGGCCATACTCGAGGCGCTGCAACAGGCTGGGGCGCTACGCGCCGAGCTGGTGGTCATATGACGACACCCGTCACCAGCTCAGCGACGCTCGCCAGCGCGGACGTCTATACCGACTTCGCGGGCCTGGCGGCGTTGAAGAAGAGCGCCCGGAGCAACGATCCGGAAGCTCTGCGTGCGGTCGCGAAGCAATACGAGAGCTTGTTCGCGCGCATGATGATCAAAAGCATGCGGGACGCGGTCGGAAAGGACCCGATCTTCGGCAGCGACGAAGAGCAGACCTATCAGGGCATGTACGACGACCAGCTGTCGATCGAGATGACCAAGGGTCATGGCCTCGGTCTCGCCGACATGCTCGTCCGTCAGATGCAGCGTCTCACCGGCGGCTCCAGGACGGATGCCGCCGACAAAACCGACTCCTCCAGGGCCAGCACTGCGGGTCACACTATTTCAAGTGGATCGCAATCCATGAGCCACGCCGCGTTGCGCCGTTACCAGGAGCAGAATGGCGGCTCGCCGGGGCGCTCCCCGAGCGCGAATGTTTCCCCGCAGGCCCAATCGGACTTCATCAGCGAGCTCTGGCCCACCGCCCAGGAAGCCGGCCGGCAGCTGGGTGTCGATCCGCGCAATCTCATTGCGCAGGCCGCGCTCGAGACGAACTGGGGCACCCACGTGCCCCGGGACGCCGGCGGCCGCTCGAGCAACAATCTCTTCGGCATGAAGACGGGCGGGCAGTGGACCGGAGCCGCGGTGTCCGCTGAAACGCAGGAGTACGACAACGGCACGCCGGTCACCACGACCAGCGAGTTCCGCTCCTATGATAGCCGGGCCCACAGCTTTCAGGATTATGTCGCATTGTTGCGCAACAGTCCGCGCTATGCGGCAGCTCTGAACACCGGCAGCAACACCCATGCGTTCGCGACGGCGCTGCAGCGCGGCGGCTACGCCACCGACCCGCAGTACGCCAGCAAGATCACTGCCATCGCCAATGGCATCGGCCAGCGACCTGCAACGATCGAGAACCCGTTCAAGTCCGCGAGCGCCCTGCCGATAACCCCAACTACAGGCGTCCTGTGAGGCACACCGGATGAGTAGCGTCCTTGCAAACAGTGTGTCCGGCCTGCTTGCGTTCCAGCAAGCGCTGAACGTCACCAGCAACAACGTCTCGAACGCGGCCACCACCGGCTACAGCGTCGAGCAGATCAACCTTGCCGAAGCGCTGGGCCAATCGACCGCCAGCGGCTATTACGGCAACGGCGTCAACGTGCAGAGCGTCACCCGGGCATATGACGAAACGCTCGCGGCGCAGGTCCGCACTTCGCAGTCGAGCTACTCTGCGTTCAATACGCTGGCGACGTATGCCGCCAACATCGACAACATGCTGAGCAGCACGTCGACCGGCCTCACGGCCGCCCTGCAGACGTTCACGAACGCGCTGCAGACGGTCAGCACCTCGCCGACCTCGACGGCCAACCGCCAGGTTCTCATCAGTGATGCCAACGCGCTGGTGCAACAGCTGCAGTCCTATCAGTCGCAGCTCCAGACGGCCGGCCAGAACATCGAGCAGGCGATCGGCGACAACGTCACCCAGATCAACACCATCGCGAAGAGCATAGCCCAGCTCAATTCGCAGATTTCCGCCGCCGAGCAGGGCACCGGACAGACGCCCAATCAGCTTCTCGACCAACGTGACAATCTGGTCGACCAGCTGAGCCAGTATGTCA
>DASZVD010000073.1:0-13260 GCA_035547375.1 Steroidobacteraceae bacterium
CCGTTGTGAGGCGGCGCACCAAGGACGATACCGTGGCGGCACCGAGTGCGCGGCAGCGCTCGTCCACCGCACGCTGTACTTGGGCCAGAAGGGCCGTCTCGGTACCCGGAGAGACGTCCGAACCGGGGGTCATGTCGCCCGCGGAATCCGCGGCGTTTCGGAATTCAATGCCGAATTCGCTCGCGAGCGCGCTCGCCCGACGCAGCGACTCGGCCAACGCGCCTCGGTTCACCAGCGCCAGCTCACCCGTGGCCTCGGCAGTGCACTGGCGCCAGAGAAACCATTCCTCGGCTGGAGACAGGAGCCGCGGGACGTCGATACCCGCGCCGGCCGCATACCGTTCCACCTCACGTGTCAGCCAGGCATCGACCGGAAGAATATCGGGAGTAGCCCAGACTCTGAGCCCGGCACCCAGCTGCGCCGCCGCGTGCGCCAGGCGGGCAGCATGAGCCCGCTGGCGCGACGGCACGACCACAGTGCCGCCCTGCTCGATGATCCAGGTAATCTCGGTAGAAAGCCTAATCAAAACAGCCCAGTAGGCGTAATAATTAAGGCAATACTTTTAAAGTATTACTTGAAGCGATTGCCCGCATCGACCACATTGCTCTGGGTGTCGCGAGGCGCGCTGGCGTAAGCGGTCAGCAGCTCTTCGATGCGGCCAAAGACATCCCGAAGCGTCGCGGCATCAGGCAGTGTCGTCACGCGGAAGTGATTACGGTACGTCACGTTGAAACTCACACCGGGAGCCACGAGCACGTGCTTCTGCTCCAGCAGGTCGAGTGCGAACTGCTGATCGTCGAAGTCCGGCAGCTCGCGAGTGTCCACGCCGATGAACGCGTACATCGCTCCCTTCGGCGGCGCCTGCAGACGCAGGAAGCGACTTGCCGCCACGCCATCGATGATGGCGCGACGGGACTCATAGAGACGCCCACCCGGAGTGATGAGCTGGCGCAAGCTCTGGTAGCCGCCCAGCGCGGTCTGAACGGCCCACTGCCCAAGGACGTTGCTGCACAAGCGCAGCGAGCTCAACAACTCCAGCGCCTTCAGGTACTCCGCGGCAGCACGCGTGCGACCGGAGAACACCGCCCAGCCGACGCGATAACCGCAGGCCCGGTACACCTTCGAAAGACCTGAGAGCGTACAGCACAGCGTTTCCCGCACGAGGGTCGCCATCGGCACGAATTCAGCGCCGTCGTAGGTCATCTGATCGTAGATCTCGTCGCTGAACACGACGATGCCGGACTTCTCGGCGAGACGCGCGAGGCCTTCGAGGACGGCTCGCGGATAGACCGAGCCCGTCGGATTATTGGGGTTGATGACGACGATCGCACGCGTACGCGGTGTGATGAGCCGCGCGATCTCTTCCACGTCGGGGATGAAGCCATTTTCCGGGCGGCAGGGATAATGAACGGCCTTGCCGCGATTGAGCGTGACGGCAGCGGTCCAGAGCGGATAGTCGGGGCTCGGGACGAGCACCTCATCACCCTCGTTCAGCAAGGCACGCATGACGAGGTCGATCAGCTCACTCACGCCGTTGCCCATGAACACTTCATCGGCCGTGATGCCGGTGACCCCACGCTCCTGCTGCTGCATCACCACGGCTTCGCGCGCCGGGAAAATGCCTTTCTGGTGGCAGTACCCCTCCCCCTCGGCCAGGTTCTCGATCATTGCCAGGCGCATGGTCTCCGGCGTGCGGAAGCCGAAGGCCTTCGGATTGCCGATGTTCAGGGAGACGATCTCGTACCCCTGGCGCTCGAGCTCGTGGGCGCGGTGAGCAAGGCGGCCGCGGATCTCGTATCGGACGTTGCGGAGGCTCTCACTGGGGCGGATGGCGGGTTCGGTTTTCATGGAATGTCGTCGGACGGCGCTGATGGTCCCAAGGATACCAGCACGCGCGGCGTAGAAAGTGTGACGCTGGCAGTCTGCCGGGCGGTCAGTCGCAGCAGGCGTATCCCAAGTCCGACGCGCTCCTAGACCGACAGGCTGCCGGACCCGAGCTCGCGCCAGCGGTGACAGGCGACCTGGCGCCCGCCACCGGCATCGCTCCATTCAGGGAGTCGCTCGACGCACACCTTGACAGCGTGTGGGCAACGAGTCCGATAGACGCACCCGGACGGCGGGTTGAGGGGGGATGGCGGCTCACCCGGCAGCACCCGTCCCAGGCGTCCCGGTTGAATGTCGGGATCCGGAATGGGAACCGCTTCCAACAGATCTCGCGTATAGGGATGAAGGGCGTTCCCATACAGCGCCTCAGCGGGCGCCGCCTCCATCATCCGTCCCAGATAGAGCACTAGAACGCGCTCGCACAGTTGCCGGACAACCGCGAGATTGTGGCTCACGAACAGGATGCTCAGGCCGGACTCGCGCTTGAGCTCCGCGAGCAGCTTCACGATCTGCTCCTGGATGGAAACGTCCAGCGCGCTGACGGGCTCGTCGCACACGAGGAGCCGCGGCCCGAGGATCATGGCGCGAGCAATCCCGACGCGCTGGCACTGGCCTCCGCTGAGCTCGTGGGGATAGCGGCTCATCCAACGCGGGTCGATCCCAACACGGCGCAGCATCTCGGCGACCGCCCGGCTGCGCGCCGCGGTGCCCAGGTCCGGCCGATGAACCCGCAAGGGCTCCTCAACGATCGCCCCTAGCGTCATGCGCGGATCGAGACTCGCCAGCGGATCCTGGAAGACGATCTGCAGCTCACGCCGCAGGATCTTCAACTCACGCGAGGAAAGCCCGCCCAGGGCACGCCCCATCCAGACCACTTGCCCCGAGGTCGGCCGCAACAACCGCAGCGCCGCCCGGGCCAGAGTGGATTTGCCGCAACCCGACTCGCCGACTACTCCCAGGGCCTCGCCGGAGCGCAGATCGAGGCTGACATCATCAACGGCGCGAAGCGTCGCCATGCGCCGAAAGAGACCTCGCGGGACGTCGAATTGAACATTCAACCTGCGGATCGACAGGCTGATCTCACCCGTTTTTCGTGATTCTGCCGACGCGGCCGGCGAATCCACCCCCGGCGGATCCATCCTCGGCATGGCGTGCAGCAGAGACCGCGTATACGCGTGCCGCGGCGTTTTCATAACAGCGCGCACCGTATCCAACTCGACGATCCGGCCGCCCTGCATCACGGCGACCCGATCCGCGACTCCGGCGACCGCACCAAAGTCGTGGGTGATCAGCACCATGCCCATTCCGCGGTCGCGTTTCAGCTGCGCGAGCAGGGCCAGGATCTGAGCCTGGATGGTTACATCCAACGCCGTCGTGGGCTCATCAGCAATCAGCAGCTCCGGCTCGCACGCAAGGGCGATCGCGATCGTGACCCTCTGACGCATTCCCCCCGAAAGCTCGTGTGGATACTGGGTCATCCGTCGCGGCGCATCGGTGACGTGTACCCGCTCCAGCAGGGCCAGCGCCTGAACTCGTGCTTCCCGCCACGAAACCCCGCGGTGCCGGACGATCGGCTCCGCAACCTGGTCCCCCACCGATAGATGCGGGGTCAAGGAGGTCATGGGGTCCTGGAAAATCATGCCGATGCGCGCGCCACGCACGGTATCCAGCTCTGCCGCCCGCAGTCCCACCAGCTCCAGGGAGCCAAAGCGGGCGCTGCCTCGTGCGCGACCGTTCGCGGCGAGCAAGCCCATGGCCGCCAGAAAGGCCTGACTCTTGCCGGCCCCGGATTCACCGACGATGCCAACGCACTCGCCACGACCGATCGAAAGAGAGAAGTCACGTACGGCTGCGACGTCGCCGGCAGGAGTGGCGAACGTGACGTCGAGGCCCTCGATGTCCAGCACGGGCTGGGGCTCTTCAGCGGTCGCGGGGATCGAGTGCATCGCGTAAACCGTCGCCGATCAGATTGAAACAAACGAGCAGGCTCACCAGAAAGAAGGCGGGCACCAGCAGCATCCACGGCGCCGACTGCATCTCCTGCGCGCCGTCGTTGATGAGGCTGCCAAGGCTGGCCAGCGGCTCCTGCACTCCCAATCCCAGGAAACTCAGAAAGCTCTCGAACGTGATCATCTGCGGAATCGTGAGGGTCGCGTATACCGCCACGGGTCCCATCAGGTTCGGGACGATGTGGTGCACGAGGATCCCGGGCACCCCAACACCGGTCGCCCGGGCCGCTTCGATGAATTCCCGCCGTTTCAGCGCCAGCGTCTGTCCGCGCACGATGCGGGCCGTCGTCAGCCACCCGACCGCGCCGATGGCGACCAGCAGCACCGTAAGACTTCCTCGTGTGAAGACGGTGGTGAGGATGATGACGATGAACAGGTACGGCAGCGAATACAACACGTCCACGAATCGCATCATCCAGGCGTCCGTGCGTCCTCCGAGATAGCCGGCGACGGAGCCCCACGCCACACCAATAACCACGCTCACGCCGCTGGCGAGCAGGCTGATGAGCAGCGAAATACGCACACCGTGCAGTGTTCGCACGAAGAGATCGCGCCCCAGCCGGTCGGTGCCGAACCAGTGCGAAGCCGTGAGCCCCGGGGATATCGCCAGGTGCTGCCAGTCGAGAGAGTCGACGGCATAGGGGCTCAGTGCGGGACCGAACAGGGCCAGCAAGGCGACGGCGAGGACCAGCCCGGCCGCGAACAGGACGACAGGGTTGCCGCGAAGGCGGCGCCATGTATCAATCATGGCGCAGTATCAATCATGGCGCACGGTGGGATCGAGCCAGCCGTAGATCAGATCGGCAACAAGGTTCAGCGCCAGAGTGAGCGCACCGTAGACGCTAATCATCCCCATCACGAGCGTGTAGTCGCGGTTGATCGCACCTTGTACCAAATAACGTCCGGTTCCCGGCAGCCCGAATACGGTCTCGACGACCAGCGAGCCGGTTACGACAAACGCAGTAGCCGGACCGAGATAGCTCACGACAGGCAACAGCGTCGGTCGCAACGCGTGCCGCCAGAGAACTTGCCGCTCTCCGAGACCTCGGGCGCGAGCGGTTCTGATGTAGTTCGCCCGCAGGACTTCGAGAAGACTCCCGCGCGTGATGCGGGCGACGTAGGCCATCACGGGCAACGCCAAAGTGAGCACCGGTAGGACCAGATAGCTCGGCGCGCCCTCCTCCCAGCCGGCGACCGGCAGCCAGTGCAGATAGAGGCCGAAGACCAGAGCGAAAAGCGGTCCGGTGACAAAGCTCGGTATCGCGACGCCCAACACCACCAGGGTGGTGATTCCATAGTCGGCCGGACGATTCCGCCGTAACGCCGCCGCTATTCCCAGGGGGATGCCCGCCAGAACCGCCAGGACGATCGCGGCACACCCAAGGGTCAAGCTCAGCGGCAGCCCCTGCGCAATCAGCTCCCCCACACTGAAATCACGCAGCTTGAAGGATGGGCCGAACTCCCCGTGCAGCAGGCCGTTGACATAGTGCAGGTATTGCACTCCCAGCGGCCGGTCCAGGCCATAGAGCCGCCCGAGGTTCGCCCGGACCGGGGGCGGCAGGGTCTGTTCCTGGTCGAACGGGCCGCCGGGCGCTAATCGGACGACGAAGAAAGACACGCTCACGATGCAAAACAAAGTGGGCAGCAGGCCCAGCAGCCGGCGCAGTGCATACCGCAGCAGAAAGGGACTTTTCACGTTTTGGCGCCTGTGGGGGTCGCGCGGGCGAATACCGGCCCGAGGGCCGCTGCGACCATTGCGCGGTGACCGTAACAGTTTCTAAACTGGCGTACTTGGCCCGATTTCATACACGAATCTCGAAGCGAATCCATGGAATCGACTCGCCCCATTCGCGCCTTGGTGCGCGGCCTCGATGCTCTCACGATGCTGAATATGCGCAACGGCGCCACGGTCTCCGAGATCGCCCAGCAGATCCGGCTTCCGCGCACCACGACGTATCGCATCCTCGAGACCCTGACCCATGCCGGCTACGTCTATCGCGATCCCGCCGACGACCGGTACCGCCTCACCATCATGGTCCACCGCCTCGCTGACGGATTCGACGATGATGCCTGGGTTACGCAGATTGCGCGTCCCTGTATCGATGAGCTCGGCAACGAAGTGTTGTGGCCGGTGGCGATCGCGTCACTCTCGGGGACGCAGATGCTGGTTCGTGAGACGACCGACCACCGTAGCCCGCTTGCCGTCGAGCGTATCTCGCCGGGTATGCGGCTGCCGCTGCTGTCGACGGCAGTAGGTCGTGCCCACCTGGCCTTCTGTCCGAGTTTGCAACGGGAATCGCTGCTGGAAATCCTGCGTCGCTCCAACAGTGATTCCGACAGGCTCGCGCACAACCGTGTCGAGCTCGACAAGATTCTGGAGGAGACGCGGGCTCGCGGCTATTCGAGCGCAGTGCATCCGCGGCGGGTGTCCGACGAGATCACCATGGCGGTCCCTGTGCTCCTGGAGGATACGGTGCTCGGCGCGGTGGTCATCCGGTTCGCGGAAAAGGCGGTGCCCCTAAAGATCGCCGTGGAGCGTTTCGTACCGAAGCTCCATGACACGGCGCAGAAGATCCGTCAGACGTTTACCGAGCAGCAGCGCAACCCACCCTATCGGCACGTGCAGCAGTCCGCCCAGCTGGGCTAGGAGCCCGTCTGACTAATGATCGCTCAGGCCCTCCGGCCCAACCCACGCGTCCCGCTCTGCGGAATTTAGGGGGGTAGCAGCGACTGCACCTGCGCCTGAAAAGCGCTTGCTCGACGGTTTCGGCTCCGCACGGTTCCCGCTCCGGGCGCGCGGGCACAGCTCAATGTCGCCTTCGGATCGCTCGAGGCGTCCCCTGCCGCTATACTTGCCGTTCCAGCCCGGCCAGGGCCTCTTCAAGAGCTAGGGGTAAATGAAGCGTATTCTCGTCGGCATCAAGCGTGTCGTGGACTACAACGTCCGCATCCGGGTCAAGCCGGACGGTACTGGCGTCATTACGGACGGGGTCAAGATGAGCATCAACCCGTTCGATGAAATCGCACTCGAGGAAGCGCTGCGGATCAAGGAGCGCGGCGGCGCCGAGGAAGTCGTCGTGGCGACGATCGGGCCCGCGGACTGCCAGCAGCAGCTGCGCACGGCGCTGGCGATGGGAGCCGACCGCGCCCTGCACGTCCAGGCGGATGGTGTGATCGAGCCGCTGGTGGCCGCGAAAGCGCTCCTGAAGCTGGTCGAGAAGGAACAGCCCATGCTGGTGATCGTCGGCAAGCAGGCCATCGACGACGACAACAGCCAGACCGGCCCGATGCTGGCAGCGCTGTGGAACCGCCCGCAGGCCACCTTTGCCTCGAAGGTCGAGCTGGCGGACGGCAAGGCGAAGGTCACTCGCGAGGTCGATGCGGGACTGGAAACCCTGGAAGTGGACCTGCCGGCGCTCATCACCACCGATCTGCGCTTGAACGAGCCGCGTTATGTGAAGCTCCCTGACATCATGAAGGCGAAGAAGAAGCCGCTGGAAACGCTGGCGCTGAGCGCCCTCGGCGTCGAGCCGAAACAGCGCTTGAAGCTGGTGAAATTCGAGCCGCCGGCGCAACGGCAGAAAGGCATTCGCGTGAAGGACGCCGCTGAGTTGGTCGATGCGCTGAAGAAGAAGGGGCTCGTGTAATGTCGAAAGTACTGATCGTTGCCGAGCATGACGGCAGCAAGCTCAATCCCGCCACCGCCAAGTGCGTGGCGTGCGCGCGCGGTATCTCGGGCGCGGAAATTACCGTGGCAGTGTTTGCGGCCGATGCCGCGGCGGTGGCCGCCCAGGCGGCACAGCTGACAGGGGTGACGAAGGTCGTCACGGTCGAGAACCCGGCGAATGCACACGCGCTGTCCTCGGTGATCGCCCCGCAGGTGGCCGCCCTCGCCGGGGCGTACACGCACGTCTTCGGTCCGTCCACGACGTTCGGTAAGGACCTGATTCCGCGGGTGGCGGCCCTACTGGATACCGCGCAGATCAGCGACATCATGGCTGTAGAGAGCGCTACGCGCTTCCGCAGGCCGATCTACGCTGGCAACGCGATTCTGACTGTCGAGGTCGACGGCGGCGCCAAGGTCGTCGGTACGGTTCGTGCGGCCTCGTTCGAAGGCGTCCCGACCGGCGGCTCGGCCGCCATCGAAAAGGCCTCGGTGAGCGCGGAGCTCCCGACCCATACCCGCTTCATCTCGGTGTCCGCCGCGAAGAGCGACCGGCCGGACCTGCAAACGGCGGCCAAAGTGGTCTCCGGCGGGCGCGCGCTCGGCAGCGCCGACTCCTTCAAGATCCTCTACAGCCTGGCGGACAAGATCGGCGCCGCTGTCGGCGCCTCGCGGGCCGCGGTGGACGCGGGCTATGCGCCGAACGAGCTGCAGGTCGGCCAGACGGGCAAGATCATTGCGCCGGAGCTGTACATCGCGATCGGCATCTCGGGGGCGATCCAACACCTCACCGGAATCAAGGACGCGCGCACCATCGTGGCCATCAACAAGGACAGCGAGGCGCCGATTTTCGAGGTGGCCGATTACGGCCTGGTCGGCGATCTGTTCCAGATCGTGCCGGAGCTGGAGAAGATCATTTGACGGGCTGAAAGTCCGCCGGCCGGCGCTTTGACGCGCCGCCGTTGGGAGGCGCCGCGACCCAGGCGGCGCCCTCCCTCCGATACCGCGTAGTGCTCAGGCCTGCTTGGCGTGCAGGCTCCACAGGTTGGCCAGTCGCTCCAGGGCCGGATCACCCTTCACCTGGTGGAACGATTTGGCCGCCTCGTCCTTGTGTCCTGCTTTCAGCTGGGCAATGCCCAGCAACAGCCGCGCTTCGGCCTCGTTCTTCACCTGGCCCTTGGCCAGGCCTTTCTGCAGCCACGCCACCGCCTTGTCGTACTGCTCATAGCCGAGATACTGGAGGCCGACACCGACAGCCTTGTCGCCCGCCGGGGCGGCATCGGCGTCCTGCTCGCTCTTGGCGAGTTGGGCCTGGCTCGCGGCCACGGCCTTCTTCGCCGTCTCCAGCAGGCGCTGGTTCTTGTCCTTCGAGCGCTGATCCGCGAACACGCCCTTCTGGAAGCCTTTTTCCAGGATGTGCTGCGCCGCGCCCGGCGAGCCCTGATCCAAGGCGATCTGCGCCATTTCCGTGTAGTCGTCCCCCCGCTGCAGGATGTCGACCTCGGACATGAGGCGGAAGAGCTCGTACTTGTTGCGGTCGGACTGCGTCAGGGCGTGATCCTGCCGCAGGACGTACAACAGGTTTTTCCAGTAGTCCGGCTTCGGATAGTAGGTCACCAGACGCTCGAGCGCCTTGGTGCGGCAGTCGTCGTCCTCGAGCTTCTCGCACGAGGCCATGATGAGCTGCAGCTGCGCATCCTTCGGAGCCCTTCCCGCCCTGATGTCGGCATCGACGAGGGGCTGGAGGAACCTGACGGCGCCCTTGTAATCGCCCTTGGAGTAGTACGACTGAGCCACGACCACCCTGATGTCGTCATCGGCAAAGCCGCCTTTGATGGCGCGATTGCCGTAATCGAGCGCCTTATCGTAGTTCTTCGCCTGGTAGGCAGCAGTCGCCACCGCTTTGACGCGCGCGGGAATCTGCGACTGCGGAGTGAAGCCGTCGCTGATCAGTGCCTCGTTCGCCCGTTCCGCTTCAGCGCTGTTACCCGTCCGGGCGTATGCGTAGGCCCCGAGCTCGTTGATCACGTGCTGATCCCAGGGCGTCTTTTTCGGACTCGCGTCCGCTTCCTTCAGCTTGTTGACGGCTTCCGCGAACCTCTTTGTTGCTATCGCCTCCTGCGCCGCCTTGAGGGGCTTCCCGAGCTCCTTGCTCACGGTGTGTTTCTCATCGGCCGCGACCGCCGTGCCGATGTGCACGAGACTCGCGCCACCGACTAGCGCGGTATCGAGAAGAACGACAGCAAGCAGGCTTGGTTTGATTTTCATGTGTTGTTTCGCTCGAATCCAGCGGAGACCGCGTCGCGATCGCCTATACCTTCAAAGTTGACCGAGAATGTACTCGGCGGCGGAGACCTTGAATTGTCCCGGCGCCTCGATGTTCACGTGCTCCGCAACGCCATCCTTCACGATGATCGCAAAGCGCTGCCCGCGCGTGCCCATGCCGAAGCCGCTGGCATCGAGCTCGAGCCCGAGAGCCTTCGCATAGGTGCCGTTGCCGTCGGCGAGCATCAGGATCTTGTCAGCAATGCCCGACTGTTTGCCCCAGGCGTTCATCACGAATACGTCGTTCACGGCCGTGCAGGCAATCGTGTCGACGCCCTTGGCGAAAATCTGGTCGGCAAGCTGTACGAACCCGGGCAGGTGCTTGGCGTCACAGGTCGGCGTAAAGGCGCCCGGAACCGAGAACAGCACGACTTTCTTGCCCTTGAACAGCTCGTCCGTGCTCACGTCCTTCGGACCGTCTTTCGTCATCGTTCGGAGCGTGCCCGAAGGCATGCGCTCACCGGCCTTGATCGCCATGTCTAAACTCCTTCACCGTCGATTCTTCTGCGCTGGGAGACTACCCTAAACCACGCCACGGCGTGTGAGCCGTGGCGTCCCAAGAGCCGCGAGGACATTGCGAGAATGCCGCTGCCCAAGCTCGAATACTGGGTGTTTAAGCCTGCTTGGCGTGCAGACTCCACAGGGCCGCGATGTGCTCCAGCGTCGGATCGCCCTTGACCGCCTGGAACGTCTGCACGGCCTGATCCTTGTGGCCGGCTTTGAGCTGAGCGATGCCCAGCAGCAGCCGTGCCTCAGGCTCGTTCTTCACATGGCCCTTGCTCAAGCCCTTCGCCAGCAGATCGCTGGCCTTGTCGTACTGGCCATAACCCAGGTAGGCAAAGCCCACGCCGACGTACTTGTCCCCGGTCGCCGAGTTGTCCGCATCCTTTTCGGTCCTCGGCAGGGAGGCCTGATCGCTGACGGCCGCCTTCTTGGCCGTGTCGAGCAGGTGCTCGCTGGTCTCCTTCGTGTGGGCATCGGTGAATACGCCCTTCTGGATACCCTTTTCGAGGACTTGCTCGGCTTCACCGGGCGAGCCCTGCGCGAGCGCGAGCTGCGCCATCTCGGTGTAGTCCTGCGGTCGGCTCAGCACATCCACGTCGGACATCAGACGGTAGAACTGCAGGGTCGTCCGATCGGAGGAGCTGGCGCTCTTGTCCTGTGCCAGCTGATACAGGAGCTGTTTCCAATACTCCTGTGACGGGTAATACGTCACCACCTTCTCGAGCGCGGTGTTGGTGCAGGCGGTATCCTGCAGGTTCACACAGGCGCTCACCCAGAGCTTCAGGGGCTGCTCCGGCGGGACGGCGCCGGCCTTGATCTTTTTCTCGACCAGGGCCTGCTCGAACTTCATGGTGTTCGCATAGTCCTTCTTCAGGTAGTAGGACTGGCCGACCAGGGTGTCGATGTCGTCGTCCTCGTAGCCGCCCTGAATGGCCTTGTTGCCATACTCGATCGCCTTGTCGTAGTCCTTCAACTGATAGTTGATCTGGGCTACGGCCTTCACGATCCGGGGCAGATCCGCCTGGTCGGTGAAACCGTCGTTCACCTGGGCCTCGAACGCCTTCTCCGCTGATGCATAATCGTTCAGACGGGCGTACGCAGAGCCCGCCATCACGTTGATGATGTGCTCGTCATACGGCGTCTTCTTCGGATTCGCCTCTGCCTCCTTCAGCTTCGCCACCGCCTCTTCGAGGTTCGGCGGCTTCGCCTGCATCGCATCCTGCGCGGCCTTGAGCGGCTTGGCGAGCTCCCTGCTCACCACGTTCTTGTCTTTCTCAGCGGCGGCGGCCGGCTGCACCGCCGACAAGCCGACAGCACCCGCGACGGCAAGGCCAAATACGAGCGTCCCGAGGACGCCGGGTCTGGCACTCATGGCTTTGTCTCGCATTGCTTTAGTCGTTGAACTCGGAAGTGTTGACGAAGCCGATCTTCTTCATGCGGTTGCGCTGCGCCGCGGCCAGGACCTTCGCCACGAAGTCGTACTTCACGCGCCGATCGGGACGCAGATGGATCTCCGCCTGCACCGGCTTGTCGGCCTCCGTATGGAAGTAGCCCTCGAGCTGGCTCATCTGCACGGGCGTGCCGTTCCAGACCACCGTGCCGTCGAAGTCGATCTCGAGGTCGATCACCTCGGGACGCTCGTTCGGCGGCGGGGGGTTGTTCGATTGCGGCATGTCGAGCTTCACCGCGTGGGTCATGATGGGCAGCGACACGATCAGCGTGACGAGCAACACGAGCATGACGTCGATCAGAGGCGTCGTGTTGATATCGCACATGACGGCACCGGAGCTGCCACCGACACTCATTGCCATTGCTAGATTCTCCTCGGGCTGTGATCAGCGCGTCGGGCGCAGGCCGTGGTCGGGCTCGGTAAGGAAGCCGACCTTGACGATGCCGCCGCGCTGCAGCGCGTACAGGACACGGCCCACGGCTTCATATTTCGCGTCCTTGTCGGCGCGGATATGGACCTCGGGCTGGGGTTTCTGGACAGCCGCCACCTTGACGTGCGCGAGCAGATCGTCACGGTTCGGCATGCTCTTGTCGTTCCAATAGATGTTGCCGTTGCGGTCCACCGCGACCGTGATGTTCTCCGGCTTGGTCTGCGTCGGAATGTTCACGGCCTTCGGCAAATCGACCTTCACGGTCTTGTTGATCACCGGGATCGTGATGAGAAAGATGATGAGCAGCACCAGCATGACGTCCACCAGGGGCGTCGTGTTGATGGCCGCCATCACTCCTTGCTCTTCTCCGGACCCGGATCCGACACTCATCGCCATTTGATTCTCCACGGGCTCCGCCCGACTTTCCTCGGGGTCGAAGCGACCCCGAGCATTTAGCCGGCGCTACCGCGCCGGCAAAAGCGCGAGCCACATCATCTATTCAATCGGGCGCGCCCCTTGCGAGGCGCGCCGCTGCAAGCACCCGCGATGACGCGATTACTTGCGGACCGCAGCAGCCGGAGCAGCGCTCGGGCGCGCGCCGCCCATCTCGTTCCCGGTCACGCCTACGCGCGCGCCGCTCACCAGATAGGCATGCAGATCGCTGGCGAAGTTCCGCAGGGCATCCTGCAGAGCCTTGTTGCGGCCCAGGAGCCAGTTGTAGCCCATGACCGCAGGCACGGCGACGAACAGACCGATCGCGGTCATGATCAGCGCCTCACCGACAGGGCCGGCCACCTTGTCGATCGACGCCTGGCCGGCGATGCCGATGCCGACGAGCGCGTTCAGAATGCCCCACACCGTGCCGAACAGTCCCACGAACGGGGCGACCGAGCCGACGGTGGCGAGCAGGCCGAGGCCGCTCTGGAGCTTGCTGTTCACGGTGTCGACCGCGCGCTGCAGCGACATGGTGATCCACTCGTGCAGATCGATGCGG
>DASZVD010000074.1:0-3045 GCA_035547375.1 Steroidobacteraceae bacterium
CAGAAACTCATCGATCACGGCTGCGCGCTCCAGTCGACTCTTTCACCGGTCGCGGGTCTCGGACGTGACCTCCCTGTCCAGATCGACCCGTTCCCGATACTCGGGCACCCGGACTCGCCAACCCAGCTCATGTTGGATCCGGTAGCGCAGAACATCGCTGGCCTGCGGCTCGCCGTGCGTGACAAAAGTGCAGCGTGGCGGCTTGGGGAGCTGCCGCATCCACGCCAGCAGCTCATCGGCGTCCGCATGGGAAGACGACGCGGCAAGCTGGCCGACTTCGGCGCGCACAGGGAATGCCTCACCGTGGATACGGATGGACTCGACGTGATCGGCGAGCGCCGCTCCCCGGGTACCGGGCGCCTGAAAGCCCGCCAGCAACACGAGATTGCGCGGGTCACCCACGAAGGCTTTCAAATGGTGTACCACCCGGCCGCCGGTTGCCATGCCGCTTGCGGAGAGGATGATCATGGGTCCCGAGCGAGTGTCGAGAGTCTTCGACTCGCTGGGCGTGTTGACGAACACGGCGGCGCGGCACATTTTGTTGCACTCGTCCTGCGTGAGCCGGTGCTCGCTCCCCAGCCGGCCGTAGATCCCGCTCGCATCGACGGCCATCGGACTGTCGAGATAGACAGGAATGTCCGGTATCTGCTTGCGCTCCTTCAAGCGTGCGATGTACAGGAGCAACGTCTGCGCGCGGCCGACCGCGAAGGCCGGAATCAAAGTGACGCCGCCGCGCGCGCAGGCTTTGCTGATCCAGGCCGCAAGCTCCCCTTGGGCATCGATCTGCGGATGCCGCCGGTCTCCGTAGGTCGACTCGGTGATCAGGTAATCGGTGGGCAACGGCACGGCCGGCGCTTTCAACACCGGGTCCGTGGGACGTCCCAGGTCTCCGCTGAAAGTCAGCGACAAGCCCTCGTATTCGATGCGTGCGAAAGCCGCCCCCAGCAGATGACCCGCGCCACGTAATTGCACTGTCACGCCCGCGACCGGCTCGAAAGTGGACCCGATCGCGACCGGCTCCAGCAGCGACAGGCACGCCTCGGCGTCCGCACGCGTATACAACGGCAGCGCCGGCTTGTGCCTCGACAGACCGTGGCGATTGGCGAATGCTGCCTCTTCCTCCTGGAGGTAGCCGCTGTCGGGTAACAGAATCCGGCACAACTCGAGCGTCCCGGCCGAACAGTAGATCGGCCCCTTGAATCCCAACCGCACCAACAACGGCAGATAGCCGCTGTGATCGATGTGGGCGTGCGTCAGTATCACCGCCCCAAGCCTCTCCGGCGCCTCGACTCGCGGCTCCCAATTGCGCAGCCGGAGCTGCTTGTAGCCTTGAAACAGCCCGCAGTCGAGCAGGAGCCGCTGATCTGCGAGCTCCAGCTGATAACAGGAGCCCGTCACCGATCCGGCGGCTCCGAGAAAGCTCAAACGGCACGCCCCCTTCACGCCAGCTCGTCCCACGGCATGTGCGCCATGATGTCCGCATCGGACCCGTGCACGAGGTCCTTGTTCACCTCGGCGGCAACGACCGCTTCGACCGTCTTCGGAAGCACTTCACGCAGGAGACCGAGAAATGCGGGTCCCGCCATGAGGACCACACGATCGAACTCCGCCCCCACTCCACGCGCGAGGTCGGCGGCAATCTTTCTCGCAAAACTCAGGGCTTCCTCCTTGCGGGGAGTGCGCTCGCCTCCGGTTGCGTGATGAGCCACACTACCGCGGCGGCCCGCACCCGATGCGTGGTCAAAGACCCTTCCCGGCTTATCCGACACCATGTCGCGATTGTGAAGGTGCGCCGCAGGATCGATCAGACGGTGAGCCAGGCGCAGCGGTCCTCGTACACCTGCCACATCGTAAAACCGCGCCTCGCTTTGATCGGCGACAACGACTCGAGAACGCATTGCGACCTCCTGACGATCAGCGCAGCATAGGCCAAGGCACATTGCGCAAGACCCTGGACGAATTGGACACCAAGGCGCGCGACCGCGAATCGTGGCTTTCCCGTACGACCCTCGGGGCGCCCAGACGAGGCGCATTCGGGAAACTGCGTATGGGCAAGCCACAGCAGGACCCACACCATTTCGCGGTGAAGCTACGCGAAGTCCTGTTTACGATCGTTGGCCTGGCGGCCTCGTGGGTAGTTCAGCCCCAGGCGTCCCAGAGCTCTTTCCATTCGGTGGCCGGGCCCGACGCCGAGATTCGTGCGGCTCTGCAGGCGCCGCCCGCCGGCGGCCTCCAGGCCGGCCTTGCCTGGCGCAACCTCCTGCTGCGAGTCTATGAAGCGCGCTCTTTCACTCCGTTATGGCTCACCGCTGGCCGCCTGACTCCTCAGGCCATCGCGCTCCTCTCCGAGCTGCGGGGAGCAGAACAGCGCGGCTTGCGCGCAAGCGATTACGCCGGCGATTTCGTGCCGCCCCCAAACGCAACCGCTGCCGATATCGCCCGCTCGGATGTCCGGCTCAGTCTTGCGGCAGCCCGCTTCATCAGCGACCTGCACAACGGGAGGGTCGCTCCCAGCGATGTCGGATATCACCTGGATATCAGCCGTCCGGCGTTCGATGTGGCTGGTGCTTTGAGCGCGCTCGCCGGCGCGCCCTCGATTCCGGCGACCCTGGATGAGCTCGAGCCTCAATTCGTTCACTACGGGCTGCTCAAGAAAGCGCTGGGCCGCTATCGCCTGCTGGCGTCTCACCCTGAATTGAGCTCGCTCCCCGATCCCGGCAAGCGCGCACTCCGGCTGGGGGCCTCTTACGATGGAGCCCCGGCCCTGCGGAAGCTGCTGGAAGCGTTAGGTGACATGCCGGCCACTGACGAAACCCAGGGTACGTTGATAGATGGCCCGACGACTCGCGCCCTGAAGGCGTTTCAAGCGCGACACGGCCTCGCGCAGGACGGCGCGCTCGGGCGCGACACCTACCGGGCGCTCACCACTCCTTTTTCCCAACGTGTGCGGCAGATTGAGCTCTCACTCGAGCGCTGGCGCTGGTTGCCGCCGCGGTTGGATGCGCCAGCCATCATCGTCAATATTCCGGAGTTCCGCCTCTTTGC
>DASZVD010000075.1:0-6088 GCA_035547375.1 Steroidobacteraceae bacterium
CCGGATGGCTTCTATCGCGGCAAGCGCGTCATCGAGAAGGCCGCCGACGTCGAAGAGACGGAATAAGCTTCCGCTGTCGACCGATTCCGACATCTCCCGCGGAGCCTGGACGCGTGAACGGCCAGGTCTCTGAGCGTACGCTTCCGGTCGCCATCGATGTGATGAGCGGCGACCAGCAGCCGCGTGAGTACGTTGCTGGCGCTTTGTACGCGCTGCGCGATGACACGAGCCTGCGCGCGCTGTTGGTTGGCAATGCGTCGCTGATCGACACCGAGCTGCGCGCCGCGCCTGAACCGATCCGCGCTCGCGCGCAAGTCGTGCCGGCGGCCGATGTGGTGGCCATGGGTGACTCGCCCCGCGAGGCCATCCGCCGCAAGAAAGATTCCTCCATGCGCGTCGCGATCGACCTCGTGAAGGAGGGGCGCGCCTCGGCTTGCGTGAGCGCCGGCAACACGGGTGCGCTCACGGCGATGTCGCACTTCGTCCTCAAGACCATTCCCGGCGTCGAGCGGGCCGCCATCATTTCGGCGATCCCGGCCGCACACGGCCACACCCACATGCTCGATCTCGGCGCGAATACGAAAGCGACCCCCGAGCAACTGCGACAGTTCGCCGCGATGGGGGCGATCATCTCGCGTGACATCCACGGCCGCGAGTCGCCCCGTATCGGCCTTCTCAACATCGGTGAGGAGGACATCAAAGGCCACGAGATCGTGCAGGCGGCGCACGTCCTGCTTGCGGCCAGCGGCCTGAACTATGTCGGCTTCGTGGAGGGAGACGACATCTTCTCCGGCGACGTGGATGTCGTAGTGACGGACGGATTCACGGGCAACGTGGCGCTGAAGACCATGGAGGGCGCCGCGGGTCTGATTGCCGATCGCATGCGCCGGGAGTTCAACGCCTCCTGGCATGACAAGCTCGCGGGTCTGATCGCGCGGCCCGTGTTGCGGCGGGTCGCCGCCGGAATCGATCCGAGCCGTTATAACGGCGCCTGCATGGTCGGTCTCGGAGGTATCGTGGTAAAAAGCCATGGTCGGGCCAACGGCGTGGCCTTCTCCAGGGCGATCGCAACTGCCGCGCTCGCCGCGCGTCGTGGGTTGACGGCACACATCGCCCAGGCGCTGCAGACGACGAGCGCATAACAGGACCGCCCCGCGGGGCGGTTTCGAACGAGGTCGGCAACTTGATTTATTCGCGCATCACTGGCACGGGCTCCCATCTCCCCGAGCGGGTTCTGACGAACTTCGACCTCGAGAAAATGGTGGACACCACGGACGAATGGATCCGCACCCGCACGGGTATCGAGCGCCGTCATATCGCCGCCGACGGTGAGACGACGGTCGATCTCGCCGAGCACGCGGCACGCCGCGCGATCGCGGCGGCGGGCCTGAGGCCCGAGGACATCGACTTCATCGCCTTCGGTACGACGACGCCGGACCTGGTCTTCCCGAATTGCGGCACGTTGCTGCAGGGGCGGCTCGGTTGCCGCGGCGTCCCGGCCTTCAGCGTGGAGACCGCCTGTGCGGGCTTCATGTATGCCTTGTCGATCGCCGACAAGTACGTGCGCTGCGGAGATGCGAAGCGCGCGCTCGTCGTTGGCGCCGAGACGCTGTCACGCATCACTGACTGGACCGACCGGTCGACCGCCATCCTGTTTGCCGACGGGGCCGGGGCGCTGGTGCTGGAGCCCGCGGCAGAGGGCGGCATCCTGTCCACTCATCTGCACTCGGACGGTTACTACAAGGATCTGCTCTACTGCGGCAGCGGCGTGTCGAAAGGCTTTGCCAAGAAAGAGCCGCTGATGTCGATCTCGATGGCGGGCAGCGAGGTGTTCAAGGTCGCCGTCACCACCCTCGGCAAGGCGGTCGACGAGACGCTGGCGGCCAATGGGATGGGGCGTGAGCACATCGACTGGCTCGTGCCGCACCAGGCGAATATCCGCATCATCCAGGCCATGGCGAAAAAGCTCCAGCTGCCCCTGGAGCGAGTCGTCATCACCGTGCAGGACCATGGAAACACGTCGGCGGCCTCGGTCCCCCTGGCCCTGGATGTCGCGATCCGTGACGGCCGCATCAAGCGGGGCGACCGGCTGCTGCTCGAGGCGTTCGGCGGCGGGTTCACCTGGGGTTCGGCCTTGGTACGGTATTAGTTTATGGGCTGAAAGTCCGCCGGACGGCGCGTTCGGCGGACATGACCTTTGCCGGCTACCGCGCCAGGATGGTGCGTGCCGTTGTGTTACAGAATTTTTAAGGGATCGGGCGTGCTCGAATCCCCGCTGCGCAAAACTTACCGGTCCGCAAAAAAAACGCCGCGCGTGAGCGCGGCGTTCGTTTTGGTGCGTTCGAGACTTACTTGGAGATCGAGCGCTTGAACATGCGGTCGATCTTCTCGTTCGTCGCATCGACCGCCGACTGAGCGGCCTGTGCTGCGGCCAACGCCTGGTTGGCGGTGCTCTGCGCGCCGCTGGCCGCCTGGCTGGCGGATTGCGCGGTGCTGTTGGCCTGGTCAGCGGTGCTCTTCGCGCCCGCGACTTCCGACTGCAGCTTCGCCACCTGCGACTTCAGGTCCGCGACATCACTCTGGAGGGGCTTGAGATCCTGACAGCCTGCAAGCCCAGCCACGACTGCCACCGCAGCCACCTTCAAAACGATCGCGTACTTCATAAACGTCCCCTTCTGGGTTGTTGATTCGGGAGGTCCTGGAACCAAATGCAAAACGGGCAAGCAAGTTTCACGCCGCTGTTCGCAACGCGTAACTGCATCAAATTTGACGCTGGAATGCAACTGTGGACAAGCACTTCGCCCTGATGTCTTCGAGACAGTTAGAGACCTTGCGGCGCGTATGGTACGTGATTCATCTGAACGTTGTCTGAATCGGAATGGCGAAAAGGGCCGTTTGCGCGTGCCATGCTGACTTGGCGCGGTGATTTAGTACCTATTGCGGACCGCGTGCGTGTGATGTAAGGCGTGCGTCCTCGAGCGTGGGGCGTAACGTCGAAAGAACCACTTGCCCCGTCACGCGATCTGGATATAATCACAGTATCTGTACGGATGAACAGGTAGAGCGAAAATGTCCGATCTCACTCCGCGCCAGACGCAGATTCTGCGGCTCATCCAGCGTTTCATTACGGACACCGGCATGCCGCCCACGCGGGCCGAGATCGCCCGTGAGCTGGGCTTCAGGTCGGCCAATGCCGCCGAGGAGCACTTGCGCGCTCTGGCCCGTAAAGGCGTCATCGCGCTCGTCCCCGGCACCTCCCGCGGCATTCAACTCAAGGACACCATGCGCGAGCAGCTGGGGCTGCCGCTCATCGGCCGGGTCGCCGCCGGCCGGCCGATCTTCGCCGAGGAAAATTTCGAGGCGCGGCTGCAGATCGATCCCGGCCTGTTCCAGCCGCGGCCGCATTACCTGCTGAAGGTCACCGGCATGAGCATGAAGGACGCCGGCATTCTCGACGGCGACCTGGTCGCGGTGCACCGCACCTCGGAGGTGCGGAGCCGGCAGATCGTGGTGGCGCGGCTCGAGAATGAAGTCACCGTGAAGCGCTATCGCCAGGAAGGCACGGTCGTGTGGCTGATGCCCGAGAACAGCGACTTCGAGCCCATCAAGGTCGATCTCAAGGAGGAGCCGATGATCATCGAAGGGATCGTCGTGGGCGTGTTGCGGCGAGGCAAGGCGCAAGGGCTGATGTGATACGCCCATGAGCCTCCATCATGTCCGCCGCCGATCTCGAACTGGCTCGGTTGCTCGAGCATCCGGCCATCTGGCGCGGCCGCAGCGCCGCGCGGGCGGAGGTGTTGCCCACGGGGCTTGCCGCGCTCGATGCCTGTCTCCCCGGTGGTGGCTGGCCGCGTAGCGGCCTGATCGAAATCCTCGTCCCACGCTTCGGCGTCGGTGAGTCGTACCTGTTGTTGCCGGCGCTCGCCGCAGCGACACGCAGTCCCGCCGCCCGTTGGAGTGTTTGGATAGCACCACCGTTGGAGCCTTACGCACCGGCACTCGCCGCGCACGGGGTGATGCTGGAGCGCGTCCTGGTGGTGCGTGCTCCCGAGCCTCTCTGGGCCTTCGAGCAAACTCTCGGCTCCGGTGCGAGCGATATCGCACTTGCGTGGACAGCAGGGCGTAGTCCGCGCGCACGTGAGATCCGACGTCTGCAGCTGGCTGCCGAGCGGGGAAGAACGCTCGGCGTCTTGTTTCGTCCGAAAAGTGCGGCGCGTGAATCCTCTGCGGCGATCTTGCGTCTTGCCGTCGAGCCGCGGTCCTCGGGCGCGCGGGTGAGCTTTCTGAAGAGCCGCGGCGGCGCTCGCGGCTCGGTCGACCTCACTTGGGGGAGGCGTTGAGCAGATGCCTCTCCCAGTCTCCGCACCGCGGCCTGAGCCGCGACCGAAACGATCCTCGACACCGCTGCAGCCCGTCGTCTCGCCCAAGCGTTTTCCGGGCGCCGCGCCCGTCAGCGCTACTGAGTTATGGATTGGTGTACACCTGAGTGAGCCGGCGGAGCAGGCGCTCTCACGGCAGCAGCTCGAGCGCCTGGCCGTCCGCGCACAGCGCTTTACGCCGCGTGTGAGCCTCGTGCCGCCAGACGGCCTCGTTCTGGAGGTCAAGGGGAGCCTTCACCTGTTCAACGGCGTGGAGGGCTTGAGCCGCGCTTTGGTGAGCGAATGCACCACCCTGGGACTGAAACCCATGGTGGCGCTCGCACCCACGCCGCTGGCGGCCCTGGTGGCGGCGCGCTCGGGTAAGCCCGGAAGCCCCATGGGCCAGCCCGGAAGACCTATGGGCCAGCCCGGAGGACCAATGGGCCAGCCGTTCGTGGTGACCGAGCTGACGCGGCTCGTCGGGCAATTGATGCCGCTCTCTCTCGTCGTGCTTCGCTGGCCGGAAGAGGTCCTCGAGCGTCTCGCACGCATGGGAGTGCGAACCATCGGGCAAGTGCTGCGTTTACCGCGCGCCGGTTTCGCTCGCCGCTTCGGTACCGAGGCGCTCACGACACTCGACCGGCTCACGGGCCGTGGTCCGGATCTGCGGGAGCGCTTTCGGGCCCGCGAGCGTTTTCGCTGCCGCCGTGAGCTTACGTACGAGCTGGAGAATCACACTGCGATTCTCGGTGAGCTCGCACCGCTGTTGGCGGAGCTCGGAAAGTTCCTGGAAGCGCGCCAGTGCGGCGTCACGAAGCTCGAATGCTTGCTGCGGCACCGGCATGCGGAGCCGACACGTTGTGTGCTGCGGCTCGCGACTCCCGTAGCGGATGTTCGCCGCCTCACCGAGCTGCTCGGCGAGCGTCTGAGCGCGCTTGCCTTGCCGGAGCCTGTGCGGGGCTGTGAGCTGCGCTCGGGCCCGCTCGAGCTGCGAGTGTTGGCTTCCAACTCTGTCTGGCAACCGGGCGAGCACGGTGGCGCAGCGGGAGCTGAGGCTCCTGAGTTGATCGAGCGTTTGCGGGCGCGTCTCGGGCCGGAGGCGGTGTACGGCCTGCGTGTCTTGCCGGGCCATCGGCCGGAGAATGCCTGGGGTATTGCAGAGCCCGCTGCAGGGCACCTCCCCGGAGCCGTAACCCGGCGCGCCATGCCTGGCGGGCGCTCGACCCCAGGTGGGCGCAGCTTCGCCCGTCCTCTCTGGCTGTTGCCGGCGCCGCGTCTGCTCCGCGAGCGCGACGGGTTGCCGCGGCGCCGGGGTCCGTTGCTGCTGCACGGTGAGCCGGAGCGCCTCGAGACCGGTTGGTGGGATGGAGGCGACATCGCGCGCGATTACTACACGGCCACCGATCTTCACGGCGTGCGGCTGTGGATCTTTCGCGAGCGCGAAGTGCCGCACCGCTGGTTTCTCCATGGGGTGTTTGGGGGAGGGGGGTGTGGGGGTGAGGGGCGCCGTCCCGCCCCGAACGCCGGCCATGGGATCGGAGGAGCCCCGTTATGCGGAGCTGCACTGCGTAACGAACTTTACTTTCCTGCGCGGCGCCTCACACCCTCAGGAGCTCGTCGTGCAAGCCATTGCGCTCGGCTATACAGCCCTGGCCATCACCGATGAATGCTCCGTCGCCGGGGTCGTGCGCGCGCACACGGCCATCAAGAAAATTGCCGCGGCCGCCGCC
>DASZVD010000076.1:0-1955 GCA_035547375.1 Steroidobacteraceae bacterium
CCCGGATGGCCTCGATGATCGCCTCCGGAGCTTCCTGCTTGTTGAGATACCCCTGCGCCCCGGCGCGCAGGGACCGTTCGGCGAACAACGCCTCGGCGTGGGCGCTCACCACGAGAATCCGCGGACTCGCCGCCCCGGCCCTGACTTTTTTGATCAGATCGAGTCCGCTCCCGCTCTTGAGCGCCAGGTCCACGATCATGATCGCAGGCTGGGTCGTGCCGGCGAGTGACAGCGCCTGATCGATGTCCGAGGCCTGCCCGCAGATTTCCAGGTCGCGCTGCGCGGAAATGCGGGCCGTGAGGCCTTCGCGAACCAACGGGTGGTCATCGACGATCAACACGCGCACCCGATTTCGAACCGACGCACCCGGCCTGATACTCATGTCACGCCCGTCCCCGTCGTGGTATGGTGCAGGTCACGAGTGTGCCGCCTCCCTCGGGCCGCCGGACGGCAAACTGCCCGCCGATGACGGCGCAGCGGTATTCCATGAGGCGCAGCCCAACTCCATCGTGAGGCAGCTTCCCGCCCTCATGAGGCAGTTTCCCGGGTGCAATCCCGACGCCGTTGTCCGCGATCTCGAGCACCAGATCGCCGTCCGCAGGCGCCAACCGGATCGAAATGGCGCTTGCCTTGGCATGTTTGACGGCGTTGGCCACCGCCTCCTGAGCGATACGATACAAATGAGTCGCACTCGTTGCGTTGTCCACCCGCACCGGTTCCGGGTACTCGAACTGACACGCCAGACCGTAATCCGTCTGAATGCTTTTGGCCAGCTCGCCGAGGGCGGCCGGCAGGGTGTCCGCGTCAACTGGCACCGGTACCAGACCGTGAGCAAGAGACCGGACGTGCAGATTGGCCTGCGCGATGCCGCTGGCCAGCCGGTCCGCGAGGCTGGCCTGCGCCTGCGATCCCTTCCGTTGCCAGTCCTCGCTCAATTTGCGCGCCAGCAATCCCAGTCCCGTGAGCTCCTGTTGAGTGCCGTCGTGCAACTCCTGGCCGATGCGCTGTTGCTCCAACATGGCAATGTTCAGGATGTCCTCCTGTAATTTCTTCGCGGCGGTCATGTCGTGGACGAACCCGGCGAAGAGCCCGAGATCCACGATCTCGATGACGGACAGGCGAATCGGAAACAGCGTACCATCCTTGCGGCACGCGATGACTTCCCGAGGCGCGCCGATCAGGCTCGCTTCGCGGGTTTGCCGGTAACGAGCCAAATAGGTCTCATATCGTGGCCGCTCGTCGGGGGGCACCAGGATTCCCACACCCTCACCCACGATCTCCTCGGCGCTGTAGCCGAAGAGACGCACCGCCGATTGATTGAAGGTGACGATCTTTCCGCTCTGATCGATGGTGACCACGGCATCGGGCGTGGCATCCAGAATCGCGCGGATCTGCTGGGCAGAGCGCCGCTCAACCGAGATATCTCGCTCGGTGGTCGCCAGCCACGCCGGGCGGCCGGCGGTGTCCCGCACCAGCGTGACGGTCGCCCAGACATCGATCACGCGCCCGTCCTTGGTGCGCCGTTGCGCTTCGAACCCGGAGACGACCTCACCCCGAGCTACCCGTTGAACGAGCTCGAGCGTGCGCTCGCGACTGTCCTCGGTGGCCAGCTCGTGAAAGCTCATTTTCAGCGCGTCGGCCTCGCTGTAGCGATAAATGGTTTCCGCGCCTCGATTCCAAGCGGTGATCCGGCCATTCAGGTCCAGCAGCGCGATGGCATCGCTCGAATCCCGCAACACTGTCGCGAAACGGCGGCTTTGCAGCTCCGCTTCCACCCGCTCCGTGAAATCGATGAACGTGACGACGACCCCGATCGGACCTTCGGCCGTGCGATAAGGCAGAATACGGCGCAGGTACCAGCGGCTCTCGCCCGAGCGGACTTCCTTGTCCAGGGGAGCTCCGGTTGCCATGACCTGCTGCGACTGCTGCGCCAGTGCCTGCTCGGTCAGCAGCGG
>DASZVD010000077.1:0-15718 GCA_035547375.1 Steroidobacteraceae bacterium
ATCCCCGACACCAACGGCTGCATCAACGTTGCTGCAAGCTCCGAAGCACGCGCAACCGCCAACCCGTCGGCATCGGTCCTGTTGTCCAGGCCCACGTCGTAGACCGAATGAGCGCCGGAGTCGCCGAGCCCCAGACGAACCAACATGCAGGGCGAGGCGACCGGCTCCACGAAAAAGCAGTGCACGTCGTCACCGAGAGCATTGCGCAGGCCGAACGTTATGCCACCCGGGCCACCGCCTACACCGCACGGCAGATAGACGAAAAGGGGATGTGCCGCATCGACGGTCACTCCGGTTGCCTCGAGCTGTTTCCGCAGGCGTGACGCGGCGACGCTGTACCCGAGGAACAGCTCCCGCGAGCTCTCGTCATCGACGAAATAGGTCGAGGGTCGTTTGCTCGCCTGTTCCCTTCCCGCCGCGACGGCAGCGGAAAAATCCCCCGCGTGCTCCACGACTTCGACTCCGAGCTGCCGCAGGCGCGTCTTTTTCCACTCTTTCGCGTCGGCCGACATGTGCACCACGGCGTGAAACCCCAGCGCCGCGGCGGCGATCCCGATGCTCAGGCCCAGATTTCCCGTCGATCCGACCACGACTTCGTGCTTTGCAAAGAGCGTCCGAGCATCCGGTGACGCCAGCCCTTCGGCGGCCGCGCCCTCCGTCAGCACACCGTGCTCGAGGGCGAGCTTCTCCGCGTGGAGAAACACTTCATACAATCCCCCTCGTGCCTTGATCGAGCCTGCCACGGGAAGAGCATGATCGCCCTTGATGAAGAAGCGACCCGCCACATTCGGTGCCAGACCAGGCAGGGACTTCGCGGGATACAACGCGGATTCGATGAGTCCCCGCGCCGCACGCGTCTCGGGGAAGAGCTGCGCAATCAATCCTGCCCACCGCGACAGTCGTGCCTCGGCGCCCTCGATATCGCTGCGCGACAGCGGTAGCGTCGGCAGCGCCATAGCCGCCGAACGCCAGCCGGGATTGATCCAGAGCAACGGTTGTCGAGCCCGCAGCTGTTTCGCCAACATCAGGTCACCTCCCGGATCGTCCCGCTCAGGCCTTCTGCCAGGGCAGCCGGTCGAGGTCGAGATTGCCGCCACTCAGGATGATGCCGACGCGCTTGCCCGCGACTTTCAGCTGCCCCTCCAGCAGCGCCGCGTAAGCCACGGCACCGGAGGGCTCCACGACCTGCTTCAGCACTTCCCAGAGAGTCCGCATGGAGCGCACGATCGACTCTTCCGACACCGTCACGATGTCGTCGACATGAGCGCGGATCGCCGCGAACGTGTTGTCACCGAGCGAAGTCAGCAGTCCGTCCGCGATGCTTCGTGGAGCTACAGGCGGGGTCAGTACACCACTGCGAAATGAGCGCTGCGCATCGTCGGCGCCACTAGGCTCGACCCCTATGACTTGGGTAGCGGGCCGCGTGTCCTTGGCAGCCACTGCAATGCCGCCGAGAAGCCCGCCGCCGCCGACAGGCGCCAGAATCAAGTCGAGGTCAGCGACCTGCTCGAGCAACTCGAGGGCAACAGTCCCCTGACCGGCCATGACGCGCAGGTCGTTCGAGGGATGAATGAAGGTGGCGCCGGTCCGCTCCGCGACGCTGCGTGCCGTTTCCTCGCGCGCCTGCAACGTGGGCGCGCAGAAGATGATCTCGCCCCCGTAGCGACGCACCGAGGCTTGCTTGGCCTGCGGCGCGTTCTCCGGCATAACGATATGCGCTGGGATACTCCGTAGCGCCGCGGCCCGCGCCAGGGCGGCGGCGTGGTTTCCGGAGGAATGCGTAACGACGCCGCGGCGCGCCGCGGCTTCGCCGAGCAGGAACACGGCGTTGGTGGCGCCCCGGGCCTTGAACGCGCCGATCTTCTGCAGGTGCTCGCACTTGAAGAAAAGCTGCGCGCTCGCCGCGGCGTCGAGCGTATGGCTCGTCATGACAGGAGTTTGGTTGACCTTGTCACGGATACGCTTCCGGGCATCCAGAACGGCAGAACTATTCAGGGTCATCGGTGCCTCACGTGAGCGGCTCCAGTCGTTGGCACGGCCGTGCACAGGCGCGCGCCGCTGGCAAAGGCTACCGGAATGGACTGCGTCGAAGCCCGTCCCGGACGACAGTTTTTATCGGGATCGCGACGCATTATTTTGTCGGGATTACAACAGATGAAGTCGCTGCCCGCGGGAGCTCTCACTCCTCTTCCGGCGCCGGGAAAAACCGGCGCGGCGAGCACCCTAGAGTCCGCTTGAACATCGCCGTGAAAGCGCTCGGGCTCTGGTAGCCCAGATCCTGCGCCACGACGGCGATCGGATCCGCTGCGGCCAGCCGGCTCAGTGCCGCCAGCAATCGCACCTGCTGGCGCCACACGCGGAAATTCGTGCCGGTCTCCCGTTGGAACAGCCGCTCCAGCGTGCGTGAGCTCGCGCCAACCAGCGAGCCCCACTGCAGGCTGGTCCGGCTGTCGGCCGGATTCTGCAGCAGCGCATGGCAGACCCGCAGCAGTCGCGGATCGTTGGGCAGCGGCACGTGCATGGGGAGAATGTCGTGCTCGCGAATCTCACCCAGAATCAGCTCGGTCATCGCATCCAACGCGGGCGCGGGACCGCCGCTGCGCGCCAGATCGACCATTCGCAGGATCAGCTCGCGCAGCAGGCCGGACACTTCGATGACACAACATTGCCGCGGCAACGTGTCTCTCAGGTCAGGTCGGAAAAACAGCGTTCGCAGGTGCACAGTGCTGGAGGCACGGATCTCGTGGTCGACCGCGGGTGGCACCCAGATCGCGCGCATGGGCGGCACCACCCAGACACCGAGTGGGGTATCCACCCGCATGACCCCCTTTGAGGCATAGATGAGCTGTGCGCGCCCGTGCTGGTGCCGCTCGACGAGATGGCCGCTGGGATATTCGCGGCCGAAGGCCACGATGGCCTGCGGCCTGGCCTCGAGCTCGTGGAGATGAATCTCGGGGATCTTGGGTTTATAGATCGCCATGACTGCCCGGAGCACGTGCCGCAGAGGATCGATTCGAACTATATCGCCGCACCCTGTGCCGCTCCACCACCGATCAGGCGAAAACTATCTCGAATACGACAACGAGGCCAGGGGCGGATCACCGCTTGGCGAGATCGACCCAGTGCGGGAGCACGCAGCCCTACAGCTGATCCTGACCGAGCCCCGTAGCGCGAGATCGTCAAAGAGCATTGAGTTCACGACGTTCTCAGCCACGCCGTGCACGCCCGGCCGGCCGCGCCGGTATGCTGCGGGCCCTTCGGCACCGGCCCGTATTCCATCGTCCGGCCACCGGCTTCATCCGCTCCCGCAGGAGGTCCTCATGCGTCTGCTGTCGTTGTTCGTCGCCCTCTCTCTGGTCGCAGCTTCTCAGCAGGCCGCGGCAGGTACGGAGTCCGACGAGGCACGGCACTCGGCCGTCGATGCGCTGTTTGCGGGATTCACCGGTACCAGCCCGGGGGCGGCGGTCGGAGTGTATCAGCAGGGGAAGCTGGTCTATGCACACGGCTACGGCCTTGCGGACCTGGAGACCCGCACCCCCATCACGCCTCAGACCCGCTTTCACGTCGCCAGTGTCTCGAAGGAGTTCACCGCCTTCGCCATCGCCTTGCTGGCTCGTGACGGCAAGGTCGATCTGAACGCCGATATCCGCCGCTACCTGCCTTATGTGCCCGATTTCGGGACGCCCATCGAGGTGCACCATCTTTTGACGCACACCAGCGGGCTGCGTGATCAATGGCAACTGTTTCGACTCGGCGGGCAAGAGGAGCACAACGTCCTGCACGAGCAGCAGATCATCAACCTGGTCTCGCGCCAGCGCGCCTTGAACTTCACACCAGGCGCCGAGCACATGTACTGCAACACCGGCTACACGCTATTGGGAGAGATCGTCCGGGCTGCGAGCGGGCGCAGCCTCCGCCAGTACACGAGCGAGAGGATCTTCGCGCCGCTGGGCATGACCCACACGTTCTTTTACGACGATGTGCGGGAGGTCGTGCAGGACCGCGCGCAATCTTATACCCGCGAAGGCAAGGGCCCCTGGCAACGCGACCTGTTGAATTATGACAACGTGGGAGCGACGAGCCTGCTCACCACGGTCGAGGACTTCGCCAAATGGGAGGCGAATTTCACCCACCCCGTGGTGGGCGATCGCGCCCTGATCGACCAGGTCAGCACCAACCGCTCGCTCGACGACGGTACGCCCATTCAATACGGCTACGGCCTGTGGCGAACCCAGGTCGACGGCCGGGAGATCATCACCCATTCGGGCTCGGACGCGGGCTTTCGTGCCCTGTTCGTCTACTATCCGGCATACGACTTCGCGATCACGATCCTGGCCAACACCAACATCGATCCGGCGGCTGCCGACGGCCATCTGGTACTGAGCGACAAGGCCGCCGCCATCGCCAACCTGTATCTGCCCAAAGCCGTGCCGCAGCCCGTACGCGCGGAGGCGCAACATCCCGATCCCGCGCCGTTGGCCGGAACATATGTGGCTCCCTACAACAGCAGTCTCACGCTCGAGGCCCGCTCGGGTGAGCTCTACTCCCGCTCGGGAGGCGAATCCCACAAGCTGGTACAGCGCGCCGACGGGAGTTTCGACAAGGGTAAACCCCGGGACGACTACTTCGCGCCGGTCAAGGACAGCGCGAGCCAGGTGACCGCGATCGAAGAGCACGCGATCACCTCGGGCAAAGTCGTGCACTACGCTCGGATCGCCCCGGTGTCACCGTCTCCCGCCGCGCTCGCAGAGCTGGCCGGCGACTATCGCAGCGAAGAGCTCGACGTTACCTACACGATAGGCGTGCAGGGCCATGATCTCACCGCGCGCTCCATCTGGTCGGTGGCGCCCATCGTGCTCCACCCCGTCACCCCCGATCGCTTCGAGGCCGATGACGAGGATCTTGCGATCGTCGTGTTCGATCGCGACTCACACGGCCGGATCAAGGGACTGCGCGTACACGAAAATCGTATCCGCAACGTCGTGTTCCACCGGGTCAGGTCCGCCTCCTGATCCTATCGAGCCGTCGATCGGTATCCGGCGGTTGTCGCGACGCAAGTCGCACCGCGGCGCCAGCGATAGACGCCCCCCAGCAATGCGAACCAGAGCGGCGCCACGTAAAGCGCGACCCGAGTATCGGGGGTCAGCGCCAGCAAGCCGGTGACGGCCAACAGAAACAGAATCACGAGCCAGTTGCAGCCGCGGACCCAGGAAATCCCGCTCGCCCGCCCGGCGGCGCTCGCGCCGGTCAACCGCTTGTAGCGCAAATGAGCCAGCAGGATGATGATCCACGTCCACAGCGTGCCCACGAGGGAGATGCTCGTTACCCAGATGAACGCCCGCTCGGGCACCACCGCATTGAGCGCGACTCCGACCAGCATCAATGCGGCCGACAGCATCACGCCATTCGCCGGGACGTGCTCGCCGCTCAACCGCGCGAACGCCCGGGGCGCCTGCCCCCGCCGGGCCAGGAAATACAACATCCTGCCGGTGCTGTAGAGCCCGCTGTTGCACGATGAGGCGGCCGCCGTGATGACCACGAAATTGATCACATTCGCGCCTCCCGGAATGCCGAAGCGATCGAAGACCGCCACGAACGGGCTTACCGTGGGGCTCAACCGGTCCCACGGAATCAGCGCCATGATCACCACGAGCGTGCCGATGTAGAAGATCAGAATGCGATAGATGATGCTGCGCGTCGCCCGCGGCAGCGCTACACCCGGATTCGCCGCCTCCCCCGCCGTCATCGCCACGACTTCGACGCCCGAATAGGCGAACACCACGATCTGCAGGGTGAGCAGCAGGCCCAGCGCACCGTGAGGGAACAGGCCTCCATGGGTCCACAGGTTCGCAAGGCTGGCGTCACGCCCGAGCGAACCGAACCCGCCGCAGGTCAACACGAAGACCCCTAAGGCGATCAGGCCGACGATCGCCGTGATCTTGATCACCGCGAACCAGAACTCCAGCTCGCCGAACACGCGCACGGCGAGGAGGTTCGAGCCGAACAGCAGGAGGAGCGTGCACAGCGCCGACAGCCACTGCGGAATCGCAGGGAACCAGTAATGAACGTAGACGCCGATCGCGGTGAGCTCCGCCATCCCCACGACCACCCACAGGAACCAATACGACCAGCCGGTGGCGAACCCCGCGAACGGCCCGACGAATTCCTCGGCGATCAGCGCCAGCGCGCCGGCCGCGGGCCGCTGCATGAGCAGCTCGCCCAGCGCTCGCATGATGACGAACACCGCGGCACCGGCGATGGCGTAGTTGACCAACAGTCCGGGGCCCGCGACCTGGATGGCGCGCGCCGAGCCGAGAAACAGCCCCACGCCGATGGTCCCGCCGAGAGCGATCAGCTGGATGTGACGGCCCCGCAGATTGCGGGCCAGCGGCTCGGTGGTAGGCGACGCCTCGCTCATCACTGTCTCGCAGCGGTCGCCGCGGCGATCCCGGCGCAGAGAACCAGACACGACACACCGGCAGGGCGGCCCAGCTTCATTTTCGCGTACCTGACTTCATTTTTGCCGTTCGCGTGCAGTCATTTTTGCTACTCGCGCGCGGGCTGCCCCTCGAGAGGCTGACGAGTCGATCGCAGCTGCGCCGCCACCTTTTCAGCACCGGCCATCACCCGCAGCACGTTCTTCCCCGCCACCTTCGCGACGTCCTCGTCCGTCCAGCCGCGACGCATCAGCTCCACCAGCAGCTGCGGATACTTGTCAACACTCTCGAGCCCCTTCGACACATTGGGCACGCCGTCGAAGTCCGATCCCAGGCCGACGTGATCGACACCCGCGACCTGCCGGATATGATCGATGTGATCGGCGACCTGCTGGAGAGTCGCCACCGGCCTCGGGTGCTCGCTCTCCCAACGGGCCAGGGCGGCCTGGGCGCGCTCCGGCTGGCCGACATAGAGCCCGGCGAACGGCGGGCTGTTGTAGCGGGCCACCTCCGCCGCGCGGTCGGCATCCCATTGATTGCACGCGCTCGAGACATATGAGGGGTAGAAGTTGACCATCACCACCCCGCCATTGCTGCCCACCAACCGCAGGACGTCGTCCGGCACATTGCGTGGATGATCCACGAGGGCGCGAGCGCCCGAATGGGAAAAAATGACGGGGGCCGCGGTCACGGCCAAAGCCGCCCGCATGGTGTCGGGCGAGACATGGCTGAGATCCACGAGCATGCCGAGGCGATTCATCTCGCGTACGACGTCCTTGCCGAAGGCGGTCAAGCCGTGATGGCGCGGGGTATCCGTGGCCGAGTCCGCCCAATCAGTCGTCAGGGAGTGCGTCAAGGTCATGTATCGCGCACCCAGGTCATACATCTGACGCAATACAGCCAACGAGTCGTTGATCTGGTGCCCGCCCTCGATGCCGATGAGGGAGGCGATCTTTCCGGACGCGTGAATGCGCTGGACATCGGCAGCCGTGTAGGCCAGTGCGAAATCGGCGGGATAGCGGGCGACCATGCGCTTCACCAGGTCGATCTGCTCCAGCGTCACCTGGACGGCCTGCGGTCCTTGCATCTCGGCGGGTATCCAGACGGACCAGAACTGCCCCCCGACATGACCCGCCCGCAGTCGTGGCAGGTCCGTCATCAAGGGCATGGCGCCCGCGGGCGTCGGCAGGTGTGCCGTGTCGGCTGTCAGGTCGATCCCCGTGAGGCCACCGGCGATGCGGTTGCGGATCTCCCAGGGCAGGTCGTTGTGTCCGTCGATCAATGGCGTCGCCCGCAGCACACGCTCGACCCGCGCCTGGTAGTCCCGCGTCTGAGAGTCGCTTACCGCCCCAAGGACCGGGGTTGCGAGTACGGCAGACATCAATACGGCGGCGATACGGAGCATACAGGCCTCGATTGGCAAAATAGAGAACGGGAGCCGATGGCGGCGCCTACGGCTGCTTCCGCAGCTGAGTCCAGTGAGTGAGGGCGAACGGACGCGCGTCATCGCTCGTCGCCGTGACGCTGCCCGTCAATTCAGTGCCTCGCAGCTGCAGATCCAGGTCCAAGGTGTAAGGCTCATGGCGCTGCAGGTCCGGCGTACCCAACTCTCCCTGCGCGGTCCCCCTGAGCGTCCCCTTGTCGAATCTCACCTGGCTCACCACGCTGGCCACCTGGTCGGCAACCTGGAACAGCACGTATCCATCGGGGAGAAACTGCACGCGCAGGGGCCGATCCGCGGCGTAGGTGTGCACATGACCGATCCACGTCCCGACGAGCTCCGGCACCGGCTTGAACGGCGGTGCGTCACCTCGCAAAGGCCGGGCGGGCTCTTTCCACTTCGGCAGCACAGTGGTCATGAGCAACTGCTCCACCGACCGGAACGCCCCGTGGCCGCCGTTCGTGAGGAGCACGACGGCCAGATCTTCGGCGGGTACGAGTATCAACGCGGTGGCGACGCCAGGCATCCCGCCGGTGTGCGTGACCACGTGATAGCCGTCCGCTCGGTCGGTCATTTCCCAACCGATTCCGTAACCGGTCGGCGGATCACCCCCTTCGTTCTCCGTGGCACGGTGCATTTCGTCCAGGGAGGCGTCACTGAGAATCGCCTGCTGATCCGCCAGGTGATCCTTCAGATGAAACATGCCGAAGCGCACCAGGTCGTGCGCGCTCGAATACACGGCGGAGGCGCCGGGATGATCGAAGTCGTAGAACGGAACAGGCGCCCCGCTGTCATCGTAGCGGGCGGCCGCGAACTTCTCGAGCCCCGGGCCAATCCCCACCGACGTGTGCGTCAGGCCGAGCTTCACGAAGACTTCCTGCCGCATGAAATCCGCATAGTCCCGGCCGGATACGCGCGTGATGACATAGTCCAACACGCCGTATCCCAGGTTGGAGTACTGGTAACGCTCGCCCGGCGCGGTGACGAGGTTACCGTAGTGCAGGATGGTTTCGTCGCGGGAGGGCGGCTGATACGGCTGGTCGGCAAAGAAGAACTGATAGTGCAGCGGCAGGCCGGACGAGTGATTCGCGACTGTGCGTACCGTCGCCTGCGAAGCATCGCCGACCCGTGCCTGCAGCTTTGCATCGCCGAGATAGTCGTTCACCGGCTTGTCGAGGCCGACCTTCCCCGCCTGAACCAGCGTCATCAGCCCGGTCGCGGTGAAGGGCTTCGAGACGGAAGCCAGGGAGAACATCGTGTGCTCGGTCGCCGGCACGCGATTCTCGCGATCCGCCCACCCGAAACCCTTCTCGTAGAGGATCTTGCCGTGCGAAGCCACCGCCACGGCAAGTCCGGGCACGTCGCCCGCCACGCGGATTTTCTCGAGCTTGGGACCGAGCGCGGCCAGGGCTTCCGGGGTCGGCGCCGCGATGACAGGGGCGGCAGAGAAGCCGAGGAACATGAGCAGCGAAATCGTCTTTCTCATCCGGGGGAGACCTTAGCGCCGCGCACATCCTGCGCGCCCGACAAAGTTCGTCGCCGATCCGACAGCGACTCAATCGACCAGGGGCTCGTCCAAGGCACTGATCACCTCGGTGCGAAGCCAGTATACGTGTCCGCCCGAGTCCGCCGTGACCGAGGCTTCCAACACCCCGTGCCGGCACGACGCGCGATACCGGCGATCATTGCGATCTCCCGCGTCCTGCTCTTCATAAACCTCGAGCGGGCCGCAGTCCCCCACCTCGTTCAGCCGCCCCCGAAACATCGCCATCGCCACCCGCACCCCATCCGGTGCGGTGTCGGGGAAATCGGCAGGACCGAGCTCGCCGTCAGCCAGCCGGTGCAGCGCACTCTCAGCCGCACGCGTCAGGGTCGGCAGACGGTCCACGATGGGATGTGCCGGCGGCGCATACCGGGAGTCATAGCGGGCCGCCACACCCTGCAACAGTTTTCCAGCGTCCGCGGTACTCGAGTTCATCATGATCACGAAAGTGACGCCGTCGCGCTCGAAGCGCTGGATGTCGGCACGAAACCCGGACGATGAGCCCTCGTGCTCCCAGATCGGCCCCAGGTCCGGCGTCTCGTGCAGGAACCAGCCAAACCCGTAGGGATAGGATTTCCCGCCGGCGAGAGGGGCCGGGCGCAGAATCTCCGCCCACAGGCGCGGCGGCAGCAACGCGCGCGTCCTCAGGCCCTTTTCCCACTGCACATAGTCCAACACCGACAGATACACAGATCCGTCTCCCGTGGCATTCATCGACATCGAGCCCTGCGAGGCATTCTTGTAGCCCTCCGGGGTGTGATCATATCCCGCCGCGCGGTTGCGCACGATGTCCCGCGAGTTGATGACTCGCGCCGTGAGCATTCCGAGCGGCGCGAAAACGCGCTTCGCGAGCACTTCGCCGTAAAACTCGCCGCTGACCCGAGTGACGATGATCGCGGCGAGATCGTACCCGATGGAGCTGTACTGCCATCGACGGCCGGGCGGCACGGACGGAGGCATCGCGTAAGCGAGGCGCAAGATATCCTCATCACGATACTCTCGCGCCGGATCCAACTGCGGCATCGTCAGGCCGGAGGTGTGATTGAGAAGGTGCCGCAGAGTTACCTTGGACCACGATGCCGGCGCCTCGGGAAGATAAGTGCGGATGGAGGCGTCCAGATCCAACCGCCCATCCGCCACCAGTACCATCACCGACATCGCGGTGAATTGCTTCCCGATCGAGCCGCTCTCGAACACGGTGTCGGGATGGACCGGCACGGAGTGCTCGAGATTCGCAAAGCCGTAGCATCCCATCCAATACGGCGCGCCGTCGCGAATCACCGCCACCGCCAGCCCCGGGATGTACTGTGATCGCATTTCGGTTTCGAGATACCGCGTCACCTCTTCCGGCCGGAACCGGTCGGCCGGCGGTGCAGCGGGAGCCGCGGTGGCGGCTTGCGCCGCCACGGGGACCGTCACCAGGGCGGCAAGCACCGCGAGAGCACAGCGCGCTTGCGCGACCACGGTTCTCACAGATTCAAATGCAGCGTCAGCAGCACCCGGCGCGACTGACCGGGGTAGACCACAAATCCGCCGATGTCCGGCACGTAATATTTGTTGAACACGTTCTTGACGTTGAGTGCCAGCGACAGGTTGGAGTTGAGCTGGTAGCCCGCATGGGCATCGAACGTGACGTAACCCGGAGACGACATCGAGGAACCCCCGAGAGTGTATTGGATCGCGCTGGCCGCATACGCCGCCGCGCCAAGGCTGAGAGCGTGCAGCAGATCGTCCTGGAACCGGTAGTCGGTCGTCAGCTTGAAGAGATGCTTGGGCGATGTGGAAAAGTTAAAGAACGTGCTCGTCTCGTAGTTACGCGTCTGGAGGTAGGTGTAACCGGTCGAGATTTTCCACCCGGGCAGAATCTGACCTGACGTCTGCACTTCCGCACCCTGGCCTCGGGCCTTGCCCTCCGCCAGGTAAAATCCGGGATTGTGGGGATCCGATAGCGCACGATTCTTCTCGGTCACCTGGAACAGCGCCAGCGACGAGTTCAAGCGCGCGTCGAAGTTCTCCGCCTTCAGCCCCGCCTCGTATTGAAGCCCTTCCACGGGCTGGATGATGTTACCCGTGACGGTATAGTCTCCCGTCTGCGGCATGAAGATCGAGGTATAGCTGGCGTACACCGAATAGTGGCGATCGATGTCGTACACCACGCCCACGACCGGCGAGAACTTGCCGTCGATGCGGTCGTCGTGGGCCGTATCACCCCAGAAGTTGTAGTCCGGGTTTGGATTGGGCGTCAGGGTGCTCTGCCACCACGTTCCACGGCCGCCGGCAACGAGGGTGAGGCCGTCCATGAGGCTGAGACGGACGTTACCGTAGACGCCGTACTGCTGAGTCGAGACGTAATGACGGTCCTGAGGCCCGCCGTCAAAGGCGTCCACGTAGACGCTGTTGTCGAAGATATTGGTGTAGACATCGCCCCAAACGTCATATCCGCTGTCCGGATTGATGAAAAACTGATCATCGAGCACGTGGTCGTGCAGGTAGTTGGCGCCGATGGTCAGCTGATGCGTGCGGCCGAAGAGCTGGAACGGACCGGCCGCATAGAGGTCCAGGGCATGCTGCTGGTCGGCGCTGTCGTATGCATAGCTGTACAGGTCCCCGATGGGATCGGCCGGATCGACGTTCGCGCCGGCGGCAACACCATAGCGGAACGAGTCGTCGATGCGCAGGAAGTTATACGCCATCTTGGCAGTCCAGCCGCTGTCGAAAGTCTTCTGGATCTCGCCGAATGCGTTGTAGCGTTCGTTGCCGTGGTGGTTCCAGGGCGCACCGAGATACGCGGAGCGCGGAATGTCCAGCAACGTATAGTCCGTCGAAGCCGGCAGGCCGAACATCAGCCGCCCCTCCGACTTCGTGTAGGAGAGACCTACCCGGGCCAGAATGCTCGGTGTGATGTCGATCTCGAGAGTGCCGTAATCCTGCTGATCGCGCTGTTGCGTGGAGCGCGGGTCGAGATGCTGGTACTGGAACGAAGACACGAGCAAGGCTCGGACCGTCCCAGCCGAGTTCAGGGGGCCGCCGATCTGCACGTTGGCGATCTCGTTGTCGTAATTCCCGGTCGACAGGTCGACCGACACGGCAAAGTGGTCCGGCGCGCGCTTGCGCACCAGGTTGATGGCGCCGCCGTCCCCGCCAAAGCCGCTGTACAGTCCGCTGGGGCCGCGTAGCACTTCGACGTGGTCGTACATCCCGAGGCCGTCGGCGGTCATCGACCCTCCACCGCCGGCGATCTGGGTGGGTACGCCGTCGAGCTGGAAAGTCGTGATGGGGAAGCCGCGCGAATAGTACGCGGTGGTGTTGGGATCGAACACGTTCACCGTGACGCCGGGCGTATAGCGCACGGCATCGTCCAGACTCACCATGCGTTGCTGCTGAATCTCGTCCTGGCTGATGATGCTGACCGACTGCGGGATCTCGCGCTGCGACACCGGAGTCTTCGAGCCGACGGTGACGGCTGACTCCTTGTCACGGGAGCCCGTCACCTGCACGACGGACAGTGCCGACTTCGAGCACTGCTCGCCGAGCTTCTCAACGACGATGACCCCGGTATTCAAACGACGCGCGCACAAGCCCGTGCCGAGCAGAAGCTGCTCCAGAGCGGATTCCGCGGTGTAGGAACCCTTCAGGCCCGGGGTCTGCTTCCCGCGCACGACGTCTTCTTCGAAGACCAGTTGCTGTCGGGACTCGCGCCCGTAGGCACGCAGCGCGCTTCCTAAATCCTCCGAGGGAATATCGAAGCTGTAGGTCGCCGCGCGCTCTTCCGCAGCAGCCGGAGCCGCCGCCCATGCCGCCGGATACCAACAGGCGGCGACAGTGAAAACCGTAAGAGAAACACCTTTGACGACACCGAATCGCACGATCTCGAACCCCCGAGTTGTCCGCTTATGGGGGTTAAGACGCACCACCAGCCAAATCATGCACTCAACGCGCGGCTTGTGCCGACACGAGCTCGATGTCCTGCCCATCGCGGCGCGCGGTGATCGGAAACACTCCGGTCACGCCGCTCACGAATGCTTCGACATCGCCCTCATGGAAGACGCCGCTGATTCGGACCCCGGCCGCTTTCGCATCACCCACCCGCAGCGGACGGCTGGTATAGCGGTTGACACGCGCTACCGCGACAGACAGGGGCTCGTCGGCAAATGAGAGATCACCGCTTTCCCACGAGAGCGAGCGCTCCGCGCTCACGGCAGAGACCTTCATGACATCCCGCGGCACGGAAGACGCGGCCGGCGGCGGAGCGTTCGCGGACAAGACCAACTCGTGCCCGGGAGTCAGGACGGGCTCGCCGGGCCTGCTGGGCGAAGTAATGGACACCCACTGTCCGCTGCTGCCGGCGCGCATCACGTCGACCCGCCCGTCGTAGAGCGCCACGTGGACCTCTCCGTCGATCAATTCGACGCTGAAAGAGGTACCAAGCGCAACGACCATGCGCCCACCGACCGCCACGGTGAAGGGGCGCAGCGCATCCTTCGCAACCTCGAATTTCGCGCGCCCCTTCCACAGCGTGAGCTGTCTGCGCTCGCGCGAATAGTCCGTCGTCACTCGCGTATCCGCATCGAGCGACAACCGCGAGCCGTCGGGCAACGAGACGGTTCGGCGTTCAGCAACCGCCGTCTGCACTTGCGGTACGCTGACGGTCCACCAGATCGCGGCGATTGCAAGACAGGCGATGGCGGCGGCCATGGCAGCGAGACGACCGACCAGCCGGGAAGTCAAGAAAGCACGGGCACGCCGCAGATCGTGCGACAGACCGGCAGCCCGAAGTGCCTCGCCACGCAGCCGCACGAGCTCGGGAGTCCCACTCAGGCTGTCCACGATATCCAGCGACGCACGCAGCTCCGTGAGCGCCGCCTCATTGCGCGGATCGGCGCTCAGCCACTCCTCGAAGTCAGCACGCTCCTCGGGTGAATGGACTTCGGTGAGCCACAGGTGCCAACGCGCCGCGTCTTCCAGTCGTTGAGTTGCGGAATCGTCGCAGGAAGTCATCATCATTGCGCTTCCATGAGCCGGGCATGCAGATGGGCCATCGCCTTCACCAGATGCTTGTCCACGCCGCTCACCGAGATGGCGAGCAGTGAGGCAATTTCGCTCTTCTTGAGGTTTTCCAGTCGGTACAGGATGAAAATGGCGCGGGTGCGCTCGGGCAGCTCATGGAGCGCCGCGCTCACGCAATCCAACGTCTCCCGGCTGGCCAGCACCCGCTCCGGGGACAGAAGATCTTCCGGCGAGGCGGCCCCGCTGGAAGCGGCCTGGTAGTTCGCCCGCACCTTCTGGCGCCGCGCCCGGTCCCGCAGCAAGTTGGCCGCGGCCTGGAACACATAGGCATTGGCATGCCGGACTCCCTTGTTCCCGCCCGCGGCGAGCCTGGCAAAGGTCTCCTGGGTGAGGTCCTCCGCCTCCGCCCGAGTGCCCACACGTCGCACGAAGAACGCCATGAGCGCTTCCCGGTACTGCTGGTGCAGCCGGGCAAGATAGGCGGTCTGGTCAGGGGCGGATTCAGGCACAAAAGATAAGACGCGCGAACGGGCAAATCACATACTACCGTCCCTCATCCGCGGTCGGAGGCTCCGCGCGGGGACCCGGGCGACGGGCCCCACCAAGGCGCGGCCCGGGCCGAATCTGTCCAGGCCAATCGAGGTGTTCATGTCCTTCAATCGTCGAGACGTGCTGCGCGTGGGCCTCACGAGCCTCGCAGCCACATCAGCCCGTTTCTCCGTGGCGAAGTCCTCAGACCCCGAGGGCGCCCATGCGCCGCTCACCGCGAATCTCGATCGGTTCGCGGAGGCCTACCTGCGGGCGCGCAATGCCCCCGGGATGACCCTGGTGCTGGCCGATGGGCAGGGCGCTCAACACATTGCGGCCTACGGGCTGGGCGACCTCGAGGCCGGCACGCCGGTGAAGGAAGGCGAGCTCTTTCAGATCGGCTCCATCAGCAAGTCCTTCATCGCCTTGTGTCTGCTGCAGCTGCACGATGAGGGCAAGCTGGACTTCCACAGGCCTGTCACCGACTACCTGCCCGGGTTCAGGGTCGACATGCGATTCGGCCCGATCACCCCACATCACTTGCTGACCCACGGCTCCGGACTTCCAGGAACGGCACCGGTATTCCCCGCGGACCCGTCACTTCGGCACCAGGCGGCGCACGCACCGGGCGCCTATTTCCACTACAACAACATGGCCTTCGAGCTGCTCGGCTACCTGATCTGGACGCTGGATGGGCGTCAGCTGCCGGAGGCGCTGCGCGCACGCATCCTCGAGCCGCTCGGGATGTTGGAAACCGAGCCC
>DASZVD010000078.1:0-8680 GCA_035547375.1 Steroidobacteraceae bacterium
GGCGGGGAGGCCGACGCGCGCCGGTGCGCGGGTGTCGTACCAAACACTCCGCGCCCCGTCCATGACGCCGGCGTCTCCGCGACAGTGCGCCAGGAGCGGCGTGATCACGAGATCGAAATGAGTGAACGCGTGCTCGACCGGACCCAGGGCCTGCGGCTCGTTCTCCGCCTTGACCAACGACTGCTGCATATAGGATTGCGCGGCGGTGGTCGTATCGAATTCCGGCAGGCACCACAGCCCGCCCCAGATGCCGGTCTCGGGCCTGCGCTCGAGGAGCACGCTGCCGTCTTCGCGGACCGCGACCAACATGAAGACTTTCCGGGCGCGACGCTGCCGTGCGGGGCGCGGTGACGGCAGCTCGTGCTGCTGCCCGGTGCCTTTGGCAACACAGCCGTCCGACAGCGGACAATAGGCGCACAACGGCTTACGCCGCGTGCACACCGTGGCCCCCAGATCCATGATCGCCTGGGTGTAGACGTCCACCTTCTCTTCCGGTGTGCACTCATCGGCCAGCTTCCAGAGTCGCTCGGACACCGACCGCTCCATGGGACTTCCTTCCACGGCGAAGTAGCGAGCCAGCACCCGCTTCACATTGCCGTCCAGGATGGGGAACCTCTGCCCCATGCTGAGCGAGAGGATAGCCCCCGCCGTGGAGCGGCCTATTCCAGGGAGATTGGCCACCGCCTCGAAGGTTTCCGGAAACGTCCCGCCCAGCTCGTCGCGGACGATCACGGCGGAGCGATGCATGTTGCGAGCTCGTGCGTAATAGCCGAGCCCGGTCCACAGGTGCAGCACGTCGTCGATCGGTGCGTCCGCGAGCGCCCGGACGTCCGGGAAGCGCGCCATGAATCGGGTGTAGTAGGGGATGACCGTGGCGACCTGGGTCTGCTGGAGCATGATCTCCGAGACCCACACGCGATAGGGGGTGCGGTCGCTCTGCCAGGGCAGATCGTGCCGCCCCTGACGTGCGTGCCAGTCGACCAGGGCTTGGGCAAAGCTTCGCCGTGCAATTCTCACAAGCAATTGTACCAGTGACTGAGCCTCGGGCACGGCATCGCTCAGGCACGGCATCGCGTCGGACACGGCGTCGATCGGGCACGGCACCGCATCGCTCGGGCAAGGCGTCGCGTCGGGCAAGTTATCGCGTCGACCCCGGCATCGCGTCGACCCCGCGCAGGATCCGTGTACCTTTCCGGCCGCGGCACCGCCGCACGGATACTGCTCCGCGTGTACCCGCCTGGCTCCAACTTCTCCCTTGCTCTGGTACTAGGAGCGGTACGTCACCCGCCGCTAGCCTCTGCGGCAACAGCCGGAAACCGGCAAGGCAGGGGGAGAGAGGCATGGACCGCAGAGTCTGCAATGGGCAGGCCGCGATCGCACTGGCAACGATCCTGGTCGTTGGGTGCGCGCGGGCCGCCAATCCCGTCCCGGGCGATCCGCTTGTCGGCAGCGGCGTGGTCAGCCGCACCGCGAACTCCTATTCGAGCCTGATGGGCAGTGCACAGCCGGGCGCGCTCTCGAACGAGAGCAACTTTGGACTGCCGGCGACCGCGGCGGCACCTACGGACGCCTTCGAAGGCACGCTCACGCTGACTCCGACACAGGCGGGCTATTTCAGCGTGTACTACGACCAGCTCAACCAGACCAACAACGGGCGCAACATTGCCCCGTTTGCGACGTTGCCGGCCTTCAGCTTTCAGTTCGTGCAGAACGGCAGCTACCTCATCCCCGTGACACAGGGGCTGATCATCACCGGCAGCGCGACCTGGAACTACATCATCGGCCCTGGGCGGGCCTGGACGGAGACCACGGACAGTGGTTACACGCGCGCGGCCTTTCCATTCGCGCTCGTCCAACGAAATCAGAACTGCGTCCACAACGGCACGATGACGTTCCTCTTCAACAGGAACGCTACCCCCAATATCTCGCACGTGGCCTACCAAATCACGGGCGAGGGCTGTCCGACACTCATGTTCGACATGGCAGGCCAGGTCGCGGCCCGCTACACGCCTGCAACGGTGGCGAACGACACGGCCATCGAGAATGCGGAGGCCACGGAGGTGGCCAACCGGATGCCGGTGAAGCCCTTCAGCGCGCTGGCCACTGATTTCCCCAATTCAGGCTTCAATACCGCCGCGTTCCTGGCACAGTACGTCTACCCGAACAGCGTCACGACCTACGGTGTGGTCATCAACGGGATCAACTACAACAGCGGCTGCGCCACCCGCCACACCGCCTCCGGCCTGGGCAGTTACCCGTTCTGCAGCGAGATGCGCCTGCCATCCTACTCGACCGCCAAGTCGGCGTTCTCCGGCCTCGCCATGATGCGCCTCGGACAGCTCTACGGAAGCGGTCTCTACAGCGACCTGATCGCCTCCTATGTGCCGCAATACACGGATGGCGGCAACTGGACGAGCGTCACCTTCGGCAACACCACCGACATGGCGACCGGCAACTACATCAGCTCCGCCTACGAGTCGGACGAGAACGGCTCCGCTACGACGGCTTTCCTCAACGCCGAGCCGTATGCCACGAAGATCGCCGACGCCTTTACGCCCTTTCCGCACAAGGCGGCTCCCGGCACCGTGTGGGTCTACCAGAGCGTCGCGACATTCATTCAGACGCAAGGGTTGAATGCCTTCCTGCAGCAACAGCAAGGCGCAGGTGCGGACCTGTTCACCATGATGTCGAACGACGTCTACGTGCCGCTGCAGACGAGCCAGGGCTTCCAGTCGACTCTGCGGACGGGAAACAGCGCGACCGGGGCGCCGTTCGGCTATGCCGGCCTGTTTTACAACATCGACGACGTTGCCAAGATCGGCCGGTTCGTCGATACCGGCACGGGTCTCATCGCCGGCGGCCAGGTGATCGATCAGGCTCGCCTCGAGGATGCGCTCTACCGGACGTCCCATCCGGGCCTGCCGGTGCCCGATGTCGGCAACCCGGCCTACCGGAACACCTGGGTATACAATCACAACTTCTGGGGCAAGAAGGTCACGAGCGCGGAGTTCCCCTCGATCTCCTGTGCCTTCACCGTTCCGTTCATGAGCGGGTATGGCGGGATCACCATCATGCCGCTGCCGAATGGAGCGACGTATTACGTCTTTGACGATGCCTACGAGTTTCCGATCGATGTTGCGATCACGCAGATCAACAAGCTGGTGCCGTACTGCCCGTGAGGCTCGCCTGAGCGCGGATCGTGAGCTCAGGCCGGCGTGAGCTCATGACCGAGGCGCTCATCTATCTGAATCCGGACAGTCCGCTGTCCCTGCAGAACCAGATCCGGGAAAAGCTCGTGGAGCTGATCGTCTCGGGGGCTGTCGCGCCGGGCACGCGTTTGCCTTCGACGCGCGGCCTGGCCGAGCAGCTGCACGTGTCCCGTAACACCGTCGTGATCGCGTATCAGCAGCTGCTGGATGAGGGATTTCTCATCACGCGCGAGCGCAGCGGCATTTACCCGAATCCGGCCGTGCTGGTGGAGAAGGCTCCCGTCGGCGGTGTGGCGGAGCGCGCTGCCGGCGCGATCGATTGGGCTGCCCGCATCTGTGTACCAACGCGCGCCCGCGCCGGAAAGGGATGGGGAAGCGGGGCGCGGGCGAGCGGGGATTCTTTCCTGGACGGCAGTGTCGATCCCTCTTTGTATCCGATGATGCAGTGGCGTGAGGTGAGCCGGCTCGCCCTGGCCTCGCGGGAGATCCGCGAGTGGTCGGCGAGAGCGCGGGATGTCGACGATCCCATGCTCATCGAGCAGATCCGGACGAGGATCCTGCCGAGCCGGGGCATCCTGGCCGCGCCGGAGGAAATTCTCATCACGGTCGGAGCCCAGCAGGCGCTTTGGCTGCTCGTGCAGCTGCTCGTCCGCCCGGGGACCCGGGTCGGCGTGGAGGAGCCGGGTTATCCGGATTTCCGGGAGCTCCTGGCGCTGCGCGGCGCCGAGCTCGTGCACCTGCCGGTCGACGCGGAAGGCATGGTGGTCGATTCGGCCCTGGATGATTGCGAGGTGTTTTATCTGACTCCCAGCCATCAGGTCCCCACGGCTGTCACGATGCCGAACGAGCGCCGCGCCCGGCTGCTCGAGAAAGCCGCTGCCCGCGGGATCGTGGTGATCGAGGACGATGCGGATTCCGAGCGCAATTACCTGGGGCGGCCGCATCCCGCCCTGCGAGCCATGGATCGGCGCGACTGCGTCGTGTACGTTTCTAGCCTCTCGAAAGTGCTGGCTCCCTGGCTGCGGTTGGGATTCATGGTTGCGCCGCGGGAGCTCATCGAAGAGGCGCGCGAGCTGCGGCGCCTGACGGTCCGCCATCCGCCGCCGCACGATCAGCGCGCGGCCGCGCTGTTCCTGGCGCTCGGTCACTACGATACGATGTTGTCACAACTGGCCGAAGTGTTCCGGGAGCGCTGGATCGCGTTGCGCGAGGCGTTGAATGTCCACTTGCAGCGCTCGGTGGTAACGGCGCCGGCCACCGGAGGAACATCCTGTTGGGTTCAGGGACCTCCGGGACTCGACGCCGCGCAGCTGGTCGCGGCCGCGGCTCAGCGCGGTGTGCACATCGAGTCCGTCGAGAGTTACTACGCGAAGGATTCGCCGGGGAACTGCTTTCGGATGAGCGTGCGGGGGATCCAGGCCAGGCGCATCCGGCCCGCTGTCAGGCAGTTGGCCGAGCTCATCCGCGACCAGGACGGCAATCTGGCCGAGCGGCTCGAGTCCTGTGTCGGGGAGTGGCTGCGCGGCGATGGGATCCGGCAGCGCCTGGCCGGCAGGAGCATCCACCTCGATACCGTCTACGGGGACCCCTGTACCATCGACCTGCTCGCCGACGGCCGCATGCTCGGCCGCGCCGGGTTCGCCGATGAGGATTGCGACACCGGCCGGTGGTGGGTCGACGGCGACCGCTGGTTCCGGCAGTGGCAACACTGGGCCTACGGAGAGGCTGTCGGGTACTTCACCGTCGTCCATGGGACCCTCGTCAAGTGGTTCAACGGCGACGGCCGACTGGTCGACATGGCCACGCTGGGGTCCGAATAGGGGCAAGGGCCTCTGGTCCAACGCGCCGCGCCCATCTGGCGCTATCGAGTGCCCGCGCCAACCTGCCAGCATCCCTCCCAGGTGAGGCCGTTGGGGGGCTTTGGTGGGCACGTTCTCGATCGCAGCGTTACAACTCGAGCTGGCCAAGGCGGACAACACCGGCCTGCTCCTCGAGGAGATCCGGGGCGCGCACCGGCGTTTTCCCTGGGTGGACCTGATCGTCTTGCCGGAGCTGGCCAGTTTCGGCCCCGACACGGCGCTGGCGAGGCCGCTGCCCGATGCCGTGGAGGAGCGCTATTGCGAGCTCGCGGCGGAGCTGGGAGTCTGGCTGATCCCCGGTACTCTGTACGAGCGCCTGGGAGACGCCGTATTCAACACGGCGCCGGTGATCGATCCGCAGGGAAAGGTCGTCGCCCGTTACCGCAAGATGTTTCCCTGGCTGCCTTACGAGCGCGGGGTAGCCGCCGGCTCGGATTTCGTGGTGGTCGACGTGCCGGAGGTCGGCCGTATCGGCGTCTCCATCTGTTATGACGGCTGGTTTCCGGAGACCACACGCTCGCTCGTGTGGATGGGGGCGGAAATCATCGTGCACCCCACGCTCACGAGCTCGATCGACCGGGACCTCGAGCTGGCGATCGCGCGCTCCAGCGCGGCCTGCAACCAATGTTATTTCGTTGACGTCAACACGGCCGGTCAGCTGGGGTTGGGCCGCTCGATAGTCTGCGGACCCGGCGGCGAGGTCATCCATCAGGCCGGTTCCGGGCGCGAGGTCTTCGCGGTGCGGCTGGATCTCGATCACCTGCGTCGCTGCCGCGACAGCGGGTGGCATGGGCTCGGTCAGCCGCTCAAGGGATTTCGTGATTGTGAAACGGACTTTCCGTGCTACCCGCCGCGGCAGCGGCGCTCGGTGTCGCTCGACGGCCTGGGGGCGGTGCGGCTTCCGCGGCAGTCGATAACTCAAATTCAGAAATCCACTTCGAGGAAGTAGCGACATGCCATTCAGCTCATCAGCCCGGTCGCCTGTAGCGGCTGCCGTCATCGGCATACTCGGCTCGACAACCTCACACGCACAATCGGTCACCGCGGGGGGCGGAACGGCGGATACCGCGCTCGAGGAGGTCACCGTCACCGCGCGGCGCCGCCCGGAAAATGTGCTCGACGTCCCCTACAACATCAGCGTCGTGGCCGGGCAGTCCATCGAGGATGATCACGTACTCGATACGGCGGAGCTGATGCGTTCGGTACCCGGGGTGTCCGTAGTGGACCGTGGCGACCGCAACGCCAGTGTCCTGAACGGCATCCGTATTCGCGGCTTGAACGTCGATAGTTCCGCCTTGGGCGACTATGCGGTGTCGGCCGCCGCCACCGTCTCAACCTACGTCAACGATACCCCCATCTTCGCGAACTTCCTCTTGACCGATATAGACCGGGTGGAGGTGCTGAAGGGTCCGCAGGGTACGTTGTATGGTTCCGGCGCGATCGGCGGAACGGTCCGCTATATCCTGCGCGATCCCGAGCTCGGGACCTTTGGCGGCGCAGTCAGCGCCACCGGCTCCAAGGTCAGCTCTTCCGACAGCGTCGGGGGATCCGGCACCTTTACACTCAACGTCCCGCTCGGCGATACGAGCGCCGTGCGCTTCACGGTGACCCACAACCAGTTTCCCGGCGATACGACTTACCGGAACGTTTACGTGCTGGGCAGCGATGGTGTGCCGGTTCCTCCGGCGGGCGGGACCATCACGTCTCCCGGTGCGGTCTACCGATCGGTCAAGGATGCCGACTTCTCGCACCAGACCTACGGCCGTGCGGCCTTCAAATGGAAGCCCGATGAAAAGCTCGACGTCACGCTCAGCGTGACGGGCCAGACCGATCGTTTCGGGGGACGCCGCGGAACGACCCTCGGCAGCGACGGGTTTGGCGTGCCCTATGAAGCGAATCAGATCGGTGCCGTGGCGCTGGAGCCCGCCAGCCGTGACGTGTATCTCGCGGCGCTGGAAGCGACGCTCGATCTGGGTTTTGCCACCCTGACATCGAGCACGTCGCGTTACAACAATCATGGCGAGGTGACGAGCGACAACACGGGATTCTACGCGCAGAACGGCTGGTGGTCGGCCTTCTACTACAATTATCCGCGCCCGCTCGAGATGGCGGACCGCAGTTACGGCGACGCGGCCGTGATCGAAGAGCTGCGGCTGGCCTCGAAGCCCGGCAAGGTGTTGGACTACGTGGTCGGCGCCTACTACCAGAACCAGAGCTTGTACAGCACGCAGGACAGCGTCATGGTGGGCTTCAAGCAGTGGTGGGATGCTGCTTTCCCGGATTACGCCGACGCAGTGCTCGACGACGTGGATTTCCGCTATCGGCAACGGGAGCACTTTCGCGACGCCGCGCTGTACGGCGAGCTCACATTCCATGTGACGCCCGATGTGGAAGTTACGGGTGGCGCGCGCGCCTTCAGGGACCGGGACGCGGTGGATGAGTATCAGACCGCGGGGCTGTACACATCCATCTTCAACAGCGCCTCCTCCAGCGGGGTCAACGAAACCAACCGGTCGATATTCAAGGGAAATGTCTCCTGGAGGTTTGCTCCGGATAATCGCGTCTACGCAACGGTCGCGCAGGGGTATCGCCGTGGCGGCTCCAACGGAGTGCCCACGACAGGGTATTTCGCCGAGAGCCCCGCCTGGTTGAGCTATCGGCCCGACACCGACGTCGACTACGAAGTGGGGTTCAAGGGACAGGCGGCGGACATCACCTACAATGCCGACGTGTTCTACGTCGACTGGAAAAATCCGCAAATCAACACGGCGACCACGAACTGGGGATTCTTCGCCGTTCAGAACGTAGAGAAGGCGGTCACGAAGGGCGTCGAGTTGCAGATGGCCTCGCACATAGGCCCGGCCTTCCGCTACAGCCTTGGATATACGTATACCCAGGCACGTCTCGCGGCCGACGCTGTCTCGGCCGACGGCGCGTACCTCATCAATACAAGCGGCGCCCGCTTGCCGGGCGCCCCGCAGCAGCAGATCAATGTCGCGGCGGATTACCGTATTGCCCTCGGGAAAGGCGCGCTGACCCTGCATTCCGACGCGTATCGCCAGTCCGAGACTCAGGACACCCTGTTCTCGTCCAACGCGTCCTTGAACACCGTACCGGCACCGAATCCCTATGCAGGACAGCCCAAGTTCTACTATCCGCTGGCCGGCTTCTGGCTCTGGAATGCGTCGGCGACCTATGCCTACGAAAAGTGGACCGGGACGGTGTGGGTGAAGAACATCACCAACGCGCAGGCCTTCACCGGTGTGTACACTGAAGCCTACATGGGCACATCCCCAGCACAGAATTTCTACGGCAACGATTCTAAGGCCCTGAACGCTCTGCCGCGGACCATCGGAGTCACACTGAGTTTGAAGTTTTGAGCACCCGCACCGGTCCGCTTCGCGCGAACCCTGACAGCCTGGCGGCTGCCGTCTCGCTGGGGCTGCTGGGCACGGCGGGTATGTTCTATGTCAACCTTCTGCCGGCCATCGTGTCAGGGCTGCGTGACGCCCTGGGTTACAGCAACGCACAGGCCGGTTACGTTGCGTCGGCGAATATTTATGGCGCGGCGGCGGGTGCCCTGGGGGCGGTCTGGATCGTGAAGCGCTTCCC
>DASZVD010000079.1:0-10314 GCA_035547375.1 Steroidobacteraceae bacterium
GACACGTTTTATGCCGGTGTCCACAATGCCGATATGGGTCTCGCGGTACCGGTGTTCCACGAGGGCCGCCTCATATGTTTCGTCGGTGCGGCGGTGCACACGGGCGAGGCGGGTGGGAACGAGCCGGGAGGTACCTCGCCCTCGGCCCGCAGCAAGTATGACGAGGGACTGCTCGTGCCGCCGATCAAGATCGGCGAGAACTATCAGCTCAAGGAAGATCTGCTGACCATGCTGGCGGCAATGACCCGCGATCCGCGTACTCTGATTCTCGATATCAAGGCGCGCCTGGCGGCGGTGCGGATCGCACAGCGCCGCGTGATCGAGGTCGTGCAGGACAAGGGTGCCGATGCCGTGATCGGCGGCTTGCGGCGGATTCTGAAGATGACGGGCGAGGCAGCGCGCCGCAAGGTTGCGCAGCTCAACGACGGCACCTACCGCCAGCCGCGCTTCCTCGATTCGGTGGGCACCGAGCCCGGCCTGACGCGAATCAACCTGACGGTCAGGAAACGCGGGGAGCGGATCACGCTCGATTTCGAGGGAACCTCGCCGGCCGCGCCCGATCGGCCGATCAACTGTTTCTACCAGGGAATGATCGGACTGTCCTGCGTGTACTTCTGCGGCTGGCTGTTCCATGACCTGCCGGCCAACAACGGGTTGCTGGAGGCGATCGACTGGAGCTTCCCGGACGACTCCATGGTCAATGCGCACGGCGATGTGTCTACTTCGCTCGCACCCCTGGTGCAGGTGTGCTTCACGCAGGGCATGTTTCTGTGCGGCGCCCGCATGACCTTTACCCATGATCCGCAACGATCGGTGGCAGCCTGGTTCAGCGGATTCGCGATCCCTGTTTTCGGCGGGCTCAACCAAAGGGGTGAGCCGATTGCCGACATCACCCCGGAAATCAATGCTACCGGGGGTGGCGCGCGCTGCGACATGGACGGCGTCGACGCGGCGGGCGCATTTTTCGCGACGATGAGCGACTGCGGAGACGTGGAGACCACCGAGGAAGACCGGCCGTTCCTGTATCTGTTCCGCAACTTCTTCCAGTCTTCATACGGACATGGGCGATTCCGCGGGGGCGCCGGGGTAGGCCTCGGTCTGATGGTGCACAATTCGCGGTTCCTGGCGCTCGGTGCCATGGGCGCCGGAGTGCGCTTCCCGACTACGCTCGGACTGTTTGGTGGCTACGCCGTACCGCCGACATTCGTGCAGTATGTCAACGGTTCCAACATGAGTCAGCTGTTCGCCAACGGGGGCAGCACACGTCCCACTGCACTCGAAGACATCTACGGCGCCAACAATCCCGAGACGGGCGAGCGCCACTTCCACGATGTGAACATGACGGTGCGCCCGTTTGCTAACGGTGACACGTACTATATTGCGATCGGTGGCGGCGGAGGCTTTGGTGACCCTTTGGAGCGAGATCCGGCCAGTGTGGTGCGCGACCTGCGCACCGGCATCGTCACTGTCTGGGCGGCGGAGAACGTGTATCAAATCGTCGTCGAGCCCCGCTCACTGACGCTCGATGTAGAAGCTACGGCGCGACGCCGCTCAGAGGCGCGACGCGCGCGGCTGAAGCGTGGCCGCCCGTATGCAGAGTTCGTTCGAGACTGGGTGAAGCAGCGTCCCCCGGCCGAGATCTTGCGCTACTACGGTGCGTATCCCGATCCCGCCGCTGGATTACGTCCTCCGTTGCCGACAGTGGTCAACCAATGACCTGGACCGCGACACAGCCGAGCCTGACGTGCGCGACGACGGTGCACGAGTTGTTGGCCGAGCAGGTGGCGGCTGACCCGGAACGCCGGTTCCTCAGCTTTGAGGAGAGGCACTTCACGCGGCGCGAGTTCCAGGAGCGCTCGCGTGCCACCGCCGCGGCGCTGCACTCTCTTGGCCTCGGCCGCGGCGACCGGATTGCGCTGATGCTCAGCAACAGGCCCGAGTTCATGTTCCTGTGGTTCGGTTGCTCGATTCTCGGAGCAGTCGAGGTACCGGTCAACACTGGCCAGAAGGGGGAGCTGCTCCGCTACGTGCTCGAGCAGGCGAAGTGCCGGGCGTTGGTGGCCGAGACAGCATTCTGGGCTCAACTGGAACCGGTGATCGAGCGGGCATCGTCTCTCGAGCTCGCCATCTTTCTCGATGGCGTTCCGCAACACCGTGGCCGCGTCCAGGTCACCGGCTTCGAGGCGTTACCGACCACGAGCGCCCCGCCCGACCAGCAGCTCGGTGGTGATGCGCCGCACGCGATCATGTTTACTTCCGGCACCACGGGGCCGTCGAAGGGCGCCATGATGCCGCACAGCTTTCCGCTGGTGGTCGGTGAGATCACGGCTCGCAACGCCGGCTACACGCATGATGATGTTCTCTATAACGCGCTGCCGCTTTTCCACGGCAACGCGCAGTTCCTGTCCACGATCCCGGCGTTGCTGAGCGGCGCGCGGCTGGTGCTGGCGCGCCGCTTCTCGGCGAGCCAGTTCTGGAATGACATACGCGCGAACGGTTGCACCGAATTCAACTATATCGGCAGCATCATCCCGATCCTGATGAAAGCGGCACCGTCGCCGGCAGACCGCGATCACGCAGTGCGTGTGATGGTCGGCGCCGGGGCGCCGAAGGATCTGTTCCGCCCTTTCGAACGGCGTTTTGGCGTTCGCCTGATCGAAGGCTACGGGATGAGCGAGATCGGCATCCCGCTGCAGACGATGAGTGACGATACACCACCGGGAAGTTGCGGCACGCAGCACCCGTGGTACGACATCCGGCTGGTCAATGATGCGGGAGAGGAAGCGGCCGACGACGAGCCGGGTGAGCTGCTGGTGCGGCCGAAGATTCCAGGCGCAATGATGCTCGAGTACTTCGGCATGGCCGAGCAAACCGTCGAGGCGTGGCGGGACCTGTGGTTTCACACCGGTGACTACCTCAGGCGCGACGCCGATGGTTATTACTGGTTCATCGATCGCAAGAAGGATGCGCTCCGCCGGCGTGGCGAGAACATCTCGTCGTGGGAGGTTGAAAAAATCATCACGGCACACCCTGACGTGCTGGAGTGCGCGGCGATCGCAGTGCCGGCGGAACTCGGGGAGGACGAAGTCATGGTGTGCGTGGCGCCGCGTGCTGGCTTGATGCTCGAGCCGGCGCGGCTCGCTGAGTGGTGTCAGGAGCGCATGGCTTCATTCATGGTGCCACGTTACATCCGTGTCATGCCGGCGCTGCCCAAGACCGCGACCGAGCGGGTGCAGAAGTTCGAGTTGCGCCGCCAGGGAGTGACCGCGGATACCTGGGACCGCACGCCGCCTGCGGCGACGGAGCGGACATGACCGGGGTCGCTGCGGAGCTGCCGATGTTCGCTGACCACATCGTCGGCTTCGGGCCGCCACCCGAGTCGCGACCACATCTGCTCGGAGGCCGCTGCGCGGCGTGCGATCGCTGGTTTTTCCCGGTCGCCGAGCGCTGCACAGGCTGTTACGGGCCGCTCGAGGTCGTTAACCTCGGCGCGCATGGCACGGTCTATAGCTGCACGCTGGTTCGGACCAAACCGCCGCTTGGCCTGCCTCGGCCGTACGCGGTCGCGTGGGTCGATCTTGCCGGACCTCCGCTGCGCATCTTCATGCTCGTCGATCCGAGCCTCGCGACGTCGGTTGCGATCGGCCAGTCCGTCGAGCTCGGCGTGGGTCCGGTCGGAGTAGACCGCCACGGCGCCGCTTGCCGGCGGCCTTATTTCACGCCCGTCGGGCCTCGCTAGAGTCACACAACACCGTGAGCGCCGTCATTGGAATCGGAGTCACTTCGTTCGGCCCGCAACTAGATCGAACGATCGTTTCATTAGGTGTGGAGGCCGGAATCGAGGCGCTGCGCGATGCCGGGCTGGCGCCAGGGAAGGTGGAGGCCGGCTTTTTCGCCAATGCGCTGGCGGCGCGGCTGTTCGGCGATACCACCGTCGGGCAAAGCGTCTTCGCCGGGCTGGGAATCGAGGGCGTGCCCATAGTCAATGTGGAGAACGCCTGTACCTCTGGGTCGACGGCGTTGTATCTCGCGCATCAGGCGATCGAGTCGCAAAGCGCCGAGGTGGTGCTTGCCGTGGGCGCCGAGAAGATGTGCGTGCCCAGTTTGGGACTGATCGACTCCGGCAGCACCGAGCTCGATACCCAGCTCGGACTCGTGACGCCAGCGAGCTTCGCGTTACGGGCGGCGCGCCACGCGTACGAATTCGGCACGACGCCGCAGCAGCTCGCCCTCGTCGCAGTCAAGAGCCGCCGGCACGCGTTGCTGAACCCTCGCGCGATGTTTCGCAAGGAAGAGAGCCTCGAGGAGGTGCTCGGCTCGCCGTTGATCGCCGATCCGCTGACACGGTCACAGTGTTGCCCCATTGCGGACGGCGCTGCCGCGGTGCTCCTGGTCAGTGATCGGATCGCGGCCGGCCTGCGTCGTGCGGTGAAGCTGCGCGCCATCGTGTTGCGGTCGGGTAGCCGGGAGGGTGGGGTGGATCTCGCTCGCTGGCACACCGACGAGCGGACCGCTGCGCTTGCCTACGAGCGTGCGGGAGTGGGCCCGGAAGAGCTCGATCTGATCGAGTGCCACGATGCCTTCACGATCGCCGAGCTACTTCACTACGAGGGCCTTGGGCTGTGCGCGCCAGGTGGCGGCGGGGCCCTGGTCGAATCGGGCGCGACCGCGCTCGGCGGGCGCATTCCGGTGAACGTCTCGGGCGGATTGTTGAGCCGCGGACATCCGGTCGCCGCCACGGGGCTAGCCCAGGTTCACGAAATCGCGATGCAGCTGCGCCACGAAGCCGGTGCCCGTCAGGTTGAAGGCTGTCGGACCGGGCTTGCGCACTGCATGGGTGGGGACCAGGCCGGAGACGCCAAGTCCTGCACGGTTGCCATCCTGTGCCGCTGACGTGGAAGTCAGGCACCGCTACCGCACCAACGGACGCCGATAGCCGACATCTCGCACCATTCGCTTCAGTAGGGGGATTCATGAGCCGAAAAAAATTCATTCATCGTGCCGTGCTGCACTCATCGCGCCGTGCTGCGCTGCCCGCAGCGCTCACCCTGTTCGCCAAATGTGCGGTTCCGGCGGCACATGCGGCGGAGGTGACGGCCCCGCAGACAGATGGCCTCCAGGAAATCGTCGTGACGGCACGCAAGCGCGAAGAGAACCTGCAGCAAGTACCGGTTTCGATCACCGCCGTGACGACGGACGAGCTGAAGCAACGCTCGATAGAGTCCCTCCAGGATCTCGGCATGTCGACGCCCAACGTGTCGTTCTACAACATGGGGCAGGCAAACCGGTCCGCGGGATTGATCTACATCCGCGGCATCGGCCAGTCGGACCCGGTCGTGACCAATGACCCCGGCGTCGGCGTCTATCTGGACGGCGTCTACTTCGGCGTCATGCAGGGCCTCGACCTCGACATGTTGGATGTCTCGCGTGTCGAGGTACTGCGCGGCCCACAAGGGACGCTGTTCGGTAAAAACACGATCGGCGGCGCCATCAACATCGTATCTGCGCGACCGTCGCTCGATGCAGTAAGTGGCGACGCTCAGGTAACCGTCGGAGACTACGGCCGCATCGACGGCACGGCGCGGGTAAATGTGCCGATACTGGCGGACACGCTGGCGCTGTCGGTATCGGGCGCGTCACACAACGCCGCCGGCTTTGGGCACAGCCTCGCTACCGGCCAGGGAATGGGCAACACGAACAGCCAGGCCGGCCGTGTCGAGCTGCTGTTCAGGCCGTCCGAAAGCCTCGACGTCATTGCGGCCGCCGACCGGACGCGTGTGCGGGAGCAAGGCGCCGTCATCAAGCTGCTCGCCACCCAGCAGTCGCCCCTGGTCGGAGTGCTCAACATGGTCTCCGGCACACCGTACGACAATCGCTGGCTGACCGCGGGAGACTTCACGAATTACAGCACCGGCAGCAACCTCAGCAACGCCGACATCTCGGGCGAGTCGCTGACCGCCACCTGGCGGCTGCCCACGATGACCCTCCAGTCGATCTCATCCTATCGCGCGAATGACAACTCGCGCGGCATCGACCCGGACGGCTCGCCGCTGCAATTGATCGATGAGACGGGGCAGGTCCGCCAGCATCAGTTCTCGCAGGAGCTGCAGCTGAGCGGCATCTCGCTCAGCGACCGGCTGAACTGGGTCGCCGGCCTGTATTACTTCTCCGAGAGCGCGGCGGAAAACGACACCGATCTGGTCTTCACCGCGCTGCGCAACCCGATCGGCCTGGACCTCAGCTTTCAGACCAACATCACCGCGGACAACAAATCCTACGCCGCCTACAGCCAGGGTACGTACACGCTGACCGATCAGCTGCGCCTCACGGCCGGCTTGCGGGAGACGCACGAGCAGAAGTCGGGGACCCTTTCGCGGTGGTCGCCGTTCAGCGCGGATGTGCTCATCCCGTACACCACGAAGTCGGCGAGCTGGAATGCGTTCTCGCCGCGCCTGAGCCTCGAGGACCAGATCACCCGGGATGTGATGCTGTACGTATCGGCCGCCAACGGCTTCAAGAGCGGCGGCTTCAACGGGCGCGCCAGCGCGAGTGCCGGCTTTCAGGCCTACAGTCCTGAGAAGGTCTGGACGTTCGAGACGGGCCTGCGCTCGAGCCTGCTCGACCGGCGTCTGCGGTTGAATGCAACCGCATACTACAGCCTCTATCAGGACATTCAGTTCACGATCATCGAAGGCTCGGCCGGGGGCACGCCCGTGACGAATGTCGGCAACGCCGCCAAGGCGCGGATCACCGGCGGCGAGCTCGAGATCGACGCCGTACCGATCTCCAGGCTCACGCTGACGGCGGCCCTTGGCCTGACCGATCCAAAGTACACACGGGTCGATGCCAATGCGGCTCCCATCACCGTCAACAGTCATTTCCAGGAGACACCGAAGACGACCGCGACATTTTCCGCCGAGTACACGTGGCCGGTTGCGAATGCAATGGAACTGCTGACGCGCGCGGACTACGCCTATCGCAGCACCGCGTACCTCGATGCCGAGAACAGTCCGATCGTGACGCAGCATGGCTACGGCCTGCTGAACGGGCGAGTGACGCTTCGCTCGCCCTCACAGACCTGGTCCGTGGCGGCTTTCGGCACGAATCTGACCAATAAACACTACTTCACCGGTGGCACTGACTTTCTGCCGTCACTCGGATTCGCGGAGGTTCAAATGGCTGCGCCGCGGATGTGGGGTGCGACGGTCGAGTACCGCTTTTAATGCTGGCCACGGACGACACAAAGGAGGGCTCCATGACGGGTAGGGTTGCGATGAAAACGGCGCTCGTAACCGGGGCGGCCTCGGGTCTCGGGCAGGCCATAGCGGCGCGGCTTGCAGCCGAGGGGGCGCACGTTGTCGTGTCAGACATCAACGTGGCGGCCGGGCAAGAGGTGGCGAAGCAGCTCGGCGGCCGTGCGGTATTCATGGCGCTCGATACGCGTGAGGAGAGCCAATGGCAGCGCGTCACGCGCGACGTACTTGCCCAGTTCGGGCACCTTGACATCCTGGTGAACAATGCAGGCGTGCCGACATCGGAATTCATCGAGGATACGACCCTGGAGCGATGGCGCTCGGTCATGGCGATCAACTTGGATGGCGTGTTCCTCGGCGTGAAATACGGTATCGAGGCGATGCGTAAAGGCGGCGGCGGATCCATTGTCAACATCTCCTCGGTCGCTGGGCTTGTGGGCACGCCGGGCACCGGCACTTACGCCGCAAGCAAGGCGGGCGTGCGACTGCTGACCAAGTGCGCGGCGCTGGAGTGTGCCTCGAAGCGCTACAACATCCGCGTCAATTCCGTCCACCCGGGCATTGTGGATACCCCGATGGCCCGCAAGGTCTTCGCGCAGTTCGGGGGCGGCGATGAGGAGGCCGGCCGGCGGATGTTTGTTGCGATGCATCCGATCGGCCGCATGGGGCTGCCGGACGACGTTGCGAGTGGTGTGCTGTACCTTGCTTCCGAGGAGGCAAGCTTCGTAACTGGCGCGGAGCTCGTCATCGACGGCGGAATGACCGCGCAATAACAGATAGAGGTACCGATCATGGCACGACTCAAAGGCAAGATTGCGGTCGTTACGGGTGGCGCGTCGGGCATCGGCTTGGCGACCTCCGCGCTCATGGCTGAGGAGGGCGCGATTGTCGTCATGGCCGATATCAATCACGTAAAGGGGGAGGCGGCGGCGAAAGCCACCCCGAACGCCGTCTTTCTGGCGCATGATGCCGGTGAGGAGGAGTCGTGGCAGAGACTGATCCGCGAAGTGCTTGATCGCTTTGGACGCCTCGACATCCTCGTGAACAACGCCGCCATCAGTGGTGTCGAGGGGCCGATGGCCGACCCGGAATCGACAACTGTCGCCAACTGGCGTGCAATTCAGCGCGTGAACCTGGAAGGCGTATTTCTTGGCTGCAAGCATGCAATCGCTGCGATGAAGAGCCGCGGCGGCGGCGCTATCGTCAATGTATCGTCGGGCGGAGCCATCATACCGAGCCCGTTGAACACCCCGTACGGCGCGGCAAAAGCCGGCGTCCTCAATCTGACGATCACAGTCGCGATTCACTGTGCCGTGAAGAGCTATGGCATTCGCTGTAACGCTGTGTTGCCCGGAGGCACGCGTACGCCGATGCTGCTCGGATTGTTCGAGACAGTCGCTGCTGGGACGGGCGCCAGGGCCAAGGATGTCGAACAAGGATTCGCGCAGAAAGCGGGGCTGGGTCGCCTCGCCGAGCCTCGGGAGATCGCGAATGCGATCGTCTTCCTCGCCTCCGACGAGGCGTCCTACATAAATGCGGAGCTACTGGTTGTGGACGCCGGGCGCCGCTGGCCGACACTGCTCGCGTAACGCGCACTCACACGCAGAGAACGACCATGCGAAAACTGGGACACGAAGAACAGGCGCTGCTCGCACAGTTGCGGGCGGCCGGATTCAAGACCGCGAGCCAGATATCTCTGGAGGCATCGCGAGCGGGGCTCACCCAGATGGCGCTGTCCATGGCCGGACCCAAGGTGGCCGTCCACGCGGTCCACGATGAAAGGATTGCCGGGCCGGGTGGTGAGCTCGGGATCCGGATCTACGACCCCGATCCCGGAAGCCGTGCGGGTCCCGGCGTCATCGTCTTCTTTCACGGCGGGGGCTACTACCTGGGAAATCTCGAGACACACGACCATGTCTGTCGCTTTCTGTGCGCGCACTCTCGTCTGCCGGTCGTAGCGGTTGATTACCGGCTCGCACCCGAGCACAAATTTCCGGCGGCGCTCGATGATTGTTACTCGGTCGTCCGCTGGGTGGCAGCGCAGGCGGCGAGCCGGGGCTGGGATCCGCACCGGATCGCTTTGGTCGGGGACAGTGCGGGGGGTGGACTGGTCGCCAGTGTGTGCCTCCTGGCACGTGCGAAGGGCGGCCCGCGGATTGCCTACCAAGTCCTCGTGTATCCGGCACTGACTCTCGACAACGGCGCGGACTTCCCTTCGCGGAAAGATCTCGGCTCGGGCGAATATTTCATCGCCGAGGAGGACTGGCCGTACTTCCGCGGTTTGTACTTGCGCGATCCGGAACGGGAAGCCTCGCTGCCCCTGGTGTCACCCGTACGCGCGAGCGATTTTCGTGGACTGCCTCCCGCGCTCATCGTCGCGGCGGAATTCGATCCCTGTCGGGATGAAAATGCCCGCTATGCCGAGCTGCTTCGATCGGCAGGCGTGCCCACCGAATACGTATGTTTCGAAGGCACGATTCACCCGTTCTTTCTGTTCGATGGCATTCTGGAAGCGGGCCGAAGGGGACAGGCGCTGGTCGCGGACCGCGTGCACCGGGCGATCGGGACGGCCGCGGCTCCCGGTTAGAGCTCGTGCGGGTGTTGCGTGAGGACCGTAATGCCGCGGTGTGCCGGTCTCAAGGTTCGCTCGGCCCCGGCTCGAGGTGACGGCCGAAGACACTTTGCCAGACCAGCGATCCGTCGCAACTCTCGAGCACACTCGCGATTTTCCCGTCACGTACCTCCATGAAGAAGAAGTACTGATTGTTGTACGGGCGGCCCAGCGCAGATTCTCCGTGACCGCGCGCGATCACGGCGGCACGGTTGCCGGAAGCGATGATCTTGCACGGATACAGTCCGAACCCCGGGTCGGGCCGAAACTGTGTCCCGAGCGCCCGCCCGATGATGTCCTTGAACTCCTGCAACCCATGGTAAGTGCGGGCGACCGGCGTGCTTCCCGTCATGGTCCAGACAAGGTCTTCGTGCAGCAGCGAGAAGATATCCGCGGGCTCGCCACTCATGACGCGTGTGTTGAGCTCGAAGAAGCGGCGCACGACCCTCG